>CAWURM010000022.1:0-62750 GCA_963924965.1 uncultured Flavobacterium sp.
TGTAACCAAGGAAAAGGGTTTACCAATAAAATATGGAATGCCTTTAAATTAATTAAAGGTTGGGAGGTTTCGGATGCAATACCGCAACCAGAATCGTCAAAAGTTGCAATTGAGTGGTATGAAGCGAAGTTGCAACAAACACTTTTGGAAATAGAAGATAATTTTGAGAAATATAGAATTTCAGATGCTTTAATGGGAATCTACAAATTAGTTTGGGATGATTTCTGTTCATGGTTTTTAGAGATGATAAAACCGGCGTACCAACAGCCAATTGACAGTATTACTTTTGCGAAGGCGATCGAAATGCTAGAAAACAATTTGAAATTATTGCATCCATTTATGCCGTTCTTGACAGAGGAAATATGGCAAATACTAGCACCAAGAACAAAAGAAGAAGCACTTATCGTTTCTACTTGGCCAGAAATGAAGCCTTTTAACGCGGCTTTAATTGCTGATTTCGAGAACACCATGGAAGTGATTTCTGGAGTGAGAACGATTCGTAAGGACAAGAATATTCCGTTCAAAGATGCTATTGAGTTAAAAGCGATTAATAATGATAATGTTTCAACTTATTTTGATTCGGTTGTGAGCAAATTAGGAAATATCACAGCGCTAGAATATGTAACTGAAAAAGTGGATGGAGCATTGTCATACCGTGTGAATTCAAACCAGTATTTTATTCCGATTACAGGAAATATAAATGTGGAAGAAGAAATTGCAAAATTGGCAGCTGAGTTAGATTATACGAAAGGATTCTTGAAATCAGTTCAAAATAAATTAGCAAACGAGAAATTTGTTAATGGTGCGCCAGAGAAAGTTTTGGCAAACGAAAGACAAAAAGAAGCCGATGCTCTAGCTAAGATTGAAACAATTGAAAATAGCATAGCAGGACTAAAATAGGTCTTTAAGTCCGTTTTAATATTTGAAAAATCCCATCTCTTTCTAAAACTGAGATGGGATTTTTATTATTGAATGGTTTGCGTTAGATTGTTGATTTAAAAAATGTTGGTTGCCCTATTTTTATCGATGAACTCCATGGGAGTTGCATTTTAAAGAGTATTTTTTCTTTTAAACGATTTATGCGTATTTACTGATAAATTGTTAATATTTTTGAAGTGTTATCATAAAATACCATAGATATACCAGCTTATGAAAAAAATATTTAGTTCGACTTATAGAAAAGATTATTGTGAGGGGTATGGTATAGGTGCAAATCCTTTTTTACCATTTACAGGAACAAAAAAAGCTGGTTTTGTAGATGGGTTTAAATCTGGGCGACTGGATTATGAACGAATGAATGGATGTATTAGTAAAGGAATTCCTAGTCGAATTGTTACTGAGAAAGTGTTAGAAGATTTTCTGGTTTCTGGCATGTTTGGTTTGCCAATTGATGCCGATGATTATACAGCCTATCAAATCAATATCATTTCTAAATGGTATCAAAGTGGGATCGAAAAGTATGATCCCGATGAATATTCTAATTTATTAGAACTGTTAGAAGAAAATGGAATAACAATACAAGAGGTTTCCTAGTTTTTACACCATTTACATTTAAATTAGACCTCCCTATTTTTGGTTTTCATCACCCAATAAATTGGGTACGAAATTAATGCGATACCTACTATTATTATAAAGTTTGTAGTATCACTATAAGCGAATCCTACTAATAAAGTTACAGTCGCTAAAATCATAAAGTAAGTAGTCCAGGGATAACCCCATGATAAATAGGGTCTGGGTAAATTAGGTGCTGTAGTTCTTAATTTTAATAAAGAGCAATACGCCAATCCCCACACAATTACCGACATAAACGTTCCAAAAGAAAATAATATTTCAAATGAACCGATACTTATTAAGAATAAACTGAATAATGATGAAATTATAAGGGTGACCACTGGAGTTCCTCCATTGTTTATTTTTGTTCCTTGTTTTATGAAAAAGCCATCCCTACTTAAACCAAATAATATGCGGGCCGGTATCATCATATACGCATTAAGAATACTAATTAAGGAGAAAATAGCAATGACGGTAACGATGATGGAGCCTTTATTTCCAAAAACTATATTTGCTACATCAGAGGCTACTAAAGGAGAATTTGCTAAAGCTGAAACGGGTACTACCTGAAAAAAAGCCAAATTGATTAAAATGTATAGCACGATTACAATTATAGCTCCCGTGAATAGTGATTTTGGAATGTTTTTACTCGGGTTCTTATCTTCTTCTGCAAAAAAGCAAACGGCGTACCATCCGTCATAGGTTCCAATTATTAGTTGAAGGGATTTAAAAAAACCAAATACAATTCCCATTTCAAAAAAGGGTGTCCCTTTTTCAATAGGTAAAAATTGAAATCCAGAGTACATGAAGCAGGCTACTATTAAAGCTACGAAAAAAAGTACTTTAATGACACTAGTAAGTTGTTGGATGAGGCTTCCATTTTTTACTCCGGTAACATGAAGTAACGTAAAACCAACCAAAAAGGAGATGGCCATCACTGTTGATTGACTCTCTAGTGCGGGGAACAAGATGATAAGATATTCGCTGATAACGATGCAATAGAACGCAGGTGGTACAGCATTAGTAATATAATCAAACCAACCGGATACAAAACCTGCATAATCACCAAAAGCCTTTTTTATATAATTGTAGGAGCCTCCGGCTTTGGGAAGCATGGTAGCTAGTTCAGCATAAGAGTTTGCCCCTATAAGTATGTAAATTCCTCCCAATAACCAGCAAGAAAGTATAAGCCAGTAATTATCAAGCATGCCTGCTATCGCCCCAGGTGTGCGTAATATTCCAACTCCAATCGTGCCTCCAATTAATATTGCAATTCCAAAACCCAATCCTAAACTTTTTTTCAATTGGTTGTTTTTTGATTTAGTCATAACAATTTAATTTTAGTTTCTACAGATGTTGAGGTGCTTTGAAGACTGATGGATATTACTTCGATTATTTTCTAATTTTGCTTTTATAAATTAATGGATTTTTTTTAATTGTTTTATAAAAGTTGATATAAAAACAGTTTACTTTGTTTTTTTCATGGCATATTGCTCTTCACTTAACTTGCCTTTATCCATTCCGGAAATCTTTACTAGTAAACTATCAGGGCTTAGCTGACTATAGGTAATTTTTTGTGGGTAATCATGCTTTAGATTTTCAAAAACCATCTCATTTTCCGTAGCATTGGTCAATTGAAAAGAAACTGCTTTATCGTTATTTTGTCCTTTAATAGTTGCTGAATACGTCAGTTCTTCTTCTAATTGTTGTAATTGAATCGTTTCAAAATGAATGGTATCATTTCCTTTTATAAAGTAAGACTGCCCCCCGTAAGCACTATCATTGGCCTTAGTCCAAATTTCTTTTAAATTTCCATCTGTTGATTTATTTTCCCAGGTTCCCAATAGCCAATGGGAAGCTTTAATCTTGTCTTTTTCATTATTTTCAGGATCGTTTATACCTGATTTTTTGCAAGAAATAAACGATAGTACAAGTAGTAGGAAAGTTATTTTTTTAAACATAGTTTTTGAAATTAGTTTTTGTTGAACCTTGACAAAATTAGGAAAAATAAACACAACTTGAGTAGATAAAGGGAGTAACACCTATATGAATTTTCTTATTCTCTCTTGAACGCAACACTTATCAATTGTGGAAAGAAACTTAAACTTCCAAAGGAAATGGAATAAGCCATTTTAGAGGCTCTCTTTTAGTATTTTATGAACCAATTCCTTGGTAGGTTTTTGAGCTTTTAATTTTTCACGAACCACTTCAAATGACACCTTGAAATCACAGCCAGTTTTGTAATTGCTGCATCCATAGGCAGTATTTCCTTTAAGAATTGTTCCGTTCTGACATTTAGGACAAGTTAAAGCTTGATTGGTGGTTGTACTAGTTGTACTGGGTATTGTTGTTTTTTTAGGTTCTAATACGAGTTGGAAATCTTCATCAAAACGGACTAAGCCTTCTACTGATTGTTTATCTACTTTAAAGTCTTTTAGGTTGACCGTAGACCCTTTTAGAAGCAAACGTAAGTATTGGTTTTCAGATATTTTTTTTTTCTGCAAAACTAAAGGGCAATACAAAATTGCATCCGGATTTATAATTAGCACAACCATAGGCTGATTTTCCAGTTATCAATGTACCAGTCTTACATTTTGGACAAGTTTCCGCATTAATACCTGCGGCTTTCTTTTTCTCTGCTTTTGCTTCACTTTTTTGAACGCTACCTACATGGGAAATATTAGCATGTCTCGTTTCGCTGCGCACTTCGTATACTAGGGCTTCCACCATGCGTTTCATATTATTGATGAAGGCTCCAGCAGTAAAAGTACCTTTTTCGATATCTTTCAATTGCTTTTCCCAAGACCCTGTTAGTTCCGCTGATTTCACCAATTCGTTCTGAATCGTATCGATCAATTGAATCCCTGTTGGAGTGGGTAATACTTGCTTTTTGTTTCGTACAATGTACTGGCGTTTGAAAAGCGTTTCGATGATATTGGCTCGTGTTGACGGGCGGCCGATGCCGTTTTCTTTCATCAATTCGCGTAAATCTTCATCATCGATCTGTTTGCCAGCCGTTTCCATTGCACGTAATAAGGTGGCTTCTGTAAATTGATTGGGCGGTTTGGTTTCTTTTTCTAAAAATGACGGTTGATGAGGTCCTTTTTCCCCTTTCACAAAAGAGGGTAAAATATCAGCTTCTTTTTCTTTGGCGTTCGGATCTTCAAAAACAATGCGCCAACCTTTGGTTAGAATCTCTTTTCCAGTCGTTTTAAATACAACCTCGGCAGCTTTACCAATGACTGTGGTATTGGCTACTGAACAATCGTCATAAAACACTGCTATAAAACGTTTTGTTATAATATCATAAACCTGCTGTTGATTGTATTGCAAGTTCGATTGAATTCCGGTTGGAATAATCGCATGGTGATCGGTTACTTTTTTATCGTTAAAAACCTTAGTTGATTTTTTTATTTTTTTGCCTAAAAGCGGCTCCGTCAAAGCTGCATAGTTGGTTAGTTTCTGCAGGATTCCGGGTACTTTAGGGTATATATCATTAGGTAAAAAAGTGGTATCTACTCTCGGGTAGGTCACTACTTTTTGTTCGTATAAGGTTTGTACAATTTTGAGCGTTTCATCCGCCGAAAATCCAAACTTAGTATTGCAAAATACTTGTAATCCTGTCAAGTCAAATAGTTTAGGAGCAAACTCGTTTCCTTTCTTTTTTTCGACAGAAACAATTTCGAACTCACTCTCTTTAACTTTATTGGCTAAAAGTTCTCCGTCTACTTTTTTTAAAAAGCGACCTTCTTCGTAACTAAAAAGTGTTTCTCGGTATAAAGTTTGCAATTCCCAATACGGTTGTGGCTTGAAATTTTCAATTTCTTTCCAGCGGTCCACTACCATCGCGAGCGTAGGTGTTTGTACCCGACCAATGGACAATACTTGCTTGTACCCGCCATGTTTGACAGTGTACAAACGAGTTGCATTCATTCCTAGCAACCAGTCGCCAATAGCTCTCGAAAAACCGGCATAGTATAAATTATCGTAGTTGGCGGATGGTTTTAAGTTATCAAAACCTTCTTTTATAGCCTCTGTCGTCAAGGACGAAATCCATAAGCGTTGCACTTCGCCTTTATAATTGGCTTCGTTCATGACCCAGCGCTGGATCAATTCTCCTTCTTGCCCAGCATCCCCGCAGTTGATCACTAGCGTGGCTTTGTCAAACAAACCTTTAATGATTTTGAACTGCTTTTGAATCCCCGAATTCTGTACGACTTTCGTCTCAAATTTTTCAGGAAGCATAGGTAAGTTGTTCAAATCCCAGCTTTTCCAATAGGATTTATAATCATTCGGTTCTTTCAAGGTGCATAAATGCCCAAAAGTATAGGTTACCGCATAGCCATTCCCTTCATAATAGCCATCATGCTTGGTATTCGCTCCTAAAACGGATGCAATTTCGCGTGCTACACTTGGTTTCTCGGCAATACAAACCTTCATTTTTTTCTACTAATTTGAAGTCGCAAAGTAGGAATTTAGAAATTGGTATTAAAAAGAAATCTTCAGGAGTTATGAACGACGGTTCTCTTAGTAGTTTTTTTAGGAGCAGAACGAATACAGTTTACAATTACAACAGCTCCTGTTGTACGCTCTATCTCTTCGCTTCGCTACGAGGATGCCGCTTCCATCAGGGCTAGCAAGAACGTTAGTTTTTTATAATCCACCAAAGAAAAATTGGTCTATTTTATTTTGTCTCTTTTCGAATATATTTATGAGAACCGTCACAACTCGGCATTTTTTTAGACAACCCACACACGCAATCATGAATTCCTTTGCAGTCCAGAATGCGAGGTATGTATTTTTCAATTCGGGCTACTCTTGTTTTGGAATTTTTGCTTGATGAAATATATAGATTGTATCCCCTTTGACGCCCAGGAGTCAAAGCTACAAAAGCTCTTTTTAAATCTGGATTTGAAGCCAATGCTTTTTCTAACTCTGGAACTAATTCGAGTTCAGTATTGCTTTTTAAATCGACTTTTAAGCCTGATTTTTCAATCTCAATTGCCGCAAAAACATAGTTTTGTAGTATGGTTTTTTGATTTTTAATTTCTTTTAAACTAGTGAATTTAAAAAAACGAACCGACTGACTGTTTTCTCCCGGTGGGACTAATAAACTGTTGGGGTCTTGTAGCAAAGAGCCTTTGAGAAAACTAAGCGCACAAAATCCTTTAAAACTGGCTATTAAAACCACATTCTTCCCTTGAAAACAATAACAAGGGGTTCGCCACCTGAATTCTTCGGTAAGCTCACAATCCAGTAACAATTTTCGTAATTGTTCCATTTCTTGCTGCCATTTTTGGGCATTAATGATAAAGGTGTCAACTTTGGGATTCATTTTAATAATTGTTCAAACAAAGAAATATTTTTAGCTTTATAAAAGTATAAAAAAATGGTGTTGATACGTCATTGTTTATAGTGTAATTCACCAATAATACTAGTTTGAAGAGAATATCAATAGAGGGTTTTGGATCTAATTAACTCTTGTTCTAACATTAAACAGAAAACAGACAGGTATTCAAGCTATTTATTCGTAAATTAGTAGTAAATATTCACCAATTTATAAACTAAACTGTTTACTATTATGAAAAATCTAGGCCTATTTTTTTTGCTATTAACATGTGTTGGACTTCAAAGTTGTAAAAAGGAGCAAAGTCAAAAAGATGCTAAAGATACACTGGTCCTGGCTGAAAAAACCATGAATCAAGCATGCTACAAGTCCTTGTATGAAAGTGATACTATTGAGATGAAAATGATCACCTCCAAGGATAATAAAATAACAGGGGATATGATCATGAGCCTTTTTGCTAAGCCAAAAAAGATTGGAAAAATAAAAGGTGAATTTCGTGGTGATACACTTTTTGTGGATTACTCCTTTTATCAAGGATCAGAGAAAACAAAAATATTTAGTAACCCAATGGCATTTTTAAAAAAAGGGGACAGTCTTGTTTTAGGGAGTGGTAAAATAGAATACTATTTTGGCAAGTCTTCCTTTGTTAAAGGGCAACCTATCAACTTTGACAGTGTTAAATATAAATTTGCAACTGTCGATTGCTGGGGTAAATAAACTAAAAAAGGGAGATCATTTGTGCATGTCTCCAATAATATGACAACGGTTTAAGAATCACTAGTAGTTTTTCTTGAAGCGTTGTTTTTTTATTCGAATGAATCTTGAAAACGTTCTAATGTCATTTTGTTTGCAAAAGATTCTTGTTGAGTTTTATGGTTGACAGGATTATAGTTGTCTGGAAGTTTTCTTATTAAAACAGTGTTTTTATTTGTTGGATTTCATAAAAATGCGTTCGCAGTAGTATCCTTTTTCTTGCGGTTTTAAGAAGAAAAAGATGCAACGGATAGCAAGAAATAGCTCCTAAAAAACTCGGAATTTTACTTGAAATTTTAAACAAAAATTTCGTATTTTTGCAATCCGAACCGTATGACGATTTTTTGATCAAAATTAAAAAAAAACTAATCAGAGGTTACTTCTGCTCTTGGGCAAAAAATATAAACTAGAAGAAATAAAGGACTACGATTATGTTAGATAGACTTCAAATAGTAAAACAACGTTTCGATGAAATTTCGGATTTAATTATCCAGCCGGATGTTATTTCTGATCAGAAACGTTATGTGCAATTGAATAAGGAATATAAAGACTTAAAAGCATTGGCTGAAAAAAGAGACGAATACGTTCTTTTAATGGCGAATATTGAGGAGGCGAATGAAATAATTGCTGACAATAGTGATGCTGACATGACCGAAATGGCCAAGATGCAACTCGATGAAGCAAAGGAACGATTACCAGAGCTAGAGGAAGAAATTAAATTTATGTTGATTCCGAAAGACCCAGAAGATGCAAAGAATGTGATGGTGGAGATTCGTGCCGGGACAGGTGGAGATGAAGCAAGTATTTTTGCAGGGGATTTATTCCGTATGTACACAAAATACTGTGAAGGCCGCGGATGGAGAACATCAGTTGTGGATATGAATGAAGGAACATCGGGTGGATTTAAAGAGGTTATCTTTGAAGTTACAGGTGAAGATGTCTATGGAACTTTGAAGTTTGAAGCAGGTGTGCACCGTGTGCAACGGGTCCCACAAACAGAAACGCAAGGACGTGTTCACACATCAGCAGCGACAGTTATGGTTTTGCCAGAAGCAGAGGAATTTGACGTGCAAATTGATATGAATGATGTACGCGTGGATTTCTTTTGTTCGTCTGGACCTGGTGGACAATCGGTAAACACAACGAAATCAGCGGTGCGTTTAACACACATTCCAACTGGATTGGTAGCGCAATGTCAAGATCAAAAATCACAACATAAGAATAAAGATAAAGCGTTTATTGTATTGCGTTCTCGTTTATACGAACAAGAATTAGCCAAAAAACAAGCCGAAGATGCTACTACACGTACTTCTCAAGTAAGTTCTGGTGACCGTTCAGCTAAAATTCGTACGTACAATTATGCACAAGGGCGCGTAACAGATCACAGAGTTGGTTTGACACTATATGACTTAGGAAACATCATGAATGGAGACATCCAGAAAATTGTTGATGAGCTTGCCTTAGTGAACAATATGGAAAAATTGAAAGAAGCTAGCGAAGTTTTTTAAGAAATAAGAGTAAAGAATATTGAAAATATAAAAGATGCCATACTTAATTTTAGTTTTGGCATTTTTTTTAAATTTAAAATAACAAAGCGTACAACTGAGTTCATAGCGACATAACCTGAAACTTTATACTTTAAACTTTTTAACGGAATGACTACACAACAACTGATCAATCAAATCCAAGAGAAAAAATCGTTTTTATGCGTAGGTTTAGATGTCGATTTAAATAAGATTCCCAAACATCTTTTAGAATTAGAAGACCCAATTTTTGAGTTTAATAAAGCGATAATTGATGCGACCCATGATTTGTGTGTTTCCTATAAACCAAATATCGCTTTCTTTGAAGCCTATGGTCTAAAAGGGTGGATGTCATTGCAAAAAACAATCTATTATATCAACGAAAATTACCCCGAAATTTTTACGATCGCGGATGCCAAACGTGGAGATATAGGAAATACGTCATCAATGTATGCCAAAGCTTTTTTTGAAGATTTGAATTTTGATAGTGTCACGGTCGCTCCTTATATGGGGAAAGATTCAGTTGAACCCTTTTTAGCTTTCGAAAGTAAACATACTATTATGCTAGCCCTAACTTCTAACGAGGGGGCATTTGATTTTCAGACACTTTTAGTGGACGGACAAGAATTGTACAAACGAGTTTTAGAAACCTCCAAATCATGGAAAAATAACGAAAACTTGATGTATGTAGTGGGTGCCACTAAAGCCGAATATTTTACTGAGGTTCGTAAAATTGTTCCAGATAGTTTCTTGCTAGTTCCTGGAGTAGGAGCACAAGGAGGCAGCCTTTCTGAAGTATGTAAATACGGAATGAATGACAATATTGGGTTATTGATTAATTCATCAAGAGGAATTATTTATGCTTCAAACGGAACTGATTTTGCCGAAAAAGCTAGAGCAGAAGCACTGAAAATGCAACAAGAAATGTCGGAGATTGTGAGTGTAAAGTTTCCGGTTTAAAGTTGTGGATTGTCTACAAAAAAAAGACCCTAATTTTTATTCACGCTTAAATGGTTTTAAAAAGCTTCAATTTTCGAATACTTGAAATGTGATTGTCTAATTTTGAAATTCAAACCTTACGCTCAAACCTAGTGAACTTTGTAACTAAAAAAAAACTTGTGTGCTTTGTGTAACCCTTTGCAAACTTTGTGGTTGGATCTTTTAAATTTTTAACAAAATAAACTTGAAACAAATCTCATTTACCGATCAACTTGGAACTTCCCACACTTTCGAAACTTCGCCTAAGCGAATTATCTCTCTTGTTCCCTCTCAAACAGAATTGTTATATGATTTAGGGCAAGAAGCCAAAATAATTGGTATTACGAAGTTTTGTGTGCATCCCTATCATTTTAAGTCGATTAAAACAAAAGTAGGAGGGACTAAAAAAGTGCATTATGAAAAAATCCGATTATTAGAACCAGACATTATCATTTGCAATAAAGAAGAAAACACACAAGAAATTGTGGAAAAACTAAGCGAAATTTGTCCGGTTTGGGTGACAAACATTATCACCATTGAAGATAATATCCAAATGATTTCTGATTTTGGGCAGCTTTTTAATTGTCGGACGGAGGCTAAAAAGTGGAACGATAAATTAGCTTTTGCCTGGAGTGATTTTAAAAGTTTTATCAAGGATATCCCGGAGAAAAAAGTAGCGTATTTCATATGGAAGAATCCTTATATGGTAGCGGGTTCGGATAATTTTATAAATGAATTATTGAAACTAAACCACTTCAAGAATATATATGATACCAAAGGGCGTTATCCTGAAGTTGCCATTGAAGATATCGTGAAAGAAGGAGATCCTGATTTCATTTTTCTATCCTCAGAACCCTATCCCTTTAAAAAAGAAGAGGGTTATGAAATAAGTAATCACAGCTCTAAAGCACAAACAATTTTAGTAGATGGTGAAATGTTTTCTTGGTATGGAAGTCGCTTGCTGAAAGCATTTGCTTACTTTAAAATGTTACATCGTAATTTAGGAAACTAGTTTTTTGCTTACGATAAAGTGAAGCTTCGAGTCGATAGTAATAAAAAAAACCATTTAGAAATTAAAAATAATTAAGCACCAGTCTTAATTATTTTTAATTTCTAAATGGTTTTCAAGTTTGTAATGTTTTGTTCTTTAAAACACTAATTCTAAAGTAGTGTAAAAAGTTCTATTTTCAGATGGTATAATACCGGGTCCCGGATATCCGGTCGCTCTGCGGGTAAAATAACTATTGTTTGTTAAATTAGTAATACCTGCCTCTAATTTCCATTTCCTCCATTTGTACGACGCCGAAATATCAGCTACATAATAAGCAGGAATCTCTCCAAATATTCCATAAGTATTGTCATTTGCGTCTGTTTTACTATTGTTAGCCTCTGTAAATTGCGAAGAAACATACGTGAATTGTAAACTCGTCATAAAGTTTTTATACCCAATTCCGGTTCCCGTTTTGACATTAAAAAGCGGTACAAATTCTACTTTGTTTCCTTGAATATTAGGCGCATCTGATTTTAAATATTGAGAATCGGTAACAGCGATATTCGAAAAAGCATTCCAAATAAAATTCTCGTTATTTTGAAAGAAGGTTTTACTCAAGCTCCAGTCAAACATGGTTTCAAAACCATAAGTAACTGCAGTTCCTATGTTAGAACGGTAGCGTACCACAGCTGCTGATCCATTAGGGTTACGGGTCTCGTATTCTCCTATTTTGTCGTTGTAATACAATCCATAAATACTAGCATCGAATGTTACTTTGTTACCTAGTTGTCCCCGAATTCCAATATCAGAAGTAAATCCTTTTTCGTCCGAAATATTGCTGTCAATTACTTGGCTAGGGCTTACGGTACGAATATCGTTAAAGGTAACAGAACGATAGTTTTGGGATACGTTTCCGTAAATTTCGATTTGGTTTTTCGGCTTATAACTTAAACCAACACCTAATAAAACAAAATTTCGGTCTTTAATGTTATTCTCAAATTGTTCATCGTCTAGGATTACGTTGCCAGCTAAATCAAGGTTGATTTTTCGATAAGAACCTTGGGCTTGTGTTTTTATTTTTTCGAATCTAAAACCGGGAGTAATAGAAAAATTAGCGTTGACTTTGAATATGTTTTCTCCAAATATCGCCACATTTAAATTAGGGAATGTATAATTAGATTGATTGGCATAAAAAGGAAATTCAGTAGAGGCAAGCTTAAAATTGGCATCGCTACCCGTGCTTCCAGGACCTTGTAGTCCTGTGTTTTTAGATTGGTAATATTTGGTACCAATTAAAAAAGCACTTGTGTTTTCGCCTATGGAGTAGCGTTTTAAATAACGGGCTTCGGCTCCCCAATTAACAAAGTCTCCCGCGATTAAATCCCTCACACTTCCTTCTGGATCAGCACTTGAAACGCGATTTGAGCGATAACCCACGGTTTTTCTGCTGGCATCTAGTCCAAATAGTTGAAGTGAAAAATCAGCGTCATTATTAAATTTATGCTCTAAACGTAACGAAAATAAATTCCAGTTTACTGCAAACCAGTTGCGGCTTCTATTGCTTTGTGTAGGATCTTGATTGAACATCACGTCAGTCAAACCGCCCGCTTGTTGTGCTAAATAGTTGAAATAGGTGTAATCAAAATGCAGCGCCGTTTTATCACTGAATTGGTAATTGAAATTAGCGAAATAATTTTCGCTGTGAAATTCGGAGTTGGGTCTAAAACCATTTCCTTGTTTGTAATTGTAAAAAGTATAGTAACTGAATTTGTCTTTGGTACCGCTTAAGGATGTGAAATTAGTAAATAGACCATAAGATCCAATGGTGTTTCTATAGGTTAATTCAAATGGTTTTTTGCTGGGTGTTTTTGTCTTAAAGTTTACTAGGCCACCAAATTGGGTCCCGTATTGTAAAGAAGCGGCACCGCGAATAACTTGGATTTCTTCTAGCGCCTCGGTAGGAGTAGCATAATAACTTTCTGGATAACCTAATACGTCAGCACTGATATCATAGCCATTTTGGCGTGTGTTGAAATTGGAAGTTCGGTTTGGATTTAATCCGCGACCACCTATACTTAATTGTAAACCACCATCGGAGCTTTCATTGATGGTAAGTCCAACTACTTGTGCAAATATTTGTCGGGCATTGTTAGTTGCCTTGTTAGCAGTTAATTTATCAATGGCAATTACTTCCGTTTTTTTACCGGCATAAATAGCGGTACCCTCGATGTCTTTTAACTTATGAAGGGCAAATACTTTTTCGTTTTGTTTTTTAATAATTACCTCGGTTAGGTTATTTATTTTTGTCAAGGTAATTGTGATTGTACTGCCAGTAGTAATACTATTTTGCTCAATAATGGCGTACCCTTCTTTGAAAAAAACAAAATCAAAACTTCCTGATTTTTTTTCATTGATTTCAAATGCACCATTTGCATCAGTAAATGTTTTGGTATTGGTAGACTTGTTATAGATTTCTACTCGAGCCAGTTTTTTTCCATTTCCATCAGTTACTACACCTGAAATTTTATTTTGAGCGATAGTAAGTAGGGGAAAAATTAAAAATAGAATTAGACTAAAATCCTTTAATTTCATCATTAAAAGGTAGAATCCAGGTTTTGTGTTTGAAACTTTCATTTTCTTTGGCTAAATTTATTTTTGAGTCTATATATTTTTGGCTTAATCGTCCGTTGAGTGCTACATAACTTTCTACATATACTTCGGGCTCAGTGAGGCCTTGCTCCTTATAATAATCATGCAAATAATGTGCATATTCCAGTATAAAATCAGGTTGAAATGCCATTTGTTTTTCTTGAAATGCAGTTAAAAAATGGCTGTTATTTACAGTAATTTCTTTTTTTGTGATTGCATCTTTTACGGTAAAGGTCGTGTATCCCGCTTTTTCCATCAGCATTACGCGCCAGGAGAAACGGAAACCTTCTTCGGTCCAAAATAATTCATTGGGATAGCATAAATACCTAAAAGGAAACAGCAGTTGAAAGGCCAGAAAACTGCCTATAAAAGCGATTTTGAGTTGATTTTTGGTATTGAAATTTTGTGTTTTTACTTTTCCGTTTTCGAATAAAGCAAGACTACTGGAGAATATTTTTGAAATATAGGTTAAGGCTTTTTTGTGGAAACTAGCATCAAAGAAAATTAGCGTACTGATGATCATAACGTAAGGGAAGACGCCTATTGGGAAAAGTATTTTAGTTAATATATGAAAAACTACGACTAGAATAAATCCAAAAAGTCTAGTTCTTTTGTACAATAATAAAAACACGATTCCGAGGTCGTAAATTGCTCCTGTCCAACTAAAAGCGTAATGCACCCAATTTTGATTTAGCAAAGGACCAATAACCTGTAGATTAGAATTGTGGGGTAACCATATTTTAAGCGGCATGGCTTCTAATAACCAATCTGAATTAAGTTTAGCCAGTCCCGCATAAAAATAAACAACAGCTAAAAGTAATTTTAGAATATCAATGTTCCAAGTTGGTATTTTTTCAAAACGTAATTTCTCGTTTTTAGCAGCATCAATTGAAAAATAACAGTTGGCGGGCAAAAACAATAATACAAAACTGATTAATGATATAAAATAGTAGTGATTGAGATAAGTGGTTTTATCCATTAACTCAATATAGGTAAAACTCAAAAAGAAGCTTAGAATTGCCCATTTGTATTTATAGCCAATAGCTACAAATAAGGCTGCTAGACCACAAATTAAAAATACTAAATACGTATAATTTCCAATGGGTTTTACCCATTCAAAACCATAATAGGTAAAATGAAATCCAGGGGTAATGTAAAATTTTTTGATCCAACCATAACTCGCAAAACGAATCAAACTCAATAGCATCATTAAACCAAACGCTAGCCTATAAAAAGCTAGCGTTGCGGCTGAAGTATATTGTTTGAAATAATTTTGAATCATTAGTGTGAAGCTATTTAATCAAGTAATCGTTGGTTCTTCTTTTTACTAAAATTAATCTCCGTCACCATCTACATAATCAATGGTGATATTTAACGCCTGCATCATATCAAGTTTTACATAGACCACATTTTGTTGTAACGCATCATATGCAGCGAGCATTTTAGAATTGTCACTGTTGATCTGATTCGAAAAACTAGTATTTAGTGTTGCTGTCGATGTAAAAATCGCGCTAAATTGATTGTTGATAATGGTACTTAGTTTTACTCCAGTACGTAAAGCATTAACATAATCTAAATAAGATTTTAAACCTTCTCCTGTTGTGGAGCTGTTAAAATGTTTTCCATTAAAAAAATCTTGTGACGCTTTAAGCGCTGTAGTGAACAATTCTTTTGAAACATCATTTTTGTAGTACGCTTCTACTTTTTCAGGAAATTTAACGCCGCTTGAAAAAACTCCAGATGGAATGCCCATTTTTCCTGATCGAATATTTTTCTCTAAATTCTTAACATAGTTATTCGTTGTGATATTTACAGAGCTACTTACAGTTGTACCGCTATTAGCGATATACGTTGCTTTGTATCCTGAATTCCAATCAGCCAAAACTGTATCAGCAGTTGTTTGTAAACGAGCCACTACATCAGTTAAGTATTTTTGGTATTTTGTTGCGTTGGCATTTGTACTATAGAATGAAATAATTGAAGCATTTGTTGTACCTAGTCCGTTGATTAAGTAATCAAGTGCAGGAAAACCTTGTTTGTCAAATTGCGATAATAAGGTCAAGTTGTATCCTCCAGTTGCAATATTAGCATCAATTCCAGCAGCATTGGTTGGGTAGGTATTGGCGCTTTCTTTAAGGTTTATTTCTTCGGATTTTCCAAAGCTATAAATAGCAACATATTGATAGGCTTTGTACGCTTCTAACCAAGAAGCTCTTACTGTTAGTAAGTTTGCTTCGGATGGAGTTGTATTAAAGGTAGCAATATTAGTTGCAAGTACTTTAATTTTAGATTGGTAGTTTGTATAACTTGGAACGATAATATTATCGGCCCAATTGGTTAAAAGTAATTTACGGTCGTAATTACTACCTCCTGTTACATCGCTACTATCGTCGCTTGAGGAACAAGCTACTATTGTAATTAAAGCGGTAAAGAGTATCAATAGTTTCTTCATGTTACTTTTTTTTATTTTGCAAAAATACAAATCAATTCGTACTTATCTATATTTATTCTAAATTAATTTACTGTAGCTGCTTGTGCAACTGTGAAACCAAATTTGATTGCGATTTGAGTCGACATGGCATCTAATTTAGCGCCCAATGTATCAATATCCCATAGTCCATTTGTACCGCTCACCATATTAGCAAGCATAGCATCAACTTCTGATTTTGAAAGGTAAGGAGCGTTTGTTGCTGGATTATTTGTGTATCTTAATGAAATGATAAATCCATATGCTTCTGAAAGCGCATGGAAGGCTTTCGCTCCTTTATCGGTTACTAATTTTCCTTTTCCTTCTTGTAAATAAAACACAGCTCTTACTGCAGGTACTAAGGCTAGTTTAGCTTTAATAATGGCAATTTGTGCATCACGAGTGGCATAATCATTAGCAACAATTGCTGCTCTACCTTTACGAAAAGCTAAATTGATATCAGCAGTTAAGGTATTAAAATCAGCATCAGCATTTACTTGGCTAATGTAACTACTCCAGAATTTTGTTCCATCAACACTATAAATATATCCGTAGGCTTCATCCCAGTTGTGCTCCATTGTAGTGTAGGTTTTACCTGTTTCTACAATTTTATTGGAATTGTTTATTTTATTAGATCCTTCATCTAGTTTGTTTTTACTTAAGTAATTGTTAGCAATTTGATCCATGAAACTAGCTCCCATCATTCCTTTTAGAAGAATTTGTTGTGGTTCTAAACCATTTGGTGCAAATAATCGTTTGCTTGTTCCGTCTAGATAGGCACCCGCAACTCCGGCAGCAGCATTAGTACCTAAACTAGCTTGTTGTGCTAAAGTTAATTGTGTTTCAAAGAAAGCTTGAACGCTCAGTTTTTCAGTAGTACTTCCACCTCCTAAGTACAATTCGAAATAATCTTTTGAAGCCGCTGTTTTATCTTTCAATTGTTTTCCTGAAGTATTCAAGTCAGTTGTTGAGAAAGGATTATTCGAATTGGAGTACATGTTGCTCAATACGGTTTTGTCGGCAATTGTTCCATTTGTAGCAGCATTTTTTATGACATTCCCCATTTCTTCTAACATCAGTAATCTATTACTTTGTCCTGAAAAATCAACAGTAGTTGTGCTGTTTCTTTCAAATGTATAGGTTGCAGGTACCGTATAGTTAGCAATTGGTTCTTCAGATGAACCATCATCATTGGTACAAGAAATGATAGATAATGAAGCTATAGTTAAGGCTGAATAAATTAATTTAGAATATTTCATGTGTGTTATTAAGATTAAATAAAAATAATAATGCAAATATAATACTCAAATTAATATCTGCAAAATTTTGTTTAGATTATTTCTAAATAATATTTTAATACATTGTATTACAGAGTAATAGGCGTATATTTTTTAAAATATAATCCTATAGTTGAGGTTTTTTTTTAGTGATTTTTGGTTCTTGTAAATGAAATTTTGATCTTCCTTTCATGTTAAATATTAAAAAAAGACGAGCCTCAGTGCTAATACTCATCAATATTGAAAGCCTAAAAAAAAGGAACGTTCATTTTTAAATAAAAAAGAGATTCTATTTTTTAGAATCTCTTTTTTAGAAATGGTTTTGAATTTAAATTAGTAAAACAAAAAAATTAACATTCTTCAAGAATTAATTCTTCTTCAGGAGTTTTAATCGTCGGTGTATTATTTTCTTTAAAATTTGTTTCTGCTAATTTTTTGTATTCTTTTTGGAGTTTTTCAATTTCATTCTTTTCACTTAGTAAGCCCATCATAATCGTAATTTTTTGCAAATTTAGTTTTTTTGAATAGTATAAAATACTTAAAAAATAGAATAGGATGAGATTTAGAATTATTATAGTATTTTTGCCAAAAAACCGTGATTAGTTTTACAATTTATGAAAATAAGAAGGCAACTCAAGCAAGTGAAAGCGAGCAGGGGAAGCAATGGGTAACTTTTGTGCACGGTGCAGGAGGGAGTTCTTCTATTTGGTTTAAGCAAATTAGGGATTTTCAAAAACACTACAATGTATTATTATTGGATTTAAGAGGTCATGGAGATTCTAAACCTACATTAAAAACAGCATTCAAACAAAAATATACGTTTTCGGCTTTGGCTAATGATATCCTAGAAGTGCTGGATCATCTCAAAATTGAAAAATCACATTTCATAGGTATTTCATTAGGAACAATATTGATAAGACAATTGGCTGAAATGTATCCGGAAAGAGTGCAAACTATGGTACTTGGTGGTGCAATTTTAAAAATGAATTTTCGTTCGCAAATATTAATGAAATTAGGAAACGCATTCAAGTATGTTTTACCTTATTTAGTTCTATATCGCTTTTTTGCTTTTGTGATTATGCCTAAAAAAAGTCATAAAAAATCTCGCTTACTCTTTATCAATGAAGCTAAAAAACTCTATCAAAAGGAATTTATTAAATGGTTTAAGCTTACTGCCGAAATTAATCCTGTTTTAAAATGGTTTCGTCAAGTGGAGTTAAATATCCCTACATTATACGTCATGGGTGAGGAAGATTATATGTTTTTACCCTCGGTTCGTAAAGTGGTAGAAAATCATTATAAATCCTCCAGTTTATTAGTAATTGAAAATTGTGGGCATGTGGTTAATGTCGAGCAGCCTATTGTTTTTAACAGGGAAGTACTCTCATTCATGAGTAGAAAAAAATAAAAAAATGCCGACATCCTAAAATGCCGGCATTTTTTTAACTAACCAAAACCAAATAATAAATAACCAGTTTATTACTATGCAAAGATCATATATAACTCCGTGTTAAGATGTTAAAATTGTGTTATTAGTTTGTTGTGTAATAGTTAAGATTTTAGTTTTTTCTTTTTAACAATTGAAAAACAGTGGTTTATAGAAAAATAACTGTTTTATTACTATAGGTCATTACTTTTCGTTCCGCATGTAATTTTATGGCTCTTGCTAGTACGATACGTTCTAAATCTCTTCCTTTCATGATGAAATCATCTACGGAATTGACATGTGAAACACGTGAAATATCTTGCTCAATAATTGGACCCTCATCTAATTCTTCAGTGACATAATGACTCGTTGCTCCAATAATTTTTACTCCACGTTTGAATGCTGAATGATAAGGTTTTGCACCAGGAAAAGCAGGTAAAAAGGAGTGGTGAATATTGATAATTTTATTTTCGTAGAGCGCAATCAATTTGGGTGTGATAATTTGCATGTATCGTGCCAAAACAATAAAATTCACTTCAAACTCTTTCAATAACTCAATCTGCTTTTTTTCTCCTTCTTCTTTACTATCCTTTGTAAATGGGACATGAAAAAACGGAATGTTAAATTGATCTGCGATAGGTTTTAAATCTTGATGATTACTTATTATTAAAGGGATCTCTACTTCTAATTCGCCTGCGCTATAACGGCCTAAAATATCATACAAACAATGGTTGTATTTAGAAACAAATAGCGCCATCTTAGGTTTTACATCTTTGTTATAAAAATCCCAAGCCATGTTAAAATCATGTGCAATTGTTTTTTGGAAATCCTCTTTGATCGATGCTAAACTAATAGAATCATTTGTCAATTGACTTTCTAAACGCATAAAAAAAACATTTTGTTCTACATCCACATGTTGATCGATATAGGTAATGTTTCCTTCGACTTTTAGGATAAAATTAGTTACGGCTGCAATAATTCCTTTTTGGTCTTTGCAATGTATGAGTAAGGTAATCTTTTGCATTTTAGTTGCTTATTATTGGAAATAGATATTAATTATTTTTTGTCTTGCATGGCAAAAACGGATTGTAATAAAGGAGAAGTTCGAGCACTGATATTGGTTCTTATGTTTAGCTCTTCAACAGCAATCATCTTAAAAACACCATTCATTGCTTGCGTCGTTACGTAGTCATTCAAGTCTGGATTTACTTTATTTACTAGAGGAATGCTGTTGTACTTTGTAATGATGTTCAACCACACTTTATCCGCTCCCACTTTGCTAAATGAATTTTTGATAACAGGATTAAATTTAGCATACAAAGCAGTTGAGGTACTTGATTGTAAATAAACAGTGGCGGCGCTATTGTTCCCCAATAAAATAGTTTTTGCATCCGTAAAAGTGATGTTTTTTACTGCATCTACAAAAATTGGTGTGGCTTCTTTTACTGCATCTTCAGCAGCGCGGTTCAGTACTTTTAAACCTTCATCAGCAAGGGAACTCAATCCTATACTTCTTAATCCCGCGTCTACTTTTCGTAATTCGGGAGGCAAAAGAATTTTTACAGCTTCATTTTTAAAAAAACCATCGGTCGCAGTAAGTTTTGTTACTTGTTTAGTAATACCATTATTTAAGGCTTCTCGTAAACCGGCAGCAATATTAGTGCTTCCTATAGTTCCAAGTGTGGGATATTGATTTGCAATTTGTTGTAATTCGGCACAACTAGAAAGAGAAAACAAGGCTATAATTAATACTAATTTTTTCATGATTTTTTTATTTCTACCAAAAATACTATTTAAATTAAATAGAGGGGCATAATTTTTTATGGAAGCACGAACTTTATGTTATATTTAGGAACAATTGTCCCGCTGTCCGTTATATCCACGCCAAAAAGCGTGGGATGCCACTTCCATCGGGGCTAATCTAGAAGATATTCGATTTTTTATTAACATCTCAAAGGAACATAGAACAACCATTAAAAAATTTTGTAAATTGCACCCTTAAAATTATCATATTCTCAAAATGAATCCACAAACACCGTATATTCCTAAGAATAAAGTAAGAATAGTAACTGCAGCCTCATTATTTGATGGTCATGATGCAGCTATAAATATAATGAGAAGAATTATTCAATCTACCGGAGTAGAGGTAATTCACCTAGGTCACGACCGTAGCGTAGAAGAAGTTGTGAATACTGCTATTCAAGAAGATGCTAATGCGATTGCAATGACGTCTTATCAAGGGGGTCACAATGAGTATTTTAAATACATGTATGACTTGCTAAAAGAAAAAGGAGCAGGACATATTAAAATCTTCGGTGGTGGAGGAGGAGTAATTTTACCCTCAGAAATAGCGGAGCTGCAGGCCTACGGAATCACACGTATTTATGCGCCAGATGATGGGCGTTCCATGGGATTACAAGGAATGATTAATGACTTAGTACAACAATCAGACTTTCCTACTGGAGATAAGTTAACGGATGAAGTAGCGCAATTAGAATCTAAAAATCCAACAGCAATTGCTAGAATTATATCTGCAGCTGAGAATTTTCCTGATGTGGCTAAACCAGCATTGGATGCCATTCATGAAATAAATAAAAACTGTAAAACTCCCGTTCTTGGAATCACAGGTACAGGAGGAGCAGGAAAATCGTCATTGGTAGACGAGTTAGTGCGTCGTTTTTTAATTGATTTTCCAGAAAAAACAATCGGATTAATATCTGTTGATCCATCTAAACGTAAAACAGGAGGTGCTTTATTAGGAGATAGAATCCGTATGAATGCAATCAATAATCCTCGTGTGTACATGCGTTCATTGGCAACACGTCAATCCAATCTAGCCCTATCTAAATATGTTGCTGATGCAATTCAAGTTATCAAAGCAGCGAAATATGATATTATCATTCTAGAAACTTCTGGAATTGGTCAATCGGATACTGAGATTATGGACCATTCAGATGTTTCATTATACGTAATGACTCCAGAGTTTGGAGCTGCGACTCAATTAGAAAAAATCGACATGCTTGATTTTGCTGATTTAGTAGCCTTAAATAAATTTGACAAACGTGGCGCATTAGATGCTATTCGTGATGTTAAAAAACAGTACCAACGCAATCACAATCTATGGGATGTAAATCCTGATGAGATGCCTGTTTTTGGGACTATTGCATCTCAGTTCAATGATCCAGGGATGAACACGCTTTACAAATCCATCATGGATAAAATTGTAGAGAAAACGGAGTCCAACTTGAAATCAACTTTTGAGGTAACTCGTGAAATGAGTGAGAAGATATTCGTAATTCCACCGCACAGAACGCGTTACTTATCTGAAATTGCGGAGAGCAATCGTAAATATGACGAAACCGCTTTGAGCCAACAAAAAGTAGCTCAAAAGTTATATGGTATTTTCAAAACCATTGAATCCGTTTCTGGAAAACTTCCTACTATAACAAAAACAGGACTTGATGATGCATCAGTCTATCCCTCTGCCATCAAAGAACAGGATGAAAATAATATTTTCCTTAATCTATTGCTGAATCAATTTGATAAAGTAAAAATGGATTTAGATGCTTACAACTGGGAAGTGATCTTGACTTGGGATGAAAAAGTAAACAAATATAAAAACCCAATCTACTCGTTTAAAGTGAGAGATAAGGTGATTGAAATAAAAACACATTCGGAGTCGTTATCACACTCTCAAATACCAAAAATAGCCTTGCCAAAGTACGAAGCTTGGGGAGATATTTTACGTTGGTGTTTACAAGAAAATGTTCCAGGAGAATTTCCATTTACTTCAGGATTATATCCTTTTAAAAGAGAAGGCGAAGACCCTTCCCGCATGTTTGCTGGAGAAGGTGGGCCTGAAAGAACTAACAAACGTTTTCACTATGTAAGTGCAGGATTGCCAGCTAAGCGTTTGTCAACTGCTTTTGATAGTGTGACTCTCTACGGAAACGACCCTCATTTACGTCCAGATATTTATGGTAAAATTGGGAATGCGGGTGTTTCTATTTGCTGCCTAGATGATGCTAAAAAACTGTACTCTGGATTTGATTTAGTGCATGCTATGACTTCGGTAAGTATGACAATCAATGGACCAGCTCCTATGTTGCTTGGTTTCTTTATGAATGCTGCAATTGATCAGCAATGTGAATTGTACATCACAGCAAACGGACTGGAAAAAGAAGTTGAGGCGAAAATCAATAAAATATACAAAGACAAAGGAGTTGCTCGTCCCCGTTATAATGGAGATTTGCCAGAAGGAAATAACGGTTTAGGATTGATGCTTTTAGGAGTTACTGGAGACCTTGTTTTGCCGTTTGATGTATACAATGAAATTAAAGTGAGAACACTTTCACAAGTTCGTGGAACGGTTCAAGCGGATATTTTGAAAGAAGATCAAGCACAAAATACCTGTATTTTCTCAACTGAATTTGCCTTGCGATTGATGGGAGACGTTCAAGAATATTTTATTACTAATAATGTTCGTAATTTTTATTCGGTTTCCATTTCAGGATATCACATTGCTGAGGCGGGTGCAAACCCAATTACGCAATTGGCATTCACACTTTCAAATGGATTTACATATGTAGAATATTATTTGAGTCGCGGAATGAGCATCAACGATTTTGGACCAAACTTATCCTTCTTCTTTTCAAATGGAGTAGATCCAGAATATGCGGTTATCGGTCGTGTGGCACGTAAAATTTGGGCGAAAGCCATGAAAAACAAATACGGTGCTAACGAAAGAGCCCAAATGTTGAAATATCATATTCAAACATCAGGGCGTTCATTACACGCTCAAGAAATTGATTTTAATGACATTCGTACCACGTTACAAGCATTATACGCTATATATGACAACTGTAACTCGTTGCATACTAATGCATATGATGAAGCAATTACAACACCAACAGAGGAGTCCGTGCGTCGTGCGATGGCGATTCAGTTGATTATTAATAAAGAATTAGGTCTTGCCAAAAACGAAAACCCAATTCAAGGTTCGTTCATCATAGAAGAATTAACGGATCTAGTGGAAGCAGCTGTTTTACAGGAATTTGATAGAATCACTGAAAGAGGTGGAGTCTTAGGAGCAATGGAAACGATGTACCAACGCTCTAAAATTCAAGAAGAAAGTTTGTACTACGAAACCTTGAAACACACAGGAGAGTTTCCTATAATTGGAGTGAATACATTCTTAAGTTCTAAAGGTTCTCCTACGGTTATTCCGGCTGAGGTAATTCGTGCAACCGAAGAAGAGAAACAATTCCAAATTCAAACTTTGGAAAATTTACATAAGGCAAATGCGAAGCAAGTGCAACAGCAATTAGATAGTATTCAAGATGCCGCTATTAAAAACGAAAATTTATTCGACCATCTGATGGAAGCGACTAAAGTGTGTACGCTAGGGCAAATTACCGCTGCTTTATTTGAAGTAGGTGGACAGTATAGAAGAAATATGTAGTGTAATATTTTCTTTTAAGTGGAAAAGTAGTTAAGAAACCTTTCAGTTTATTCTGGAAGGTTTTTTTTATATGCCTCGTTTTTTAACTCGTCAATCAACTAAAATAACACTTGTTACTTTCAATAATGGGAGTAGATATAATCTCATTTATGATAAATGTGTACTTTTTTTTAATCTTTTTTTTTCGCTGCGAACCCACGGTTTAGCTCGAATTATTAACGATTTTGTGCAGTGATAAAAATGGCACGAAAGAAAACAAAATATTTTTTGGCACAGTTCATGGATATAAGGAAGTAAGAAACTATTAAAAATTAAAATCATGAAAAAGATATTTACACTATTGGCCATTGCAGGATTGTTAACCTTGCAAAGTTGCACAACTTCAGGAAGCTTTGAAATAGCTCCTGTTACTACTACAAGTGAAGTTTTTGAAATTACTACTTCGTTTAATTCCAATAACAATTATGGAAAGTTAGTTACTTTTAATCCTAGAATTTATTCTTCAGATGTTGTTTTGGTATACCGTTTAGCGGGGTCTAACTATCAAGGTGATGTATGGCAATTGTTACCAGAAACGCACTATTATAATGATGGTACCTTAAATTTTGGCTATAAATATGATTACACAAATTCAGATGTCGATATCTATATGATAGGCGCTAATTTGCAAAATGTGACCGCTGAATTCAGATTGAATCAGGTATTGAGAATTGTGATCGTTCCTGCAAGTTATGCAACAGCGGTAAATAAAAGTAATTATAAAGACGTAATGACGACTTTGAATCTCAAAGATTCCCAAATTCAAAAGATTAATTTTTAATACCTGCACACTAGAGGGGAAGTCGTTCGATTTCCTCTTTTATAGTTGAGTGTTTTATGATACAAGCGTTTGATAGTTTTTTTTAGGCTACCTGAACTAAAATACTATTTGGCACAATAAATGAATATGAATTAATTAACCTTTAAATTTTAAGTTATGAAAAAGATAAGTACATTTTTGGCGATTATTGGAATAGTCCTATTATCAAGTTGTTCAGGTCCTCAAGGTCCTCCTGGCTATGACGGGTTGGACGGATTAAATGGGCAAGACGGATTAATAAGTGAAGTATTTGAACTTAAGAATGTTAATTTTGCTTATAATGCTACAGACGGTTATACAATATACCGTGCTTTAAATCCACAAATTTTCGCATCTGATGTTGTTTTGATTTATAGAATGTCTGGAACAGTAGATGCTTCAACCCCAATTTGGCAATTGATTCCAAGAACTCTTTTTTTACCTCAGGGAGAATTAGATTACGATTTTGATTTTAGTAGAAAAGATTTTACCATTTATGCAGGAGGTAATTATGATTTAAATTTAACTCCGAGTTACATAAAAAATCAAACATTTAGAATAGTAATTGTACCCGGAAGTTTTTCAAGTACACTAAATAAAAGTAGTTATGCTGATGTAATGGCTGCATTGAATTTAAAAGAAAGTCAAGTTAAACCAATTACTTTTTAAAATACTGTTTAATTCAAGAACAAAAGGAGGCCATAGGTCTCCTTTTTTTTATGTGCATCAATAATATACAAGTGCATGTTATTTAATTGAATTAGTAAAAATTAATCTTTTGGATCCTTTTTATTCATTTGTAAAGAAACTATAATTCCTCCTAATAGCGAAATAGCGATAAAGACTAAGGAAAACCATTCGGGAATTTCAATAAAATCATGCAATAACATCTTAAGGCCTACAAAACTTAAAATAGCGATTAAACTGAATTCTAAATAGCTGAATTTTTCAAGCATATTGGCTAAAAAGAAATACATAGAACGTAAACCTAAGATGGCGAATATATTAGAACTAAAAACTAGAAAGGGGTCATTAGTTATAGCTAATATGGCAGGAACGCTGTCTAAAGCAAAGACAACATCCATGATTTCAATAACCACTAATGCTACAAATAAAGGGGTTGCTGCTTTAATGTGTTTTCTTTTTACAAAAAAATGCTCACCATCAACATGGGTAGTAATGGGGATTATTTTTTTTATCATTTTGAAAATGAATGATTTTTTTGGCTCAAATTCGTCTTCATCCTTTGAAAAAAGCATTTTAATAGCAGTGAAAAACAGGAATGCTCCAAAGATATAAGTGGTCCATTGGAATTTATTGATAAGTAGAACGCCAAAAAATATCATTAATCCCCTAAAAAATATTGCCCCTAATATGCCCCAAAATAAAACTCTGTGTTGGTATTTTTGTGGTATTTTAAACGCTGAGAAAATGATAGCGATAACAAAAATATTGTCTACACTTAAAGATAATTCAATTAAATAGCCTGTAATGAATTTTATCGATGCGCTAAGAGGTTTTAAATTGTCAGGATTGGCTATATATTGATTATCGTAGATGAAATAGATTACGCCAGAAAATAAAAAAGAAACGGAAACCCAAATGGCAGTCCATTTTGTCGCTTCCTTAGTACTAATAATGTGAGGTGTTTTATTAAAAACCCCTAAATCTAAAATTAGAATGAGTAGCACTATTATAAAAAAGGATATCCAGACAATCATAAATACTGTTATTTAGAGTTACAAATATACTTTTTAACTTCAATAAAAATTTAAGGATCGTTGATATTAATTGTAATGCATAAAAAAAAGTGCCATGGTTGAAATGGCACTTTTATATATAGGTATACTTAAATTACAAAACTGATTTTACCGTTTTAATAATTCTAGCAGCAATTTTGTATGGATCTCCATTTGAAGCTGGTCTTCTGTCTTCTAACCAACCTTTCCATCCTTTTTGAACTGTAATTAAAGGAATTCTAATAGAAGCTCCTCTATCTGAAATACCGTAAGAGAAATCGTGAATTGAAGCAGTTTCATGCTTACCAGTTAAACGTAAGTCATTATAAGCTCCGTAAACAGCGATGTGTTCAGCAGTAACGGGTCTGAACGCTTCACATATTTTTTCATAGGTTTCACGAGAACCACAAGTTCTTAAAACTTCATTAGAGAAGTTAGCATGCATTCCTGAACCATTCCAGTCTGTGTCTCCAAGTGGTTTTGGGTGATATTCAATATAGTATCCGTATTTTTCAGTCAAACGATCTAGTAAATATCTAGCAACCCAGATTTCATCACCAGCAATTTTTGCTCCTTTAGCAAACAATTGGAATTCCCATTGTCCACAAGCTACCTCTTGATTGATTCCTTCAAAGTTAAGTCCTGCAGCGATACATAAATCAGCATGTTCTTCTACTAATTCTCTTCCGTGTGTGTTTTTTCCACCTACTGAACAGTAGTACATACCTTGAGGAGCAGGGTAACCTCCAATTGGGAAACCAAGTGGTAATAATGTTTTAGTATCCATAATGAAATACTCTTGCTCAAATCCAAACCAAAAATCACCATCGTCATCGATAGTTGCTCTACCATTAGATGAATGCGGAGTTCCATCAGGATTCATAACTTCTGTCATTACTAAATAACCATTTAAACGAGTAGGGTCTGGGTAAATAGCTACTGGTACTAATAAGCAATCAGAAGATCCGCCTTCAGCTTGCCTTGTAGAAGATCCATCAAATGACCAATTTCCAAGTTCTTCTAGTGTCCCTTGAAAATTTTCATGTTCTTCAACTTTAGTTTTACTTCTAAGGTTTTGCGTAGGCTCATATCCGTCTAACCAGATATATTCTAATTTTATTTTAGTCATAACAATATAATTTACGTGTTGGTTGTTTTAATTTTTATGCAAATATAAAAATGTTTTTAATTTGGCTGAAAATATGGGGGTCCTTTTACTTAAATTGTTGTTATTTTTATGAAAACCCTATTTTTAAGAGGGTTGAATTTTTAAATTATCATTATAAAGGGGTATTTTTAAGCTTTATTCATCTGGGTAATTGGGTTTTTTCTTTAGTATTTGTTATCTTTGTAAAAAAAAATTATGTCAACAATTCGTTTCCAAGCTTTGAGAGAAGCTGCTACAAGAAAACCAGTTCAATTTGAAGAATCAGGAAGAAAATCTGCTATTTTCGGTTCAAATGTGTTTAATGAAAAGGCAATGAAGCAGTATTTGACTTCGGATGCTTTAAAAGGGGTTCAAAGTGCAGTACAACATGGTACTAAAATTGATAGAAAATTAGCCGATTATATTGCAATGGGTATGAAAGAGTGGGCCTTATCAAAAGGAGTGACTCATTATACACACTGGTTTCAACCACTTACAGGTGCAACTGCTGAAAAGCATGATGCTTTTTTTGAAACATCCTATGATGGTAGCGATCCAGTAGAAAAATTTGGTGGAGCTCAATTGGTTCAACAAGAACCAGATGCTTCTAGTTTTCCTAATGGAGGAATTAGAAATACATTCGAAGCAAGAGGATATACTGCTTGGGATCCTACATCGCCAGCCTTTATTTATGGTACCACTTTATGTATTCCCACTGTTTTTATTTCATATACTGGAGAAGCATTAGATAACAAAATTCCTTTGTTAAGAGCTTTATCAGCAATTGATGAAGCAGCAACAGATGTATGTAAATATTTTGATAAAAACGTTAAGAAAGTTACTGCAACTTTAGGATGGGAGCAAGAATATTTCTTAATTGACCGTTCGTTAGCTGAATCTCGTCCAGATCTTATGATGACCGGAAGAACTTTGCTAGGACATACATCTGCAAAAGGACAACAATTAGACGATCATTACTTTGGTTCTATTCCTACTCGTGCTTTAACCTACATGAGAGATTTAGAGCAAGAATGTATGTTGCTGGGAATACCTGTTAAAACTCGTCATAATGAAGTAGCGCCAAACCAATTTGAGTTTGCACCTATTTTTGAAGAGACAAACCTAGCAGTAGATCACAACTGTCTATTGATGGATGTAATGCAAAAAGTGGCAGAACGTCATGATTTAAAAGTGCTATTACATGAAAAACCATTCAAAGGGGTGAATGGTTCAGGGAAACACAATAACTGGTCATTAGCTACAGATACTGGAGTAAACTTATTAAGTCCAAGTAAAACTCCTATGACGAACTTGCAGTTTTTAACATTCTTTATCAATACCATTAAAGCAGTAAATGATAACGAAACTTTATTAAGAGCAGCGATAGCTACGGCAAGTAACGATCATCGATTAGGAGCTAACGAAGCGCCACCTGCAATTATTTCGGTTTTTATAGGAGCGCAATTAACTAAAGTTTTAGCGGAATTAGAAAGCGTAACTACTGGGAAATTATCTCCAGAAGAGAAAACTGATCTTAAATTAAATGTAGTAGGTAAGATTCCAGAAGTAATTTTAGATAATACTGATAGAAATAGAACGTCTCCTTTTGCATTTACCGGAAACAAATTTGAGTTTAGAGCAGTAGGTTCTACAGCAAACTGTTCCAGTGCAATGACTACATTGAATACGATTGTTGCAAAACAATTGAAAGACTTTAAAAAAGAAGTTGATGCATTGATTGAAACGAAAGACATGAAGAAAGATGACGCCATCTTTAATGTGTTAAGAGAATATATCAAACATTCTAAAAAGATCCTTTTTGAAGGAGATGGTTATAGTGAAGCTTGGGAAATTGAAGCGGGAAAGAGAGGTTTAAGTAACTTTAAAACAACGCCAAAAGCATTAAAAGCTAAAGTTTCTAAACAAGCACTAGATTTATTCTCAGAAATGGGAATTATGAACCATATCGAGATGGAAGCGCGTTACGAAATTGAATTAGAAGAGTACACTAAGAAAATTCAAATTGAAGGAAGAGTTTTAGGTGATATTGCTACTAATCATGTAATTCCAACAGCTATTCGCTACCAAAATACCTTAATCGAAAATGTAAAAGGATTGAAAGATATTTTTGGATCTGATTTTGAAACAATTGCGAAAGAACAAATTACCATCATAAAAGAAATTTCAAGACATATTGAAGGAATCAATTCTAAGGTGCTTGCGATGACAAATGAAAGAAAAAAGGCTAACGTAATGACTGACGCGCAAGAAATGGCTGAAGCGTATTGCGATAAGGTGAAACCTTATTTTGAAATAATCCGTGAGCACTGTGACAAACTAGAACTTTTGGTTGATAATGAATTGTGGACATTAACAAAATACAGAGAATTGTTGTTTACGAAGTAATTTGTGTGGCAGTTTTTTTTAGAACAAATACCGTCTCTTACAAGAGACGGTTTTTTTATGCGAAAAAAATAATCTTGCTTTTAAATCAAGGCGCGATTTTTGTTATCGTGGCGAAATATTTTAATTAATGTGAGTGGAGTAACTGATATTATAACAGGTCAGTAGTTCTAATTATAACTTGTAATTATACGGTATGAGTAGTAGATAAAGTGTGGGTTGCTAAATTGTTTTTTTTTTAATTTTAAGCGTTTTTTCAGTATATTATAGAATATGCTGAATTCTATCATTATTTCATATAAAATACTAATAAATAGTTATTTTTATTGTGTTTTTTTTCTTTTTTTATACTAAAATCAATGATGTAATTTTTTTCCTATGCTGAATTAATAAAAAAATGTAATTCGTCGATATTGAGCTACAGTTGGTCGAAAAATATTAATTATTTGAAAAACAGGTATTAATACTGGCCACTTCTTTTAGGATGTTTTCTATCTTTGATATGTAGTAATCTAATAAAAATCATGTATTTATACTAAAAATCTTGTTATTTTACTCTTTAGGAAAAAGATCCTCAAATCATTTTTTTAAACTTGCATAAAGTAAAGAGGCTACCCCCTTAGTTTTTTTATAACCTACATAATAACTTGTATTAATAACCAATTAAATATATTTATTATGAAAAAAGTTTTTTTCAGCATCTCCGCGATGCTATTTGTAGGAGCGATGTCTTTCGCTCAAAGTAACATGTCTAATGTGAATCAAGTTGGAAATTTAAACGGGTCAACCGTCAATCAAAATGGAGGCAGTAATGATGCTGACGTAGATCAGTATGGCCGAAGCAATTCCTCTGAAGTGTATCAAGGTATTAGACCATCTTTAATTAATGCAATGTCTAATAGTGCTGAAGTTTTGCAAAGAGGAAAATCAAATGTTGGTTTTATCTCTCAAAGTAATCAGGACAACGAGGCTTTCCAAAGACAAATTGGGGATAGCAACCGTGCTACAATTTGGCAAGATCAAGTTACAGGAGCTCCTTTAGCAACTCAGGGATCTGATTGGGCTAAGCAAGTTCAAAGAGGAGATAATAATGAAGCTACAATAGATCAAGGTACTTCAGGTAACGAAAGACCGCAAGCTCCATCAGTATTTGACGCTAATCAACTAGCTGCTGCAGCTGCAGTTACGGTTCCAGTTTCTCCTCACAGAAATAACAGAGCGTTACAAACTCAAACAGGAGATGGCAACACGGCTTATGCTAGCCAAGGTGGTGAAGGTAACAAATCGTATCAAACACAAACTTCTCCTTCAGGTACTTCTGTAGCCGATGGAAATGTTTCAAACCATTACCAATATGGAAATAGAAACATAGCTACACTTACACAAAACGGTACTAAGTTGCTAGAAAATACGATGCAAATAGGTAATCGTAACGATGCAACCATTTCTCAATCCGGAATGGGACATCAAGCTAAAGGTTTCTCTTTAGGGAACTTAAATAGTATTAGTATTACTCAAAGTGGATTGTAATTTCCTCTAAATGAATACATAAAGATGAGGTAGTTGTATAGTGGACTATCTCATCTTTTTTAATTTAAAAACAAAACAAAATGAAAAGGACATATCTTATAAATATTGTAATTTTTCTGTGTTTTACTCCTACTATTTTTTCTCAAATTAGTAATAAACCAACTGATATTAAAAATTATAGTTCTTCTGTTTTTGATTCTAAAGCGTTTACAATAAATACAATTGCCGCTTTAAATAATAGTGCCAAAAATAAAGAGGCTATTAGTACCAATTATTACTCTGGAATTTTCATTCAACAAATTGGTAACCACAATCAAACTGTAATTGATTTAAAATCAAAATTAACTGCTATATCTGTAACTCAAAACGGAGACAATAATCAGTACTTATTAGTTAATAATGCAGCAAAAATTAAAAATACTATCTATCAAAATGGAAATAGTAACTCAATTTACGATTATTCTTACCGTTCTAATTATGAAATTAATTCTCAAATGAGTCAAAATGGTAATAATCAAAACATCAAAAGTATCGGATCCAATTCTATTTCAAAAGATATGAAAGTAAAGCAAATAGGAAATGGAGCTTCAGTTATTATTGTAAATAAACTCAACTAAAATGCAAAAACTAAAAAGGTTTATCATATTTATTTTTTTAATGTTTGCTACTCTTTTTTATGCACAAAAGAGTGTACCCCAAGATGAGATCAAAGCTAAAATTGAAATCGAGAAAATTGAGCAAAGTATCAAAGTCACTAGTACAGCTGAAAACAAGACTGGGCTTGCTAAAAGTGCTTCTTATCAATTATCTGTTATAAAAAGCAGTAAAAATGCCAATGGAAATCAATCCAACAATAGGCAAGAAGGGTTTTTTACTTTACAACCTTATGAAAAGATAAAATTATCCACCACTCAGGTAAATACTGATGATGAAGTACAAGTAATCGTGATGTTGATTTTTTTTAATGAAGAGAAACAAGTAATTAGCAAAGAGAGGATCGAATTTAATGGTAAAAAAAAAGTAGTCATCACAGATTTACTGCCAGATGAAAGCTTTATTCTAAGAGGCATCATTACAGATAATACTAAAACACGTATTGGGAAAGAGTTTTATGACAAGTATTATTATAAATACAACGACATAAATATTAACGGAAACGAGATCGTAACATTAATTGAGGAACTTAGTTTTGGCCGAAATACTAAAATAAGTATCGAAATAAATAATGAAGTTATTTATGAATTTTTAGCAAAACCTGATGACGAATTTTTAGAGGCCGTAGCCGAGGAAGCTGTAAAGGTCTCCTATTATTACTTTAAGACAAAAGAGAAGCAAAATAACGATTTTATCCAATATTAAATTGTAAAATTATGAAAAAGCAACATTGTATTCTAGTGATTATCATACTGATTTCTACGGCAATACAATCGCAGGCATTAGTTTATAAGCCAATTAACCCAGCATTTGGAGGCGATACGTTTAATTACCAATGGTTGATGAGTAGCGCAGAAAATCAAAATAAGCATACCGAAAAAATAGCCTCAGAAACTGAAAAAACCGAATTGCAGCAATTTAAAGAAAGTTTAGATGCACAATTGTTGAGCCAAATTTCAAGCTTATTGTATAGACAGCAATTTGGAACTGATGGGCTAGCGCAGGGTTCTTACACTTTTGGAAGCTATTCTATCGATATTTACCCTACAGCCGCTGGTTTATCATTAAATATTTTAGATACTAAAACTGGTGAACAAACTCAAATAATCATCCCAAACAAATAACATGAAAATTTATAACTATTTTACCTTAGTTCTATTGTTTTTAATGTCCGGCTGTGCGGCTTTCTTTAATCAACCTACAGGAGTTGAAAAAGCGATCATGGGAGAAGGGACACCTGCAACGTCATTACTTAAAAATTTGCCTACACCGAAGCAACAAGTAGTAGTAGGGGTTTACAAGTTTAGAGATCAAACAGGCCAATATAAGTCACAAGAAAACGGGAGTAGTTTTAGTACCGCAGTTACGCAAGGAGCGACTTCAATATTATTAAAAGCACTTGAAGATTCAAAATGGTTTATCCCCATCGAAAGAGAGAATATCGGCAACTTACTTCAGGAGCGAAACTTGATTCGCTCTACGCGTCAAGAATATATAAAAAACACCGATCCTAATGAACCACAACTAACTCCTTTATTGTATGCTGGTGTTTTATTAGAGGGAGGTATTATTTCGTATGATTCTAATATCATTACGGGAGGTTTTGGAGCACGTTATTTTGGAGCGGGCGGATCAGTAAAATACAGACAAGATCGTGTTACTGTTTATTTAAGAATAGTTTCTACATCCAATGGTAAAATTCTTAATTCGGTTTACGTTTCTAAAACTATATTATCACAAGCTGTTGATCAAAGTCTTTTTAGATACGTCAATTTTAAAAGACTTTTAGAAGTGGAGACTGGTTACACAACTAATGAGCCAATCCAGATGGCGGTTACTGAAGCTATCGAAAAAGCAGTGCAATCTATTGTTTTGGAGGGAATAAAGGACGGTATTTGGGAAGCAGATGCGCCGAAAGAAGAATTGGATGCAGTTATGATAAAGTATAAAAAAGAAAATGAAGACGCAGGTGAGACAGCCATATACGGTAGACAATTAAAAAATAGAAGGTCGAAATTTGCAATCGAATTTGCAACTGGATTGACGCTCTTAGATGGAGATCGTGTAGATCCGTTATTGCGCCCCATGGGACGTGGAGCTTTAAAATATTTCATTAGTCCTACGTTTAATTTAAGTGCTTCAACCAATGTTATAAAACTCGCCAATAAAGGCTATACTGAAAAAGGTTTCGCCACATTTGATTTAAATGCGGAGTTTATTTTATTGCCTAAAGATCGATTATCACCTTATATTTTCGCTGGTGGGGGTTTTGGTTTGAACAAAGAATTCGAAAATTTTCATACAAAAGTGCAATATGGTATTGGACTTGAATATTTAATTTCTGACCGTGTTGGTCTAAAAATGTATGGGGAACACAATGTGAATTTTAGTGATAACATTGATTACTTAATAAGAGGCGTTCGAGACGATTACTATTATCGATTTGGGGTAGGACTGACCTATTATTTTGGAAATAAAAAAGTAAGAACACAAAAATAAATGATGATCCTATTGTTCGTAAATAATTTTCTATCACCTAAATTTTAAAATTAAAATAATGAAAAATATATATCTAACACTAAGTTTGTCCCTACTATTTTTTTTCAGCTCTTGTAGCGAGGAAAAAATTTCAGGAGAAGACTTTGGAACTGTAGAAGGAAGGGTGGTAAGTGCTATTACTTTTAAACCTTTAGAGAATGTAAAGGTGTTTTCTAATCCAAGTTCTAGTATTGTTTTTACAGATAGTGATGGACGCTTTTCCATTCCAAAAATTAAAGTGGGGCAGTACTCTTTTGAAGCTCAAAAAGATAGTTATATAACTAAATTTGAACCAGGTGCTGTTGTCATTAATGGAACCACTAGTTTGGTTTTTGAATTGAAGTTGGCTACTACTAATAATAAGCCACCTTCAAGTCCAGTACTCGTTTCTCCAGCAGATAATGTAACCAATCAAAGTTTAGAAGTAAATTTAGCTTGGACAACTACAGATCCGGAAAAAGATGTTTTAACTTATGAAATTACATTACGTAATGATAAAAATAGTGATGTTATCGTTTATTCTGATATTTCTGCAACGAACTACACTTTAACGGGATTGACGTATAGCACCAAATATTATTGGCAACTTTCAGCCTCAGATGGTATTAATAGTCCTGTAATAAGCGCCGTAAAATCATTTACCACAAAGGCGTTTCCTAATGCACGATTTTTATTTGTGAAAAATGTAAATGATAACAACGTTATTTTTTCCGGTAATGATTCAGGAGATCAATTGCAAATTACAAATTCGGCTACAAATAGTTGGAGACCAAGAAAAAACAACCAATCCCAGAAAATAGCTTTTATAAGATCTAGCGGTTCGCAAAATCATATTTATACCATGAAACCTGACGGTTCTGAAGTTTTTAAAGTAACAAGCGCGGTTCCTATTTCAGGGTTTAATTCGGAGTTTATTAATTTCTCTTGGAACACATCTGGGAGTCAGATTATTTATCCTTATTTTGATAAATTATATAAAATAAATAAAGATGGGAGTGGCTTGGCTAAGATCTATCAAACCCCTGACGGAAGATTTATTTCAGAATGCGACTGGAGCAATGACGGAACAAAAATTGCCTTAAAAATTAATAACGCGAGCGGGTATAATGCGGAAATTTTGGTGATTAATCAATCAGGAGTAGTCCTTAATCAGGTGTTGTCTGGTATCAATGGAGCAATTGGAGGATTGAATTTTTCAGTGACGGGACAAAAAATAATTTTCACCAGAGATTTATCTGGATATGAAAACGCCAATTATAGACAACTCGATACTAGAATTTATCAATACGTTTTTAGTAGTGGAATTATTTCTGATATTGGATTAGACAAACCTTCAGGGACATTGGATTTAGATGTAAGGTATTCTCCTAGTGAGTCCGAATTGATTTTTGTAAATACTTCTAATGATGGTTTGTCCACAAAAAATATTGTAAAATTAGTTCCGTCTTCCAGTAGTGCAAGTGCTACTAGAACTGTATTATTTTCAAATGCAAGTATGCCTGATTGGGAATAATATGTCATCAATTCTATTTTATTAATGCCTGCCTATTTAGGCAGGCATTTTTCATATAAGACTTCCCAAATCCCAATAGGCAAAACCCAAAAAAATATTTATCTTTGCCAAAACAACCCTGTTGCTGATTAGCAACTTACACAACTACACTAAATGAGTTCAGATACTTCAAAAAGATATGCACAGCGCGGTGTTTCGGCATCTAAAGAAGATGTACATAATGCCATAAAAAACATTGATAAAGGTTTATTTCCACAAGCATTTTGTAAAATTGTCCCTGATTACTTAACTCAGGACGAGGATTATTGCTTGATCATGCATGCTGATGGCGCGGGAACAAAATCGTCTCTTGCTTATATGTATTGGAAAGAAACAGGTGATATTTCTGTTTGGAAAGGGATCGCTCAAGATGCCTTGATCATGAATATCGACGATTTATTATGTGTAGGAGCTACGGATAATATTTTGCTTTCATCTACGATTGGAAGAAATAAAAACTTGATTCCAGGCGAAGTTTTATCAGCAATTATTAATGGAACAGAAGAGTTGATTAAAGAGCTTGATTCTTTTGGCGTAACCATCCATTCAACAGGCGGGGAAACGGCTGATGTTGGGGATATCGTTCGTACTATTATTGTAGATTCTACAGTAACGGCTCGTATGAAACGTTCAAAAGTGATTGATAATGCTAATATTAAAGCAGGTGATGTTATTGTAGGAATGGCTTCTTTTGGTCAAGCAACTTATGAAAAAAGTTACAATGGCGGAATGGGAAGTAACGGACTTACATCTGCACGTCATGATGTTTTTGAGAAATATTTAGCCACTAAATACCCGGAAAGTTTTGACGCTGCAGTTCCTCAAGATTTGATTTATTCAGGTCAAGTAAAGCTGACAGATACAGTCGAAAATTCACCTATTGACGCAGGGCAATTAGTACTTTCACCAACTAGAACTTATGCGCCTATTATCAAGAAAATTTTAGATAAATACTCGTCTGATGATATTCACGGAATGGTGCATTGCAGTGGAGGAGCTCAAACTAAGATTTTACATTTGTACAAAACTTACACATCATAAAAGATAATTTATTTCCAGTTCCACCACTTTTCAAATTGATACAAGAACAATCCAAAACAGATTGGAAAGAAATGTACCAAGTTTTCAACTGTGGGCACCGTATGGAAGTGTATGTTCCTGAAGCGGTGGCGCAGGACATTATTGCGATTTCAAAATCGTTCAATGTCGATGCGCAAATCGTAGGTAGAGTAGAAGCAGCTGATAGCAAGAAATTGACTATCAGTAGTGTATACGGAACTTTTGAATACTAATATCAGTTTTTAAATAGAAGCTAATCCCGCTATCCGCTCTATCTTTATGTTCTTAAAGAAAGAACATAAAGGATGCCGCTGCTATCGGGGCTAAAAAATAAACATCATGTACGAATTAGTATTTTGGAAATATCTAGAAGAAGTATATTTAAATCATCACGAGATTTACGAGTATATATGTGAGGAGCAATCTTCTATAGAGGGTCTTGAAGCACTTCCTGTTCAAGTAATTATGAATAGAATCGCATCCGTATTTTCAAAGTGGGAAAAAGTAGATGAGAAAAGTTGGAAAAACAATGATGGAGTAGGGGCTTTTCATGTGAGAACAACACCTCAAAGTATTAAAATTGATTGCTATGGTACTCAAGGAAATACAATGGATGCTTTGGTCAATCTAATGGAAGAATTCAAATGCCCACTCTATGATCCTCAAGTACCAGAGCGATACGATGAAATGAATGAGTAATTTCGAGATTTTCTAAATAATTGAATATGAGTTGGAACTTTTCTCAGGAACTAATTCTTGAAAATGATTATGTTTTGCTTCGTTCGCTTCAAGAAAGTGATATAGACAATTTACTAGAGTTTGCCATTAATGAGCCTACTACTTGGGAATATTCATTGATTCGTGCTGATAGTAAAGAAAACATGATCAAGTACATTCAACTAGCAGTCGAAGGGAGAGAAAATAAAAACCAATTTCCTTTTATTATTTTCGATAAACATTCAGGTAGATATGTTGGGAGTACGCGCTTCTATGATATAAATTTGGAATTCAAAACACTACTATTAGGATATACGTGGTATGGAGAGCAATTTAGAGGCACGGGATTAAATAAACAGTGTAAATTTTTACTCTTACAATTCGCTTTTGAAACACTAGGTATGGATCGCGTAGAATTTCGCGCTGACAACAACAACAAACGAAGTATTGCTGCTATGAAAAGCATAGGATGTAAGGAAGAAGGAATACTTAGAAACCATATGCCCGTAAATGCAGGCAGTGATTTAAGACGAGATTCTATTGTTTTAAGTATCCTACGAAAGGAATGGTTTGATGAGGTAAAGCCAAATCTATTAAAGCGCATCGAAAATTAATTTATTCTTTTTTTTCTTCGTCTTTTCTAAAACCTATTAGCTTTCGATATTTAGTTTCAGCTTCTTGAAGTTCTTCCTCCAGATGTTTGTATTTACTGATGTCTTTGATAGTAACAACAGCAGCAACAACTTTGTCTTCTTGATCGATTAAAGGTCTTCCGCTAATTAAAACGCGTCTTCTTTCACGAGTTTCTAGGTCAGACAGGATTACGTCAATATCATTGGTTATTTCTCCATTCAAAGCCTTCTCCATTGGTAAATTTTGGGATGGAAATGTGGTTCTTCCATCCGGGAAAAACAAATCAAAATGATCCGTAATATTCAAAGGGATATTCTCGTCTTCCGTAATGCCAAAAATTTCATTGGCCATATAATTAGCCATCACTATCTCTTTATTTGCATTAGCAACAATGACACCTTCTCCAATGTTTTCTAAAATTAATCGTAGTTTTTCTTCATTTTCATAAAGGTCATTTATAATTATTTTTTCCTCATTTTCTAATCGTGTTTCTTCAGAGATATCTCTAGCAACAGAATAGATCAATCCTTTTTTAGCATCATAATTACAATGCCAATCCAACCATTTATAAGTTCCATCTTTACAAAGCGTTCTATTTTTATAGTTGATCATTAAGGTTCCTTTTAAGAGTTTATTAAACTCGTCTTCCACTAATTTTTTTTCGTCACTATGAATTAAATCGGTGAACTTTATATCCATTAAATCATTTTGTTCATAGCCTAATGTTGTAGTGAAAGAAGGATTGATTTTAATAAATTGGTCCTCTTTTGAAATGGATAAAATATCAAAAGCCATGTCAAAAAAGTTGTCCGCTACTTTCAAGGATTCTTCATATTTAACCATGTCAGTTACGTCCCTTGCAACTGCAAACATTTTCCCGGTTTGAATATCAATAGTACTGGTCCAATCGAGCCATTTATACGTTCCGTCTTTGCAACGCGCCCGAGCTCTAAGATTAATTAAAGAATTTCCTTTTTGTAAAGATTTTATAGCTTCAGTTGCTCTCTGTATATCTTCAGGATGCGTAAAGGACAAGAACGTTTTATGGTTCATATCACTTTGGTCGTAACCTAGTGTTCGTGTAAATGCAGGATTGATTTTTATAAAATAATCGCCACTTCCTACTGCTAACATATCATAGGACATATTAAAAAAGGTTTCGGCAATTAATAATGATTTTTGCGTTTCAATTTGTGCCGTCATGTCTCTAGCTACTGCATACAAATAGCCTGTTTCCATATCAGCAGCGGCATTCCATACAAGCCACTTAACAGTTCCATCTTTGGCAATCCATCTGTTTTCAAATTTAATGGTTGTTGCACCTTCCTCAAGTTTGGTAATTTCTGCCGTTGTAATTTCAATATCGTCAGGATGTATGTATTTGAGAAAAGAAACGGTGGTTAATTCCTCTTCTGAATATCCTAAAATTTTACTGGTTGCTGGATTTACTTTTATAAATTTATCTTTCAATGCTATTACCATGAAATCGAGTGACATGTTAAAAAATTTATCAACAGCCTTTAATTTAATTTCATTTTCGATTAATGGTGTTACATCACTTGCTACAGCATACAATAAACCCGACCCAACATCAGAATAAGTAGACCATTGTAGCCATTTAATGGAGCCATCTTTGCAAATGTATCGATTCTTAAATTGCATGGAGTTTACGCCTGATTTTAATTTGACAACCTCAGATTCGGTATTTAGAATGTCCTCAGGATGAACAAAGTTTAAAAAGGGTTGACTGATTAATTCTTCGTTTGAATATCCTAATATTTCAATTGTTGCAGGGTTTACTTTAATGAATTTATCTAATGAGGCAATAACCATCATTTCTGCCGACATATTAAAAAACTTATCCGAAATCAATAATGAATCTTCTAATTTTTTTCTTGAAGTAATATCAGTTAATATACCACCAATGGCATAAATTCTATTATTAGAATCATACAAAGGAAATTTAACCGCTATATAGGTATGGTTGCCATCTTCTTGTTCAATAACTTCTTCAGTAGTTAATTCTTTTAATTGTTTAACGACTTCCAAGTCAGAATTTCGATTAGAAATAGCATCTTCTTCGGGTAAAAAATCATGATCCGTTTTTCCTAGAATTAATTCTTTAGGATTTTTTAATAAAGTGGTGAATTGCTTATTGACTAGTAAATACTCTCCGTTAATTTTCTTAACAAAAATGGGGCTTGAGGTATTGTCAACTATTGATTGTAGAAGCAATCGGTTTTCATTAAGTAAATCCTGGGAAATGGTTTTAGACTTTAATTGCGTTTTAATGATGAAATAAACAACGATTAATAATACAATAGAGAGAGCAAATAGTAGGAGTTCAACCCAATAAAAAACAGGATCCATTGTTTTGTCTCTGCTAGTATCGAGCCTATTTATGAATATTAATCCAGATGCAATAACAACTAAAACATTAATAACAAACCCAAGGAATATTTTTTTTTCAAAAGAAATTTTCATAGTCAATTGGTTTTATAATTAATTTACATTAAAATGAATTACCTGAAATTTGATAGTTTCTATATGTCTTAAAGTTAGTGAATTTAATTGGATTTAGTAAGATTTTTTTCATCTTTGTCGCTATAAATCAATCTGTTGAAGAGGTTAATAGTGTGTCAAAATACCTGGTCTTAAAAAGTTGGAGTTGTAATTTGTTGTAGGGTCTAAAAAATAGAAATTAGGTTTCCATATTTTTAAAGTTCAGCAAATTCAAGCTTAATAAGATCACGATTAAAGTAACTCCCACATCTGCAGCAATTGCAAAAACTAAATTGCTGTAGCCTAAAAAAGCTAATATTATAAAGAGAAGCTTCACTGCAATAGCTCCTATGGTATTAGTTTTAATTCGGTTAAGTGTTTTTTTACTGAGTGCTATTAAGAAGGGGATCAAGGATAGGTTATCGTTTAATAAAGCAATATTTGCTGTTTCAATTGCGGTATCGCTCCCTGCCGCCCCCATTGCAATACCAATTGTGCTTTGAGCCAAAGCCGGAGCATCATTTATTCCATCGCCTACCATGGCTACGCTCTCAAACTGGTACTTGAGTTCTTTAATTTTATTTGATTTATCTTCGGGAAGTAAACCACCATACACTTTGTTAATTCCTACTTGTTTTGCTACATAATAGGCGGCTTTTTTACTATCACCAGTAAGCATTATCAGTTCAATATTCATCGCTTGTAATTGTTTTATTGCCTTGATGCTATCTGGTTTTATTTCATCAGTTAATCCAATAATACCAGCTACTCCTGCACCAAAACTTATGACAACGCTCGTTTTCCCCTCTGAAGCTAATTGTTGCACTATTTTTTCGGCTTCGTCATTGACTTCTTGATACTCCTTTATAAAATCAAGTTTACCGACATATACCGTTTCATCTTCGCACACTAAACATTTTGCAATCGCTCCTTTACCCATGAAGCTTTGTAAACCTTCCGCTTGATGAGGTTCAAACCCTTCTTTTTTGCTAGCAGAAACAATGGCTTGTGCTAATGGATGTTCGGATAAAAGTTCTGTTCCGGCTGTACAAGCCAATAATTCCTCCCGAGTAGTTCCGTTTAATGGAAATACATCGGTGACTATGGGACGGCCAAACGTTATTGTTCTAGTTTTATCTAAAGCAATTGCTTTTATTTGGGCCATTCCTTCTATATATTTTCCTCCTTTTACCAGAGCACCTTTTGTGGAAGCATTACCTATTGCGGCATATATCGCAACCGGTGTTGAAATTACTAAAGCGCAAGGACAGGCAATTACTAATAGTGTTATGGCTTGTTTTAACCAATGATCAAAATCGAGGTGAAAGACCAACACAGGAATAACCAAAACTAAAATGGCTAATCCAATTATCGCGGGTGTATAAAATTGTGAAAATTTCTGGATAAATTTTTGAGTTTCACTCCTAGACGCGTTAGCCTCAAACGTCAGTCTAATAATCTTAGAAAAAGTAGTATCTATAGATAGTTTTGTAGTTGCTACTTCTATGAAACCATTTTTATTCAATGTTCCCGCAAATACTATATCGCCGGGATGCTTATCTACAGGTAAAGGTTCCCCTGTGATTGTTGTTTCATCAATCATTGTTTGGCCTGCAAGCATCCTACCATCTAGGGGAATCATTTCTCCTGGTTTGATTTGAATGATGGTCCCAATGGCAATTTGGTCTATCGTGATGTTTTGATTCGCTATTTTTACAAAAGCTGTTTTGGGTACTTGACGAATTAATTCATCCAGTGCCGATTTGGAATTTTCTAATCCTATGTCTTCTAATCGTTCTCCCAAAACATAAAGCACTATTACTACCGCTGCTTCGGGATATTCGCCCAAATAGAAAGCTGCGATCACAGCAATTGTCATCAGTAAATTAATACTACTGAATTTAAGTTTAAAAATAGCTTTAACCCCATTAATTAATACTTCGTGTCCAATTCCAATAATAAAAAAGGCAAAAATAAATGGTTCATACGGCCTAGGAATGTGGACTCCTATTAGCGATAAAATTTCTAAAATAATAACAATTGTGGTAGCAAAAAGCAACGTTATGAATTTTTTGTCTTTGATGGGGAGTGTCATAAAATATCTTTTTGATTGGTTTTAATATAATTTTTTATCAATGAAAAACAGTCTTTGAAATGGTTCCCAAGGATGAGGAATTACTAGAATTGATGTGCTTTTCTATTTACTAAAAACGATATTATTGTTAAATATAAAAACAATATCTTCCATATCTAGCATCGCTAATGTATTTTAACTTAATATTTTAAATACAAAATTGAACTGTTGACAGTGGATGCTCTCAATAGCATTTTTAGATTTGCATTTTTACATAAAAAGGTAGTAGATTATGCCAAAAACTTTGCGAACTTTGCAGTCAAATATTTTGACATGAAAATAAACTTAAAAAACGGAATTGATAAACTCATTTTCGGTATGAAGCAAAAGGATGTTTCTGCACTTTACGGTAAACCGGATAGAAACTACAAAGACGAAGATGACAATGTTATTTTTGCTTATAACGCACTTAAAATACGGTTGACTTTTTATCAAGAAGAAGAGTTTAAATTGGGTTATATGGTAGCATCAAGTCCTGATTTGGATTTGTTCGGGAATAAAGTTATCGGAAGAAAGATAAGTGATGTAAAAAAAGAATTAGCTCAAAAAGGAATTACTAAATTTACACAAGAAGAATTTGATACGTTCGAAAATTATTTCAATGAAGAGAATTGGATTATTTTTCAAACTGAATATGATGAGGTGGTAAAATTTGAAATTGGTGCGATTATTAATCAAAAAGATGAGTTTGACTGGAAGTTTGGTAAAAAATAAACTTTTCAAAAATAGGTTCAATAAAAAACCCGATACAATTAGATGTATCGGGTTTTTAGTATAATGGATTTTTATATTTAATTGGCGGGTTGCTTATCAAACATTTCTAGTTCGAAAATTAAAGTGGCATTAGGTGGAATAACACCACCAGCACCGTTTGCTCCATAAGCTAAGTTTGATGGTATGAAAAGCAGTGCTTTATCGCCATAAGACATTAGGTTTAACCCTTCAAGAAAACCAGGTATCATACCTTCTTTTCTTCCACATTGGAAAGGGAAAGCTTGGTATCCGTTTTGTGCAGCTCTATTAGCATCAAATTTCCCATACGCTTTGGCTACTTCTTCATAACTACTATCAAATAGAGTTCCGTCCTCAAAATAACCAGCGTAGTGAAAAAAGAAAGTAGATCCATCAACTGGTTTTACTCCTGTTCCTTTTTGTACGATAGCATAGGTTAATCCAGAGGCAGTTGTTGTGGCAGTAGCTTTTGCTTTAGCAAAATAAGTTAATTTATCAGCAATAACACTAGCATATTTTGCGTTGTTTGCTTTTGTTTTTTCTGCTTCTATTAACGCTAGTTTTTTGGCGTCCTCCTCTTTGTTCTCATAATAATTTGCAAATACCTTTGATGCATCAAAATATTTTGCAGCTTTTCCTTTTCGGGTAATCGTTACTTTAGTAATTACATCATTTTGTGCAATGGCATTAACAATCTCCATTCCTTGCGTTACATGACCAAAAATAGTGTGTTTCCCGTTGAGCCAAGGTGTATCCTTATGAGTAATAAAAAACTGACTAGAATTAGTTGCTGGACCTGAATTAGCCATTGCTAAAACACCACCTTTCTCGAATTTTAAATCGGTAAATTCATCTTTAAATGCATATCCAGTTCCGCCGGCTCCACTTCCTTGGGGATCTCCGGTTTGGATCATGAAATTACTAATTACTCTATGGAATTTTAGTCCATCAAAAAAAGGTTTTCCCTTTAACTTTTCATCAGTTACAAATGTATTTTTTCCTTCAGCAAGTGAAATGAAATTAGCAACAGTGATAGGCGCTTTCTGGAAATTTAATTCTACGGTAATATCTCCTTTATTTGTCGCGATTGTAGCAAAAATTCCTTCGATTATCGTAGGTGATTTAACACTATTTTTTGTGGTTGAAACAGTAGTTTTTTTTGTTGGAATCGGTTTCTTTGTACTTTGTCCTTGAGCATTTACAATGCCAAAGAATACTAAAATTAAAAGTTTTAATTTCATCTTTTTTAAATTAAGGTCTAACTTCTCTTTCTAATTGTTATTTTTTACTAGGATCTAATAGTTCAATTTCAAATATAATATCGGTGTAAGGTGGGATCACATCTCCGGCACCACCCGCCCCGTAAGCTATATGAGAAGGTATGAACAGTATTGCTTTATCACCTAAAGACAATTTTTCTAATCCTTCAATAAAACCAGGAATCATGCCGTCTTTTCTTCCTGCTTGAAAAGGAATGGGTTGGTATCCGTTTTGATTGGCTCTGTTTTGATCAAATGTTCCATATGTTTGTGCTACATTCTCTATACTGGTATCGAAAAGTTGTCCTTCTGCTAAGAATCCTGCATAGTGAATGTACAGTGTTGTTCCTTTTATTGGTTTTTTACCACCTGATTTAGATGTAATTACATATTTTAATCCGCTTGAAGTTTTAATAGCCTTACTCTTTAAAGCGTTGAAATATTTTACTTTATCTTCTCGAACATCTTTATATTTTTCATCAAATGCTTTTTTATTTTGAGCCTCGATTGCTAATTTTTTCTTTTGATTTTCAGACTCGATTGAGAAATAATCATAAAAAGTTTTTTCAGCGTTGAATTTTTTTGCCACCTCACCATTTCGGATAATAGTGATTTTTTTAATAGAGTCATTTTGCTCTATTTTATTGACAACTTCCATTCCGTTTTCAACTACATGTCCAAAAACAGTATGTTTTCCCTCTAGCCAGGGTGTAGCGACATGCGTAATAAAAAACTGACTACTATTTGTAGCAGGTCCGTTATTGGCCATAGCCAAGACACCACCATTATCAAAGTGCAGGTTGTTAATTTCGTCTTTGAATTTATAACCAGCATCTCCAGAGCCCGTTCCTAGTGGATCTCCGGTTTGAATCATGAAGTCTTTAATTACACGGTGAAATCGTAATCCGTCAAAAAATGGTCTCCCTTTTAAATGTTCATTGGTTACAAAATTATTTTTTCCTTCGGCCAAAGTAATAAAGTTAGCAACAGTTATAGGAGCTTCTTTGTAATCTAAGGAAAGGATTATTATCCCTTTACTAGTTTCTATTTTTGCATATAAACCATCAGGAAGATTATTGTCTTCATCTTTACAGGAAAGGAATGTTGTTAGTACAAGTAATACAAATAGGATGTTTTTTTTTCATCTTGATATTAATAAATTATTTTAGGGTATCTTTTATTTTTATAGGTGTTATCATTGTTTTTTTTAGTGGCGATTGTGGTTTCGCAACACTATTTGAAGAAACTTTTTTTACAGTACTATCTTTTACTACAAGTTTCATAGTCGATCGTTTATTACTTTCAGATTCCGATAAAAAATCACGAAGTGTTACAGTACAAATTAAAGGTTGATTAATCCCTATTTTTTTATTATCTCCATGGTATCCAAATCCCATATGAGAAGGAAATAGAAAGTTTACTTTTTCCTTTTTATGCATCAGTTTTATTCCATCTCTTAGCCCCATCATAATATCTTGTTTGTCGATATGATACACTTGGGGACGTAACTCTAGTTCAGAATAAATAATGTTGCCATCTAGATCTTTAATCTCATAATCAAAGTAGGCTATATCTCCTTTTTTTGGAGTTATAGTATCAATTTCATTTTTAATTTCATAGGAATACCAATACCCTTTCGAAGAAGCAATAAATTCAACGGTTGGCTTATTTTTCATTAAAAGCTTTATTAAATCTTCTTCGCTCGATACTAGTTTTTTATTTCTAGCGGCAGATTTTTTCATAAATGTTCCAGAAGAATGTGAAATAGGTCTTCTTGGTTCTTGCTGCTGTTTACAACCTGTAATTAGTCCTGAAATAAAGAGTGCAATTGCAATTAAATAAGTGTATTTCATAGCGGACTATATCTTTAATTTTGTTACTAAATTTTCAAATTTACTCACTGTTTCTTCCATAGAAATGTCTGATTTCCCTCCAGCGGCATTGCGATGACCTCCGCCATTGAAATGTGCTCTAGCAAATTCATTAACGTCAAAGTCTCCTTGAGAGCGAAATGATATTTTGATTATTTTTTCGTCTTTATTTTCAATAAATATAGCAGTAAAAACAACTCCTTTAATACTTAATCCGTAATTTACAATGCCTTCTGTATCTCCTTTAACATGTTCAAAAGTATTCAATTCATCTTGCGTAAGAGTGGTGTAAGTCGTTTGATGTTCCGTCAATACTTTCATGTTTTGCAGTGCTCTTCCTAATAATTGTAAACGACTGTAAGAGCTGTTTTCAAAAAGTAAATTGGGAATTTTGGTATTTTCAACCCCTAAATCGATTAGTTCTGCTACGATTCGATGGGTGTTTCCTGTGGTTCCAGGAAATCTAAAAGAACCGGAATCTGTTAAAATTCCTGTATAAATGCACGTTCCAATAGTTTTGTCGATAGCTGCTTTTTGATCTAAAAAGCCAATGAAGTTGTACAGCATTTCACAAGTCGATCCAAAACTGGTGTCAGAGTAGGTGACAGTTGCATAATCATCGGGTTTTTGATGATGGTCAATCATTATAAATGGTGCTTTCATCGTTTCCAAGACTTGTTCCATCTCTGATCCTACGCGGTGTAATGCGTTAAAATCCAGTGTAAATATGACATCGGATTCTTCAAGAATTTTTGTGCAATTTACCTTGTCTTTTTCAAATATTTTTACATTTTCAGAACCAGGAAGCCAGGCTAGAAAATCAGGAAATTCATTGGGAGCAATAACAACCGGCTGGTGATTGCTTTTTAATAAAAAATGATATAGTCCTAAAGTAGATCCCATTGCATCACCGTCAGGTCCTCTATGAGGGATAATAGCTATCTTTTTTGGCGTTGCTAGTAATAATTGTACCGCTTGAATGTCTTGTGTTTTCATAGTTTGCGAATTTACATTTTTTTAATGTAAAGTTTTAAATCATTTCTAATTTAACATGCTTTTTAGAAATTAGAAATTATCAAGTTTGTTTCTGCTGAATTTTTGATACAAATGAAATTTCGGACCTTTAACTATTTGAGAATGATAGATACCTATAGAACCTGAAGATAAATAGGCAACGAAGCAAGCAATACCGATGTACAAGCCGCTTTCTATTCCAAAAAGCTCCATTCCCATGAGCGTACAAGCAATAGGTGTGTGTGTTGCTCCTGAGAAAACAGCCACGAAACCCATTCCAGCCAAAAGTGCTATTGGAAGTGGTACAATAAGAGATAAAGTGCTACCCAATGTTGCTCCTATGAAGAAAAGAGGTGTTACTTCACCTCCTTTAAATCCTGCTCCTAATGTGAATCCTGTAAATAAAATTTTCAATAAAAAGTCGTAATATGCACTGGGTTTTGAAAAAGATTCTACAATGATAGGAACTCCCAATCCCATGTATTTTGTCGTACTAATAAAATACATCGCAATCGCAAATAGCAGTCCGCCTAAAAAAGGACGAAGTGGTGGATATAGTATAGTTTTCGAAAATAAACTTCCCCAAAAATGGGTGCTCCTAGAAAAGAGCATGGCTGCAAGTCCAAATAAAATACTAATGGGAATAATCCAAAATAAAATTTCGATCGAAAAAACTGGAATTTCGGGAATGGAATAATGGGTGTGCTCCACGCTCCATAATGCTACAGTATAATAAGCAAAAAAGGCGACCAGAAATGATAAAATAATACTTTTGAAACTGATTTTACTAAAATAAACCACTTCCAAAGCGAATATAGCGCCAGCTATTGGCGTGCCAAAAACGGAGGCAAATCCGGCACTGATTCCCAGAATAATTAAAGTTTTTCTCTCTAAAGAGTCTAACTTAAAGATTTTAGTAAACTGGTCGGCGATAGCACCACCCATTTGGACCGCTGTTCCTTCTCGACCTGCTGATCCACCAAAAAGGTGCGTCGCAATCGTACCGAAAAGAACAAATGGAGCCATTTTTAGTGGAATTGTCTTTTGAGGAGTGTCGTATTCTTCTAGTAATAAATTATTCCCTTTTACTACCGATGCGCCATAATAATGATATATAAAACCAATAAATAAACCCCCAATTGGCAAAAGCCAAATAATCCAATTGTGCTGCTCTCTATAGATCGCAGCCCATTCTAACGAAACTAAAAGTAGTGCTGAAGCTGAACCCGATAATGAGCCGATCACGCTACAAATTAAAATCCATTTGAGACTGTTTAATAGTGTTATTTTAATTTTTTCTAAATTCATTATTGTATTAGAAAGATTGTAATTCTTTATTTTGCTAAAGTATTACAATCCTTTTAAATATCGCTTGTTTTTATGAAAGTACAGCCGTAAATTCTATTTCAACAAGATATTCTGGCGATACTAATTTGCTAATTTCATAAAAGCCAGTAGTAGGTTTTACTTCTTTAAAGAATGCTGCGTGGGCAGTAGCTACAGCTTCAAATGAATTAATATCTGTCGTAAAAATGCGGGTACGAATCACATCTTTCATACTGGCATTGAGGTCTTGCAGTACTTTTTCAACTCGTTCTAATATATTGAATGTTTGCGCGTAGGCGTCCGTCGCTTTTACTTTTTCTCCATCTACAATTGCTACTGTTCCTGAAACCTCAATTATGTTTCCAATGCGTACTGCTCGGCAATAACCCATTTTGTCTTCCCAAGGTGAACCGGTAAGAATATTTTCTCTTTTCATTTTATTTGGTATTTGTGGATTGATTTTCTCTCAAAATAAATTTTGGTATATTTTTTGCAATTTAGAAAATAATCAGAAAGTAAAAAACATTGATTTTGGATTAAAATGTTCGATTTTTTCTTCAACGAAATATTTTTTAAAGTTTATAGTTATTAAAGGAAGCGTACCAAATTGATGCGATTTTTTAATATAAAAAAAAAGTGATGAGTAAATATAAAAGAGGTCTTAAGCAATTTGTTCTTTTGTTTTTCTTTTTTGGAGTAATTTTCAAGGGGTATTCGCAAGAAGAGTTTGGAACAAAGTTTAAAGCGATTGTTCCTAAAAGTAAAGAGGCGAAAGCAAAGCCAGTAGTTCCTCCTATAGCAGGTCCACCTACTGTAAAGCCCTACATTGCTTCTCCTTTACCTGAAAATAATTTTATAGTACCTAGTAATGGCATCTTGAGATCATCAAAAATGTATCGCAGAAATCAAGATTTGGGGAATTATAAAACGACTTCAAAAAAAGCAAGAGTTCAATATCGTGATGGAGCTTATGTAGATGGGGATCGTATCCGAATTTATGTAAATTATAAAGTGATAGATTATGATTTGCTTTTAGACGGTAACTTTAAAGGATTTGAAATTCAACTGGATAAAGGAGTAAATAGAATCGATTTTGAAGCCTTAAATGAAGGTTTTGCAGCTCCTAATACTGCCGAATTTCAAGTATTTGATGATAAGGGTCAGTTGATTTCTTCGAGTCAATGGAATATTGGTCAAGGTTTTAAAGCTACTATAATAATTGACAAGCAATAAAATTGGTTTACAAGAAATGAAAGTAGATCAAACAAGATGTAGAAAGGTAGTTTTTCAGCGGAATAAGGTTAAATTTTTTTTAATGTTCGGCTTAGGTTTTGTTTTCTAAAAAGAAAGCTTGGTATATTTGTCGAAACTTGATAGTTAGGATTAAAAAGCAAAGAGGTATAGTATGAAGCAGATATTATGGATTATTATGATGAGTTTCGCAATAAGCGGCTATTCTCAAACTGAGTTTGGTTCTAAATTTAAAGTAATCCCCCCTTTGGATACAAGTGTTAAAACTAAAAAACCGACTGCCTTACCAGCTGCACAACCTGATATAGTTGCACCTAATATTCTCAAAAAACCAGAAACCAAGCTTCCAAGTACGACATTTAATATTGGTAATCCCGATCCTGTTTCTATGATTAAAACCAATGATTTCGTAAATCCTAATGATGAACTTAGAGATCGATTGAATAAAAATGTCGATAAATCATTAGTTAATAATGGTTTGAAAGAAGATACATCATATTTAAATCTAAAAGACTTGGATTTTGGAGTAATCCGAACTAAATCTAAAAATTTAGTAATTCGAGTACGTGATTATGGTGCTATAGATGGTGATTTAATAAAAGCAACTATCATTCGAAGTTATAAAAGCACCGTTTTAGCGAATAATTTGTATTTAGATTCCAATTTCAAGGACATAAAAATAGAATTGCAAGAAGGTTTAAATTATCTGGAATTAGAAGCATTGAATCGTGGAGCCTTAGGCGGTAATACAGGTGCTTTTTATGTCTATGATAGTGAGGGAAAGCTGCTGTTATCAGATTTGTGGAATAATTTTGACAAAGGTGTAAAGTCTAAATTCACCTTTGTGAAAGAATAACATTTGTATTCTTTACTATTAAAAAGGATCAGCTGTCACACTGAATTTCATTTCTGCTTTTACCGTTATATCAGTCGTTAATGACTCTTTGATAACTGCTTCGGTTCGTAATTTATAACTAGAAGCTTTAATGTATTTATCTAATTTTGCTCCCGTTGGAGTAAGTGTTATTGAGTTTGTGCTAGCATTTATATTATCTAAATAGGCTAACTCAATTTCGTCATTTGCATCTGTTGAAATATAGATATGAATGGATTTTAAAAAACTAAAGGTCTTATTGGTAGGGTTCGTAATGCTCAACTTCAATTCTTTTAACTTTACATCTTTAACTAAATTAGCCTTTGTATTGTTATTTTCAAATTCGGCACTTGAATTAGTTGGCACATCTGGTGTAACAATGCCACTGGCTATATTAAGCGGGAAATTACTAGCTATCTTAAATTCAGTTTGATTAGATACAGTAAAAGTGAGTAAATTGTCAATGACGCTGCAAGAAGAAACAACTAGAGTTAAAAAGCAGATAATGAGGTATGATTTTGTTTTCATTTTTTTTATTGGGAAATTGATATTGGGGACAAAAAAGCGAGATGCCTCTAATGGCAAGCAAAGATAGTTATTTTAAAAGCATACTAAAAGATTGATTTGCATTTTAACAAAGCAAGTATTCATTCTTTTTTAGAGGATTTTATTGCCATATCAAATGGTCTTTGAAAAAAAAAAAATATTTTTCAAATTTCAATTTTTCAATTCCGAATATAAAAAGTATTTTTGCGCATGCAACACAACGTACTTATTTTAGATTTCGGATCGCAATATACACAGCTTATTGCGCGTAGAGTTCGCGAATTAAATATATTCTGCGAAATTTTCCCTTACAATCATTTTCCGAGTGATTTATCAAGTTATAAAGCCGTAATTTTAGGAGGAAGTCCTTTTTCTGTTAGAGGAGAAGATGCACCTCATCCTGATTTGTCTCAAATTAGAGGAAAATTACCCATGTTAGCCGTATGTTACGGTGCCCAATACTTAGCACACTTTAGTGGTGGTGAAGTAGCAGCATCGAATACGAGAGAATATGGTAGAGCAAATTTATCTTATATAAAAGAAGAAGAGATTTTCTTTGATGGAGTTGACGTTAACAGTCAAGTTTGGATGAGTCATAGTGATAGTATCAAAGCACTTCCTACTAATGGAGTAAAGCTTGCAAGTACACATGATGTGGAATTTGCGGCTTACAAGATCGAAGGAGAAACTACCTACGCAATACAATACCATCCAGAAGTTTTCCATTCTACTGATGGAGCAAAAATGTTAGAGAATTTTTTAGTCAAAATAGCCGAAGTTCCTCAAAATTTCACACCGAATGCCTTTGTTGAAGAAATGGTTGCTGAATTGAAAGAGAAGTTACAAGATGATAAAGTAGTTCTTGGACTTTCTGGTGGAGTAGATTCAACTGTAGCAGCTGTTTTATTGCATCAAGCTATTGGTAAAAATCTATATTGCATTTTTGTAAATAACGGATTACTTCGTAAAAACGAATTCCAAAGCGTATTAGATCAATATGAAGGAATGGGATTGAATGTCAAAGGTGTAGATGCTTCTCAGCGTTTTTATGATGCTTTAGCAGGAGTAACTGATCCAGAGTTGAAAAGAAAAGCTATTGGTAATGCTTTTATTGAAGTTTTTGATGACGAATCACATAAAATTGAAGATGTTACTTGGTTAGCGCAAGGAACAATATATCCTGACGTAATCGAATCAGTTTCTGTAAAAGGACCATCAGCAACGATTAAATCGCACCATAATGTTGGTGGATTGCCGGATTATATGAAATTGAAAATTGTTGAACCTTTACGTATGCTTTTCAAAGACGAAGTGAGAAGAGTAGGAGCGAGTTTAGGAATTGATCCTGAATTATTAGGAAGACACCCTTTTCCAGGACCGGGATTATCAATTCGAATTTTAGGAGATATTACTTTAGAAAAAGTTCAAATTTTACAAGATGTAGATAAAGTTTTTATTGACGGATTGAAATCTTGGGGATTATACGATAAAGTATGGCAAGCAGGAGCTATATTGCTTCCGGTGAACAGTGTAGGTGTAATGGGTGATGAGCGTACTTATGAAAAAGTAGTGGCGCTTCGAGCTGTTGAATCTACAGATGGTATGACTGCTGACTGGGTTCATTTGCCTTATGATTTCTTGATGAAAGTCTCTAATGATATCATTAACAAAGTAAAAGGGGTGAATAGAGTTGTATACGATATTAGTTCAAAGCCACCTGCAACTATAGAGTGGGAATAAAAGATAATGTTTTTGATTTGTATGAATCGTTAACTTTACTATAATTATAGAGACGGTATCAGATTTTGGAATAAAATTTGATACCGTTTTCTTATCTTTGATTCAATAATTTTACACCCATAATAATTATGAAATATTTTTTTGCGATTTGTATTACCGTATTTATGTCATTTAATCGTGCTTCTTCTCAAGAGAAAACAATTACTCATAAAGTAGAAAAAGGAGAGACAATTGGCCAAATTGCACAAAAATATCAAGTGACGCCCTTTGATATTTACCAATTAAACCCCGACGCCCAAAGTGGTTTGAAACCCAATAGTGTTTTGCTGATTCAAAATAAGTCTGGAGTAAAAACAGTAAAAAGTAACAGCAAACCGAAAGAAGGTACTCATGAAGTAGCTCCAAAGGAAACATTGTACGGAATTGAAAAAAAATATGGCGTATCAGATGATGATTTGAAAAAAGCAAATCCTTTTCTTGAAAAAGAAGGCTTGCAAATAGGACAGATTTTAGTTATTCCTTCCAATAGTAAGTTAAAAGCAGCAACTGTAAGTAAACCAGTAATGCCTATTCAAGAAAAATACCTGTATCATGACGTGCTTCCTAAAGAAACTAAATATTCAATTGCAAAGCAGTATGGACTATCTATTGCAGAATTAGAAAAGCGCAATCCAGATATAGTTGCTAATTTACCAATTGGCTATAGACTAACCATTAAAGGAAATGCGCCAAAAGCATTGGAGCAGGTTGAAGTAAAAAAAGAAGTAGTCAAGCAAAGTTCAATTGCCACGACAAATGATGTTAAGTACTCAACATATGAGGTACAGCCCAAAGAGACACTGTATAGTTTGTCAAAAACATATGGACTAAGTCAAGAAGATTTTATAACTCTTAATCCAGAGCTTAAAAATGGAGTTGAAATAGGGATGATTTTAAAGGTTCCTGCTAAAACGGTTGTTGTTAATGGGGAAAGAAAAGAATATGCAGCGTTAACCAAAAACAATAATTTAGCTTTCCGTAAAAGAATGGTTTTATTATTACCATTTAATATTCCTTTAATTGAAAGTGATACCATTAATTCTAATGCATCTCGCTTAAAGAAGGATAAGTTTTTGAATATGACATTGGATTTTTATGCAGGTGCGTTGATGGCGATCGATTCGGCTAAAACATTGGGACTTCCTGTTGATATAGAGATATATGACTCTCAGGAAACTAAAAACAGTTCTACTGTAGCTTCAATTATTCAAAAGAATAACCTAAACACTGCTAATGCTGTAATTGGTCCGTTTTATCAAAGCAATGCTGAGGTAGCTGCTCAATTGTTGAGTGTAAATAATATTCCTGTAATTTCACCCCTTTCAAAAGATATTGGAAATCCGTATGCTAATTTATATCAAACGATTCCAACAAGTGAAGCGATAAAAAACACCATGTTTAAATATATGAGAGATCATAATGGCAATATCATGGCGGTTGTCGATAAGAAAAAAGAGTCTATAATTCAATATCTAAAAGAATATCAAAAAGACATTCCGTTTGTAGCCTTCAAAGAAAATGGCAGCGTTTCAGCAGAGAGTTTAAAAAGCATGCTGCAAAAAGGGAAAATGAATTATGTGGTAATGGAAACTGGAAATACCTGGATGATAAAAACAACAATTGCTGCTATGATAAGTGCTATGCCGGATTATCAAGTTCAATTAGTGATTCTGGAGCCAAATGAAACGTTAGATTTCGATGAAATTAAATTTTCAAATTTGATTAAATTAAAATTAATGTACCCAACTGTGGTTCGTGATAATAATACGCCTCAAGGCATTGTTTTTGAAAAAGAATTTAAAAAATTAAATGCAGTTTATCCTAATGATTTTGCAACACGTGGTTTTGACGTTACTTTCGATACTTTGATGCGATTAGCTCAAAACACCACTTTTGAAGAAACGGTCAACACTACCGCGACTAAGCAAGTTAAGAATAGGTTTGAGTATTATAAAAAAGAAAATGGAGGATATACGAATAAAGGTGTTTTTATTATGTACTATGATTCCGATTTAACAATGAAAGAAGCATTCTAATGACATCAAAAGTAACCTACATTGGTGATTTAAGGACATCATCCATTCATTTACAATCAGGAAATGAAATAATTTCCGATGCCCCTTTAGATAACAACGGAAAAGGAGAGGCTTTTTCGCCAACAGATACTGTTGCAAATGCATTAGCTAGTTGCATGATGACTGTTATGGGGATAAAAGCCCGAGATTTACATATTGAATTGACTGGATCTACTGCTGAAGTAACAAAAATCATGAATGCAGAGCCAAGAAGAATTGGAGCAATTGAAATCGTTTTTAATATGAGTGTCGATCTAGATCAAAAAAACAAAACTATTTTAGAAAGAACAGCGATGACTTGCCCAGTTTTTCTGAGTTTGAATGTGGAAATAGAGAAGCGAATTACTTTTAATTGGAAATAAATAGAAGTACATGGCAAGAGTTAAAAGCAGGTTTTTTTTAAAAAATTAGGCAATTTAACTCTTGCTTTTTTTTCGAATAGTAAAAAATGGATAAAAATCAAGAACAGTTAATCAAACTCGCTCATACTAAAATGCCATTTGGTAAATACGAAGGGTGGTATTTAATAAGTTTGCCAGAGTACTATGTAGTGTGGTATCACAATAAAGGGTTTCCAAAAGGGGAACTAGGGGAGCAATTAAAATTGATTTATGAGCTAAAATTAAATGGACTAGAAGAATTGATACATAATATCAAAAAAAGATATCCTAAACAGCATTAATTTATGAAATTAATGCTGTTTTTATTTTGAAATAGTTCGAGTAAACAATTGTCATTTTTCTAAATTATCTCATTTCTAAATTAGTATTTTCTCAATATATAATCGTATTTTTGCCAAGTTTTTTACACAACTACAATACAAACAACATCATAATGAATCAAACAAAATATATTTTTGTTACTGGAGGTGTGACTTCTTCCTTAGGAAAGGGAATTATTGCAGCATCTTTAGCAAAACTGTTACAAGCTAGAGGATATAGGACAACTATTCAAAAATTTGATCCCTATTTAAACGTTGACCCTGGAACATTAAATCCTTACGAACACGGGGAATGTTATGTAACAGACGATGGAGCAGAAACAGATTTGGATTTAGGTCATTATGAGCGTTTTTTAAATGTTCCTACTTCGCAGGCGAATAATGTTACTACGGGAAGAATTTATCTTTCGGTAATTGAGAAGGAAAGAAGAGGAGAATTTCTTGGAAAAACAGTTCAAGTAGTTCCTCATATTACCAATGAAATAAAAGATAGGATGCAATTGCTTGGGAAATCAGGTGATTTTGATATTGTTATTACTGAAATTGGTGGAACTGTTGGAGATATAGAGTCTTTGCCTTATATAGAATCGGTTAGACAATTGGTTTGGGATATGGGTGAGCATAATGCTATTGTTATCCATTTAACATTGGTACCTTATTTAGCTGCAGCAGGGGAGTTGAAAACAAAGCCTACCCAGCATTCGGTAAAAACATTAATGGAAAGTGGTATCAAAGCGGATATTTTAGTGTGTAGAACAGAGCATGAAATATCTGATGAGATCCGTAATAAATTAGCTTTGTTTTGTAATGTAAAAAGAGAGGCGGTTATTCAATCTATTGATGCCTCTACGATTTATGAAGTTCCTAATTTGATGTTGGAAGAAGGGCTGGATGTTGTTGCTTTGAAAAAATTAGACTTGCCTAAAAAGGCAGCACCGGATTTGAAAAACTGGAATACCTTTTTACGTAGATTAAAAAACCCAAAACATACTGTAAACATTGGTTTGATTGGGAAATATGTAGAAATGCAAGATTGTTATAAATCAATTTTGGAAGCTTTTATTCATGCAGGCGCTACTAATGAAACCAAAGTGAATGTTATTTCTATTCATTCGGAATATATTGATCCTTCAAATGTTGATGAAAAATTCAAGGACCTAGATGCTATTTTAGTGGCTCCAGGGTTTGGAGAAAGAGGTATTGAAGGAAAAATCGCTGCTGTTCAGTATGCACGTGAGAATAAAATGCCCTTCTTTGGTATTTGCCTTGGAATGCAAATGGCGGTAATCGAATATTCAAGAAATATTTTAGGTTTTGCTGATGCGAATTCTACAGAAATGAACGAACACACCGCACATCCGGTTGTAAATTTAATGGAAGAGCAAAAAAATGTCACGGATAAAGGAGGTACAATGCGTCTTGGGGCATGGAAATGTGAAATTAAGGAGGGTACTTTAGCACATAAAATCTATGGTCAAACTACCATTTCAGAACGTCATCGTCACCGTTACGAATACAATAGTGCTTATGTAAATGTATTACAAGAAGCAGGGTTAAAGGCTTCGGGAGTTAACCCTGATACTGGATTAGTTGAAATAGTGGAGCTAGAAGATCATCCATTCTTTATTGGAGTTCAATACCATCCTGAATATAAAAGTACAGTTGCAAATCCACACCCGTTATTTGTGAATTTTGTTGCTGCTGCGGTGAAAGCAAGAAAAAAATAAAATAATTAATAGTAGTTAGTGTTAAAATAACACAACGCAAGAATACTAATTGTAGTGAGTTTCTAAATGAGCTCCAAACATTAAACTTTGAAGAAAAACATAATGGAAGAAAAAAAATTTGACCCTAATTCGATAATTGGTTTTATATTGATATTTGGGATATTAATATGGATAATGTACAATAACCAGCCAACTGAGAAAGAGTTAGCTGCTGAAAAAGTCAAAAAAGAACTAGTTGTACAAGAAGCTAAAACCAAAGAAGAGGCTTCAAAAACAATAGCGGTTCCCGCTGCAGTTGCAGTTGGAGATACAGTACAAATGGCTCAATTACAAAAGTCTTTGGGGAGTTTTGCTTATTCTGCAGCACTTCCATCTGCTAAAGAAGCTTTTACTACTATTGAGAATAAAGTGGTAAAATTAAAAATCGCTAATAAAGGAGGTTATATTGTTGAGGCTACTTTGAAAAATTTCGAAAGATTTAAGAAAGGATCAGGGGAATTAGTTAAGCTAATTAAGGACAATAATGCCAATTTAAATATTCAGTTGCTTACCAGTGATAATCATACTCTAAATACTAAAGATTTATTTTTCGAGCCAACATTGACAAAAAATGGCGAAGACCAAATTTTGACAATGCGTCTAAAATCAGCAGATAATCAATATTTAGAATATAAATATGTATTGAAAGCAGATGATTATATGCTTGATTTTGATGTTAAATCGCAAGGTTTAAGTGCTGTATTAAATACCTCAAAACCATTAAAATTAGAGTGGGACTTAAAGGGTTATTCCAATGAAAAAAGTATAACTACTGAAAACCGTTATTCGGAGATGTACTATGAGCATAAAGATGGGAAAAGTGACTATATGGGCTCTGGTAATGATAAAACAGAAAATGTAGAGGGCGTTTCATATATAGCTTACAAGCAGCATTTCTTTTCATCTATATTATTGACAAGTACTCCTTTTGAAAAGGCTGAACTGTATTCTAATAATTTAGAAGGAGGAGATAATGTAGATACTACTTATACGAAACAATTTAAGGCAACTGTTCCATTAGCTTTTAGAAATGGAGAAATTGACCAAAAAATGAATTGGTATTATGGTCCAACAGATTATAAAACGTTGAAATCATATGATAGAAATTTAGAGGATATTGTTGCATTAGGTTGGGGAATTTTTGGTTGGATCAACCGTCATGCTTTCATTCCTATGTTTGGATTTTTATCATTGTTTATCTCGCAAGGTTGGGCTATCGTTTTATTCACAATCTTAGTGAAATTAGTAATGTCGCCAATTACCTATAAATCATTTTTGTCGCAAGCAAAAATGAAGGTTTTGAGACCAGAAATCGCTGAATTGGGTGATAAGTTTAAAAAAGACCCAATGAAGAAGCAACAAGAAACAATGAAGTTGTATAATAAGGCGGGGGTGAACCCAATGGCTGGTTGTGTGCCAGGATTATTGCAAATGCCGGTATTTTATGCCTTATTTCAATTTTTTCCTTCAGCAATCAGCTTAAGACAAAAAGGGTTTTTATGGGCGGATGATTTATCTTCTTATGATTCAGTTTATGAATTACCATTTCATATTCCAGCTTACGGAAATCACATAAGTTTGTTTCCTATTTTAGCTTCTATTGCTATTTTCTTTTATATGAAAATGACTACTGGAGATCAGCAAATGGCAGCTCCTCAACAAGAAGGAATGCCGGATATGGCAAAAATGATGAAAATCATGATTTATGTATCACCTTTAATGATGTTGCTTTTCTTTAATAATTACGCAGCTGGGTTGAGTTTGTATTATTTTATATCGAACTCAATTACAATAGGAATTATGCTTGTTATTAAAAATTATATCATCGATAGTGATAAAATTCATGCTCAAATTCAAGAAAATAAATTGAAAGAGCCCAAAAAACAAGGTAAGTTTCAAAGAAAATTACAAGAAGTTATGGAACAACAAGAAGCTCTAAAAGCAGAACAAAAAAAGAAATAATATATAAAAAAAGCTCCTAGAAATAGGAGCTTTTTTAGTTTTAGCATAAAATGTCTATAGAACAGGCAATAGTACTTTATCCAAAACGTGTATTACACCATTAGAACACTGTACATCTGTAAAAATGATGTTTGAATTTCTATTATTAGCGTCTTTTATTTTTGCACCTCCACTAAGCAGTACAGTGAATGTTTGTGCTGGGGTTAGTATAGGAGTTACAACTTGACCTTCTGTTAAAGTAGATGCTAAGACATTGGCTGGGCTCACCACGTGGTATTGCAATACCTTAGTTAAATTAGCTGCAGAAACACTTGCTATTCCTCCAGGAGCTAATTCAGTATTCAATGCAGTAAAAGCTGCATTTGTAGGCGCAAATACAGTAAATGGACCTGCACCCGACAGTATCGATACAAAGTTGGGTTGTCCTTGTCCAGTTAAGGCGCCAACAAGTGAAGTGAAATTTGGGTTAGCAGTAGCGTGAGTTACTATCGTAGGTAAACCAATGACTTTGTCTACAACGTGAATTACTCCGTTACTTGCCATAATGTCTGGGGTTATTACGGTCGCTGTGCCGTTTAGTTTTACACCTGCGCTTGTATTTACATACATGTTTAGTGTGTTGGAGGAGGAGGCTGTTCCTTTAGCTAAAGTTTTGATGTAACCGGTTGTTAATGCTGACGCAGTCAACTTGGTGGTGATTACATGATTTAGTAAAATTTCAGTAAGAGCTGCTTTAGGTACATCGTTGATGGTTGCATAGGGCGTTGTTGCAAGAAAAGCTGTGAAAGCTGCATTGGTAGGGGCAAATACAGTATACTCACCGCTAGCTTGTAATGTAGTGGTTAATTCTGCTTTTTGAAGTGCTTGCACTAAAATACTTAAATCTGGAGTTTTTAGGGCAAGTCCAGTAATAGTAGTGTCTTCGGGTGTAACTGTGTCATCGTTGTTGCACGAGATAAACAAAACCATTGCAATTAAAATTAAAGCTAAATTCTTGATTTGGATTACATTTTTCATAATATATTAGTTTAAGATTTAATCTAAATTACATATTATTTTTTACTTATTGTTTAAAAAAAAATAAAAAAGAATAAACAAATGTATAATTTATGATTTTATTTTATATTGTTTAACTTTTTAAAGACATCAATAAATCAGTCAGTTAGCTATTTTTTGCAATCTATACATGATTTTATTGTTTATTTATAAATATAAAAAATTAAACAAAATATTTAAATTATTGGAAAGGGTTGATTTGGACTTTTTCTTCTTTCCTTAATTATTGGTTTTAGTGGAAACAGAATGAAATATTTGTGGTTTTTGATGTATTAAAATGTAAATTTGTTACCAGATATAGTACGAAGATGCTAGTTAATATTTTGAAGTTATGAAGATCCTTAAGTTGTGTTTTTTTTATTTTTTGATTACCATCCTTTTCGGTCAAACGATATGGGCTCAAACAGATTATAACAAAGTAGATGTGCAAGGAAAAAAGCACGGCGTTTGGAAAGGTGTTTATGAGGAATCTAAAAGACCTAGATATGAAGGTAGTTTTGTACATGGTAAAGAAACCGGACTTACCAGCCACGGTCAGGACGCCAACCTCAGCGATGGCGTGTATGCCCAGCGGTATGAGACGGACATGAGCCCCGTGCTGGCCACCCCAGCAGCGATCAGTCTGACCGACACGTCGGCCGCCGATACG
>CAWURM010000023.1:0-42874 GCA_963924965.1 uncultured Flavobacterium sp.
AAGTGGTATTGAATTGGTTTTCTCAAAATTAACTTTTTTATTGAGGATAGAGAACGATGAATGCTTTAAATTAAAATGTTAAATATTATTTAGTGCGATTGAATTTATAACAATAACATTTTACCTTTGCGGCAAACAAAAAATAATGCTTCAAGTTCAAAATATCGCTTTCGGTTATACCGATAAATTAGTTCTAACAAATACAAGTTTCACCATTCAAAAAGGGCAAAACATTGCTGTAATTGGGGAAAGTGGCTGCGGTAAAAGTACCCTTTTAAAATTAATCTATGGCTTGTATGATTTAGATGAAGGTCATATTTTTTGGAATGAAGAAGAGGTTTTAGGCCCTAAATTTAATTTAGTTCCCGGCGTTCCTTTCATGAAGTATTTGTCGCAAGATTTTGATTTAATGCCATACATTACGGTTGCTGAAAATGTGGGTAAGTACTTGTCGAATGTTTTTCCTGAAAAGAAGCGAGAACGAATCCAAGAATTATTGGAAATTGTCGAAATGACGGACTATGCTCACGTAAAAGCAAAATATTTAAGTGGCGGTCAACAACAGCGTGTAGCACTAGCTAGGGTTTTAGCTTTAGAACCGGAAATACTATTGCTAGACGAGCCTTTTAGTCATATTGATAACTTTAGAAAAAATGCATTGCGTCGCAATTTGTTTGCTTATTTAAAAGGGCAAGGTGTTACTTGTATTGTTGCCACGCATGATAGTACCGATTCGCTTTCTTTTGCTGATGAAACCATTGTTTTACAAAACGGAAAAATAGTAGACAAAGCCCCATCATTTGATTTGTATTCGAATCCCATCAATAAGTATGTAGCCTCTCTATTTGGGGAAGTCAATGAATTACGATTGTCGCAATTGGTTCCCGTTGATGGCGAAGATGAGATGGTTTTATTGTATCCGCATCAACTGAAATTGGTGGATAATGGCTTAATGCAAGTGGTAGTTAAACAATCCTATTTTAAAGGAGGTCATTATTTAATTAAAGCCGTATTTGATAGAAAAGTAATTTTCTTTGAACATGATAGTCCCCTAGATCTCAATCAAGAAGTGACCCTGATGATTGCATAAAAAAAAGCCTCAAATTAATTTGAGGCTTTTTTTTATTAGTTTTTCAGGTATTTTTCTAGGAACTGATCTTGTTCCCAAAGTAGATGTAAAATATTTTCTTTGGCAGCATATCCATGCGCTTCCTTAGGAAGTATCACCATTCTGGCTGGTGCTCCTAATCCTTTTAAGGCTTGAAAGTAACGTTCTGTTTGCAAAGTGAATGTTCCAGGATTATTATCGGCCTCGCCATGAATAAGTAATAATGGAGTTTTCATTTTATCAGCGTTCATAAAAGGAGACATAGTATTGTATATTTCTGGAACTTCCCAATAGTTACGTTGCTCCGATTGAAAGCCAAACGGAGTCAGCGTACGATTGTAAGCGCCACTTCGAGCAATCCCACAAGCAAATAAATTAGAGTGCGTCAATAAATTAGCAGTCATAAAGGCTCCATAAGAATGTCCGCCAATGGCCACTTTCTTTTTGTTTATGTAGCCTAGAGCATTTACAGCGTTGATAGCAGCTTCAGCATTATCTACTAATTGTGTGATAAAATTATCATTTGGCTCCGTTGTTCCTTCCCCGATAATAGGAAATGAAGCATCATCGAGCACCACATATCCTTTAGTAACCCAATACACAAAAGATCCATAGTAAGGAAAAGTGAATTCATTGGGGTTTTGATTGTTTTGCCCTGCTGAGTTTTTGTCTTTATACTCCGCTGGGTAGGCCCAGATTAATAAGGGCAATTTTTCTTTTTTTACTTTATCATAACCTGCTGGGAGGTATAAAGTTCCTGAAAGCGCCACGCCATCTTTTCGTTTGTACTGAATAACTTCTTTACTGACGTTTTTAATACTTTCAAAAGGATTAACAAAATGAGTAATAGGAGTCAGCTGATTTTTCTTTTTTATGTTTCTAAAGTAATAGTTAGGGTATTCATTTTTGGATTGAATTTGTACCAAAACCTCTCCTTTTTTAAAATCTTCAATAGATAATAAATCTTCTTTTTTATCTTTATAAGTTGAGGTATAAAGCCTTTTTGTTTGCAAACTAGCTAGGTTGAATTCATCAATAAAAGGGAATTGGCCATTTTTTGTGTATCCACTTCCTAATAGAAATAAATGATTATTTTCAATCGCTAATACATTTTTCCCAAATTTATTTTTTGTAGTTTCATAATTCCCGGGGTCCGAATAAATATCCTGAGAATTACGGTCAGAGATAATTTTTGGCTCTTGATTAGTAGCGGATGGATTGAACAAATAGGTTTTGGTATTGCGCGTATCGTACCATTGGTCCATAGCAATTGCTGTGGTGCTGTTTCCCCAAATAATGCCGCCAAAACGTTGTTTTGTTTTTAATAATTGCGTTGGTTCTTGATTAAAAGGAGCTTTCCATTGCATGATGATATCTCTGTAGTCCACTTTGTTTTCTGGATTTCCTTCATCTAATGCTTCCACAAAATAAAGTGTGGCGGCCTCATCATTTCTCCAATTCATGTTTCTTTTTCCAGTTCGTGTAGCCATAAAACCTTTTGGCATAATTTCATTTAAAGGAACTTGGTTTACCACTTTAGCTTCTTTTCCTTCTAGGTCATAAACAACCGTTTTAGAAGGGAAACGATTCAAAGGAACGATGTAAGAAAATGGTTTTTGGATGGTGGTAATCATAATGTAATTTCCGTCAGGAGAAAAAGTTTCTCCCGCATACATATCCGCCGTTTTGAACAACGTTTTTTCACCATTCAAGTTCACCTTATACAATTCGGCAGTTAAAATGTTTTCGAAATTTAGTTCGTCTGTTTTGTTTTTTAGTAAGTCTTGATAGGTGCGATTTTGAGAAACGGAGCCATTTGCATTAGACACAATTGGACCTGTAGGTAAATTTTTCTTTTCATCTAGTAAGGCTGGTCTGTTTTCAGGAAGCATTTTAACTAAGATCGATGTATTGTCATTGTACCAACTAAAAGGATTACCTAAGTTGGCATTCACGTTATTTTCAGTAAGCTGCATCGCTTTTGCACTGGCAACATCAACAACCCATAATGCAACACCAGAATTGGTTGTATTCGAAAAAGCTATTTTGCGATCATCAGGTGACCATGATAGATTACTAATGCGCGGATTATCGGGTAAACCACTTACCTGGATTTCGTTTTTATCTTTAATCTTGCGCAGTTTAATATTGTTGATATAAGTAACTGTGCTGGAGATGTTCGTAGTAGGATTAATTCGTAAGCCACCTAAACGTAACTCATCTTGATTTAAATCATCGAGTGTTTTGTAGGTATTGCGATACGAAAGCAGCATATACTCCTTTTTTGTATCCATAGAAACGGATGGGGCCCTTTCATAATCCGCTAAATCTAAAATGGACTTAGAAGGCTTTTGGTACGGAAGATTTTCTTGTGCAACAGCTTGAAGGCTGAGAACTAGAAATACAATCTGAATTATTTTTAATTTCATAAACAATAGAATTTTTGATTAGTTAAATAGAAAATATAAGTCGGTTTTCTGCCATTATGTTACAATTTACAATGCTTTTTTGAGGGTAATTTTGGTTTTTAATTTTTAAAACTTTCGTATTGAATTACAATGCATTATTTATAATGGCAGTTTGCTAAAAAATCAGTAATTTGCATGCCTATATTTTAAAGTATTTTTAAATTTGCAATCTTATTTTAATAAAACAACAATATGTACCATTCAAAAATAGCAGGATTAGGATATTACGTTCCGTCCAATGTTGTCACTAATGATGATTTGTCTAAAATCATCGATACGAACGACGAGTGGATTCAAGAAAGAACTGGAATTCAAGAAAGAAGACACATCATTAGAGGAGAAGATACCACAACTTCTATGGGAGTAAAAGCAGCAGAAATAGCTATTGAGCGCTCTGGAGTTGCTAAAGAAGATATCGATTTTGTTGTTTTTGCGACATTAAGTCCTGATTATTATTTTCCTGGTCCAGGAGTTTTAGTGCAACGTGATTTGGGTTTGAGAACCGTAGGAGCATTAGACGTTAGAAATCAATGTTCAGGTTTTATTTATGCCATTTCAGTAGCTGATCAATATATTAAAACAGGAATGTATAAAAATATTTTGGTGATTGGTTCTGAGGTGCATTCTGCAGGATTAGATATGACTTCTCGCGGAAGAGGAGTTTCTGTAATTTTTGGAGATGGTGCAGGAGCTGCGGTTTTAAGTAGAGAAGAAGATTTGTCCAAAGGGATTTTATCGACACATTTACATTCAGAAGGGCAACATGCAGAGGAATTGGTTTTGAAAGCACCAGGAATGGGAGGAAGATGGGTAAACGATATCTTGGCAGATAATGATCCAGATGATGAAAGTTACTTCCCTTACATGAATGGACAATTTGTATTTAAAAATGCAGTAGTTCGTTTTGCAGAAGTAATTAATGAAGGACTAGAAGCTAATAATCTTCAAGTATCTGATATTGATATGTTGATTCCACATCAAGCTAATTTGAGGATCTCGCAATATATCCAAAAGAAATTTGGCTTGACCGACGACCAAGTATTTAATAATATTCAAAAATACGGTAATACTACTGCCGCTTCTATTCCAATCGCATTAACAGAGGCATGGGAATTAGGAAAAATTAAATCCGGAGACACTGTAGTTTTGGCTGCTTTTGGAAGTGGATTTACTTGGGGAAGTGCTATTATCAAATGGTAATCTACCCAATATCATAAAATAACAAACCCGAAGCTGAATTGCTTCGGGTTTTTTTTTGTCTTTTTTTAGTTAAAAAGAGGGGGATTAAACAGGGTCCAATGGATTTCTCAAATGATAGCGGTAACATACGGTTTCAATCACAACTATTTTTTATATTTACTACATCGATTTGATAATCCATTCCATTAAAAAATAAAATTAATGTTGGTAAAAATAAGTAAACTCACTTTTTTGGTAGTAGTAACCTTCAGTATGTTAGGAACATTACGGGCAGTTGCACAAGAGAAAACAAAAAAGCGACAGTTAGAATACACTCAATATGTTGATCCACTGATAGGATCTGCCGGTCATGGACATGTATTTGTGGGTGCCAATGTTCCTTTTGGAGCCGTGCAATTGGGTCCCGTGAACGTTTTTGAAGGATGGGATTGGTGTAGTGGGTATAATTATGCCAGTAATACGATTTTAGGGTTTACACACACCCATTTGAGCGGAACGGGAATTGGAGATTTAAATGATATACTAGTGTTGCCGGTATCGGGTCAGGTATCTCTTAAAAAGGGAACGAAGAAAGATATGGCAAACGGTTATGGCTCTTATTTCTATCATGAAAAGGAAATAAGTAAGCCTGGTTATTACAGTGTTGTATTGGATAAATACAGAATAAAAGCCGAATTAACCGCCACGGAAAGAGTTGGTTTTCATAAATATACTTTTGATACTACTAATGATAATCATGTACTTGTAGATCTTGCAGATGGGGTGGGTTGGGACCAACCAGTAAAAACATTCCTAAAAAAAACGGGTCCTAAAAGCATTGTGGGGTATCGCTTGTCAAAAGGTTGGGCTGCTGATCAGCGTGTCTATTTTGCAATGGAATTTTCGGAACCTATCGCTAATATTACCCTATACGACAGTACTTCTATTGTAAAAGGAAGCGAAGGTGATGGAGTCCGAGTGAAAGCGGTTATTGATTTTGCGACCTTAAAAAACAAACAGGTCTTAGTCAAAGTGGGTCTTTCTCCAGTAAGTTGTGAGAATGCTTCCACAAATATAAAAGCAGAGATTCCCATGTGGGATTTTAATAAAATCGTGCAGCAAGCCAATTCCAAGTGGAATAATGAGCTCAAAAAAATTCAGATTCAAGCTGATGATAAAACGATGAAAGTATTTTATACTTCCTTATATCACACCATGTTTGCTCCTTCTCTATTTAATGATGCCAATGGTGATTATAGAGGAACAGACAAAAAAGTATATGAAAAAGCCAGTTTTACTAATTACACTACTTTTTCCCTTTGGGATACCTACCGAGCTTTGCATCCTTTGTACACCATTACGCAGCCTGATAAAATTAATGACATTATAAAATCATTCTTGGCTATTTATCAACAGCAAGGTCGATTACCAGTTTGGCATTTGATGGGTAATGAAACCAATACCATGAACGGAAATCATTCAATTGCTGTTATTGTTGATGCGTATTTAAAGGGCTATCGCGATTATGATACTGCACTAGCTTACGAAGCTATTAAAAAAACGGCTATGCAAACCCGTGACGGAATGGATTATGTTCAAAAGCTGCAATACATTCCTGCCGATACGATGCTGGAAACTGTGGGGAATGCGCTAGAATATGCCATCGACGATTGGTGCATGGCTCAAATGGCTAAAGCCTTGCACAAGGATGATGATTTTATTTATTTTTCAAAAAGAGCCAATCTGTACCAACTTTACTTTGATAAAGAATCCACTTTTATGAGAGGGAAATTAGCCAATGGAAATTGGAGAAGTCCGTTTAATCCACTTTCATCTGCGCATCGAAAAGACGATTATGTAGAAGGAAATGCTTGGCAGTACACTTGGCTAGTACCGCAAGATCCATACGGATTAATCGATTTGTTTGGAGGCGAAAATCGATTTCTAGCTAAATTAGACACTTTGTTTTTACTAAATGAAAAAGTCGAAGGTGAGGAAGCTTCTCCAGATATTAGTGGTTTGATTGGGCAATATGCACAAGGCAACGAGCCCAATCATCATATTCCTTATTTGTATGCCTATGCAGGGCAACCTTGGAAAACAGCAACACTGATTCGAGAAATTGACAATCAATTTTATGCTACAAAACCGGATGGATTATGTGGGAACGAAGATTTAGGACAAATGTCAGCTTGGTACGTTTTCTCCGCCTTAGGATTTTATCCAGTTAATCCAGCAAATGGAGTTTATGTTCTAGGTAGTCCGCTAATCGATAATGCTACAATACAGTATAAAAACGGTGTTACTTTCGAGATATCGGCAATTGATAATAGCCGTACGAATATTTATATTCAAAAAGCAGAGTACAATGGAAAACCCTACACAAAATCCTATATTACGCACGAAATGATTACCAAAGGAGGTCAGTTGAAATTGTATATGGGGAATACTCCTTCAGCAACTTGGGGAGTAAAAAAAGAAGACAGACCGATGTAGTCTTTAATTTGGATTTTTGAAATAATTATAGGAAGATTATGAAAATAAAAAGTTTGATTTTTTGTTTGTTATTTGGTGTTGGTAGCGCCATTGCGCAGGTTGCATCTTTTAGTCCAGTGGATTACGTGAACCCTTTAATGGGAACACAATCTTCTTCCAATCTGTCTAATGGAAATACCTATCCCGCTATTTGCAGACCCTGGGGAATGAATTTTTGGACGCCACAAACCGGGAAAATGGGAGATGGATGGGCGTATACCTATACTGCCGATAAGATTCGCGGATTCAAACAAACCCATCAGCCGTCGCCTTGGATGAATGATTACGGGCAATTCTCGATTATGCCGGTTACTGGTAAATTAGTTTTTAAAGAAGACGAAAGAGCCAGCTGGTTCAGTCATAAAGCGGAAACTGTAAGTCCATATTATTACAGCGTATATCTGGCTGATTATGATGTTACCACTGAAATAACGACCACCGAGAGAGCGGCACATTTTCAAATGACATTTCCTGAAAATGAGCAATCATCTATTGTAATTGATGCTTTCGACAAAGGTTCTTCGATTAAAATCATCCCTTCCGAGAATAAAATTATTGGGTACACTACTCGCAATAGTGGAGGCGTACTAGCTAATTTTAAAAACTATTTTGTACTGCTATTCGATAAGCCTTTTTCATCGAATTATACGTGGAAAGACACCGTTTTGGAAAAAGATCAATTGGAAGCTATAGCCAGTCATGCGGGAGCTGTGGTGACTTTTAAAACCAAAAAGGGGGAGAAAATTAATGTGAGAGTTGCTTCCTCCTTTATAAGTATAGAACAAGCCGAGTTGAATTTGAAAACAGAACTTGGGAATGTTTCATTTGAAAAAACAGTTGCTGAATCCAAAGGAGCCTGGAACAAAGTTTTAAGTAAAGTAAAGGTAGAAGGTGGAACTGATGAACAATTCAAAACTTTTTATTCTTGTTTGTATCGCACTGCTTGTTTTCCACAAAAGCAATATGAAATAGATTCCAAAGGGGAAATCATACATTACAGCCCGTATAACGGACAAGTGTTACCCGGTTATATGTATGCTGGTACGGGATTTTGGGATACTTTTCGAGCATTGTATCCATTACTTAATTTAGTGTATCCTTCCATCAATAAAGAGATGCAAGAAGGTTTAATTAATAATTATAAGGAAGGTGGTTTCTTGCCAGAATGGTCCAGTCCTGGATTTAGAAATGTGATGGTAGGGAATAATTCGGCTTCCGTAGTTTCTGATGCTTACATAAAAGGATTGAGAGGATATGATATTAATACCTTGTACGAAGCAGTGCTTCACGGAGCTAATAATGAGGGGCCTATGGACGCAGTAGGAAGAAAAGGAGTAGAATATTATAATACCTTAGGTTATGTTCCCTATGATGTAAAAATCAACGAAAATGCAGCACGAACCTTAGAATATGCCTACGATGATTTTGCAATTTGGAAATTGGCGAAAGCCTTAAATCGTCCAAAAGCTGAAATTAGTGTGTTCGAAAAGCGAATGATGAATTATAAAAACGTTTTCAACCCTTCGATTAAGTTGATGAGCGGAAGAAATAAAGACGGCAGTTTTCCTAAAGATTTTAATCCTTTTAAGTGGGGGGATGCCTTCACCGAAGGGAATAGTTGGCATTACAGTTGGAGCGTTTTTCATGACGTGCAGGGTTTAGTTGATTTAATGGGTGGAGCCAAAGCCTTTACGGAAAAGTTGGATGCTGTTTTTACCATACCTCCAGTATTTGATGAAAGTTATTATGGAGGCGTCATTCATGAAATTAGGGAAATGCAAATTATGGATATGGGGCAATATGCTCATGGAAATCAGCCTATTCAACACATGATTTATTTGTACAATTATGCTGGTCAGCCTTGGAAAACACAATATTGGTCTAGAGAAGTAATGAAACGCTTGTATAAACCAACAGCAGATGGTTATTGCGGTGATGAAGATAACGGGCAAACATCGGCTTGGTATATTTTTTCAGCTATGGGATTTTATCCCGTTTGTCCCGCGACAGAGGAATATGTTTTGGGCGCGCCTTTGTTCAAAAAGATAACTTTGGAATTAGAAAATGGAAAGCAACTTATAATAGATGCACCCAATAATTCGGGAGTTAATAAATATGTCCAGGAGTTGAAATGGAATAATAAAACCTATAGCAAGAACTATATTAATCATTTTGATGTGCTAAAAGGAGGAACCTTCCATTTTGACATGAGGAATAAACCTAACGAACAAAGAGGAACTGCAGTGAGCAGTTATCCTTATTCGTATTCAACTTCAAAATAATACGATGCAAACACGTAGAAAATTCATAAAAAACACAGGTATTTTATCCGCAGGATTAATGGCAATCCAATCGCAGGTTTTTGCTTCTGAAGCTACTGTATTTAATTTTCCAGTTAAGGATTTTATTAGCAAACGTCCTCCATTGGCCGAAAGAAAATTTACCAGTAAAGCGGTAGAAGCTGCCATTGTAAGAATCAAGAAGCAAATTGCGAACCCTGAATTGGGTTGGTTGTTCGAGAACTGTTTTCCAAACACCTTAGACACTACGGTTGATTTTGAAATCATCGATGGAAAACCAGATACCTACGTCATTACTGGCGATATTGATGCGATGTGGCTACGAGATAGTACCGCCCAGATTTGGCCGTATCTTCCATTCGTCAAAGAAGATACTAAACTTGGGGAATTGGTAAAAGGGGTAATCAACCGCCAAACAAAATGTATTTTGCTCGATCCGTATGCCAATGCTTTTTATAAAGATTTCGATAAAGTTAGTGAGTGGAAAAATGACTTGACTAAAATGAAACCTGGTATTCATGAGCGTAAATGGGAGATAGATAGTTTGTGTTACCCAATTCGGTTAGCGCATGGGTATTGGAAACAAACAGGCGATACAAGCTTGTTTGACCACAAATGGAAAGAAGCGATGCTTTTAGTATTGCAAACCTTTAAAGAGCAACAACGAATGCACGATAAAGGGCCGTACAGTTTTCAGCGCGAAACGGCTTGGGCAACAGATGGAGTTCCTTTAAGTGGTTATGGGTATCCCGTTAAACCTTGTGGATTAATCGTTTCTACTTTTAGGCCTAGTGATGATAGTACTTTGTTTGGCTATTTAATTCCAAGTAATATGTTTGCCATTGAAGTGCTTGGTTATTTAATGGAGATTTTCTCTTTACCGGAAATAAAAGATAGTGATGTGGTTGTTAAAGCAAAAGAATTGCAAGAACAAGTACAGCAAGGATTAGAAGAAAACGGTATTATTGAGCATCCAAAATTTGGAAAAATAATTGCATTTGAGGTAAATGGATATGGTAGTTTTCACATGATGGATGATGCAAATGTACCTTCTTTGTTGTCATTACCTTATTTGGGAGCCATTCAACCGGACAGTACTTTATATCTAGCTACTCGAAAAGTAGTGCTTTCAGAAAACAATCCTTTTTTCTATAAAGGGAAAGCGGGGGAAGGTGTGGGAGGCCCTCATACAGGTGCAGATACCATTTGGCCGATGAGTATAATTTTAAGAGCGATTACCAGCGTAGATGAAAAGGAGATTCGGTTATGTATTAGCAATTTGATAAAAACAAATGCCGATACGGGTTTTATGCATGAGTCTTTTCACAAAGATGATGTAACGAAATTTACTCGTAAATGGTTTGCTTGGGCAAATACCTTATTTGGAGAATTGATAGTGCACACTAGTATTAAATATCCTCAAATTTTAAGGGATAAAAATTTATAATAATCTAAAGTAGCGTATTTAAAAACGAGTTCTTAGGGTACTAATAAAAACAAAGAGTATGTCAAATCGGAGAAATTTTATAAAAACAGCAGCCATGGGTTCAGTTGCTATAGCCTTCCAATCCTTCAATGGAAAACCGGAAGAAGGGAAAACTTTTTCATCTAAAAAAGGAAAGAAACCCATCGTGCTTTCTACTTGGCGTTTTGGTATTGAGGCTAATGCTGCTGCTTGGGAAATTTTAAAAAATAACGGACGTGCCCTTGATGCAGTTGAAGCTGGTGTGAAAATCCCAGAAGGAGATCCAAAAGAACGAAGTGTGGGCTATGGTGGACGACCGGATCGTGATGGCCGTGTGACCTTGGATTCTTGTATTATGGATGAAAATGCCAATATTGGTTCCGTAGCTTGTTTGGAATATATCAAACACCCCATTGCCGTTGCTCGCGCAGTGATGGAAAGAACGCCACATGTGATGTTAGTGGGTGATGGTGCTTTACAATTTGCTTTAGAGCAAGGTTTTACTAAGGAGAATTTATTAGTGGAGGAATCCGAAAAAGAATGGAAAGAATGGCTAAAAACCAGTCAGTATAAACCTATAGCGAATATTGAAAATCATGATACAATTGGGATGATCGCTTTGGATGCCAATGGAAATCTTTCAGGTGCTTGTACTACTAGTGGGATGGCTTTTAAAATGCATGGACGTGTTGGCGATTCGCCAATAATTGGTGCCGGATTGTATGTCGATAACGAAATTGGTGCTGCCACTGCAACGGGTCATGGAGAAGAAGTAATTCGTATTTCAGGTTGTCATTTGGTGGTGGAACTAATGCGTCAAGGAAAATCACCACAAAAAGCCTGTGAAGAAGCCGTGGACCGCATTGTGAAGTTGACTAAAAACAGAAATAAAAATTTAAAAGATATTCAGGTTGGATTTATTGCTTTAAATAAGCAAGGTGAGTATGGATCGTATTGTATTCAAGGAGGTTTTAATTATGCTGTTCATGATGCAACTGGAAACCGGTTAATTGATGCCGACTATTTTTTGAAATAAATGAATAAATATAAATTAGAAATAGCCTGCTTTAATCTAGAATCGGCGATTATCGCTCAGCAAAATGGGGCAGATAGGGTAGAATTGTGTGCAAATATGGAGGAAGGAGGAACGACGCCAGATTTTGAATTAGTGCAAAAGGTAAGGCAGGAAATTACGACCGATTTGAATATAATGATTCGGCCTCGAGGAGGGAATTTTGTCTATTCGGACATTGAATTTGAAAAAATGAAAACGGAGATTATAGAGTATAAAAAACTTGGAGTTGATGGTTTTGTTTTTGGAATTTTAAATGAAGACGGGAGCATAAATAGCGAACAAAACAAAGTATTAACTGCATTGGCACATCCTTTTCCATGTACGTTTCATCGCGCTTTTGATGAGGTTTACGATGGAAATGTTGCGCTTGAATCCATTATTGAATGTGGCTTTCAAACCATTTTGACTTCTGGACTAGCAAAAAATGTAAATCAGGGAATTGACATTTTAAATGATTTAGTTAAAAAAGCAAAAAGCAGAATTGTAATTATGCCAGGAGGAGGTCTGCGGTCGGCGAATGTAGCGCTGGTTAAATCCAGTACAAAGGCTCATTTCTATCATTCTTCAGCAATTACAGATTCGGGTGAAATTGCAAATGAAGCTGAAATAAAAGCGATTGTTGCTATTTTAAATAATTAAAAAATCCAAAGTTGGTGTTCTTTGGTTTTTAGTTTTATCCAATTTACTTTTTCAAAACTATTTTTTTTGGCTACTATTTCCATCCTTGAACTATAATGCAATGGATTTTTAATAAAAAAAACATTTGAAACTATTTATAAAAGACAGTAAAATGAATTTGGCGCTATGTCGGGATTAATTTTATTTAAAAATCAATAATTTATCTGTTCGGCTATTTTAGATAGAAATACTTCCATTTTTTTTCGATAGCAATTAAATAATTGGGAATAAGGAATATTTAGACAAGGTCTTTTGAAGCGTAAATTATATTGTTTTCAAATTTCCATTTCGGTGCATAATAACTATATTTGCAACCTCATAATAAAACCATAAAATGACATTATCACAAATTCTTACCCCATCAATTGAGAAAGCTATTCAAGCTTTATTTAACGTAAATATTGACAAAGTAGAGTTTCAAACCACTCGGAAGGAATTTGAAGGAGATATCACTATGGTTATTTTTCCGCTTTTGAAAGTAGTGAAAAGCAATCCTGTTGAACTTGGAAACAAGATTGGGAATTATTTGGTAGAAAACGTAGTCGAAGTGGATCGTTTTAATGTAGTTTCCGGCTTTTTAAATATTGTAATTTCAGATGCCTATTATTTAAAATTCTTCAATGACATAAAGGATAACGGACAATTTGGTTTCGTAACTCCACCAGCAGATACCAAAGCCGTTATGGTTGAATACTCTTCGCCTAACACTAATAAACCTTTGCATTTAGGTCACGTACGTAATAATCTTTTGGGATATTCAGTTGCTGAAATTATAAAGGCATCAGGTAAAAAAGTATACAAAACTCAAATTATCAACGATAGAGGAATTCATATTTGTAAATCGATGCTGGCTTGGCAAAAATTTGGTAATGGAGAAACACCTGAATCAACTGGTCAAAAAGGCGATAAGCTAGTAGGGAACTATTATGTAGCTTTTGATAAAGCATACAAACAAGAAATAGCTCAGTTAATGAGCGAGGGAAAAACGGAAGACGAAGCTAAAAAACAATCTCCAATTATCCTTGAAGCGCAAGAAATGTTGCAAAAATGGGAGGCTGGTGACGACGAAGTTATTGCGCTTTGGAAAAAAATGAACCAATGGGTTTATGATGGTTTTGCGATAACATATAAAAACTTAGGAGTTGATTTTGATAAGTATTATTACGAGAGTAATACGTATTTGTTAGGAAAAGACGTAGTAAATATTGGACTAGAAAAAGGAATTTTCGAAAAAGACGCTGATGGTTCTGTTTGGATTGATTTAACAGATGAAGGTTTAGACCGTAAAATTGTTTTACGTTCAGATGGTACTGCAGTCTATATGACTCAAGATATTGGTACTGCCATTCAGCGTGTAAAAGATATGCCTGATGTTGGTGGAATGGTATATACGGTTGGTAATGAGCAAGATTATCATTTTAAAGTGCTGTTTCTAATTTTGAAAAAACTAGGTTTTGACTGGGCTTCCAGCTTATATCATTTATCATACGGAATGGTTGATTTACCATCAGGTAAAATGAAAAGCCGTGAAGGAACCGTTGTAGATGCAGATGATCTAATGAACGAAATGACAACTACAGCACAAAAGATCGCTGAAGATTTAGGAAAATTAGATTCCTATTCAGTCGAAGAGAAAGCCAATTTATACAATACAATAGGTCTTGGTGCTTTGAAATATTACATCCTAAAGGTTGATCCTAAAAAACGCATTCTTTTCAATCCAGAAGAATCGGTTGATTTTGCTGGAAATACAGGACCTTTTATTCAATATACGTATGCTAGAATTCAGTCTATTATTCGAAAAGCAAACTTTGATTATAGTGAAACAGCAAGTGTAGTCGAGTTGCACGAAAAAGAAAAGGAGTTGGTTAAACAATTGGAACTGTTTCCAGAAGTGATTCAAAATGCTGCTCATAATCATAGTCCTGCTTTATTAGCAAACTATACCTATGATTTGGTTCGCGAATACAATTCATTTTACCAAGCCGTTCCTATCCTTGGAGAAGAGGATTTGAGTAAAAAAATATTCAGAGTACAGCTCTCTAAAAAAGTGGCGGATACTATCGCAGCATCTTTTAGATTATTAGGAATTAATGTACCTGATAGAATGTAATAATTAGTACTTTTTTACGTTGTTTAATTTAGTACTAAATAAAAAGAACGATCATGAAAAAGACAGTAATTATTGGGTTAGTAGTAGCATTAGTAGTTTCCTGTTCTAGTGAAACATCTAGCAATGGAAATGTGACTTTAAAAGCTGCAGCAGTTTCTTCAACGGGAAAAACTTCCTTAACGTCTAGGGTGGCATCGACAGTAGTAATTACTGATTTTAAGATTAATATTGGAAATATTAAATTTGAAACCGATGAAGAAGATGAAAGATTTAAAAATGACCCAAGCCATGAAGATATTAAACTGACAGGACCTTTCTTGTTGGATTTGTTAAATCCGGAACAAACGTTGAGTCAAATTATTACTTCAGTTACTGTGCCGGATGCTAAATATGAAGAAATAAAATTTGAGTTTGAAAAAAGTATAGTTGCTGGTGAAATGTCAGGAAAAACGTTCTTGATTAAAGGGACTATAGATGGAAAAGATTTTGTTTTATGGAGTGGCGAAGAAGCCCAACTGGAAATGGATTTTGAAGATGCTAACAAAGACTTCACAGTTAACTCTGCAAATATGACTCTTTTAATTAAATTTCGTCTAGATGCCATTTTAGCTAAAATTGTTTCCTTACAAAGCCAGGGTTTATTAAAAGATACGGATGGTGATGGAGTAATTGAAATCACAACTGGAGATGACGACGGACATCATGATTTAGGCAAATTGTTTAAAGAGCTACTTGAAAACGAAACGCATTTAGATGATAAGGATTAAAAAAATGCATTTATTAAATAAAAAGAGGCACTCTATGAAAGACTGCCTCTTTTTTATTTCTAATAATATTTAAACTTCAAAATCAAATGCTTAAATTTGCACTTCAATAAAAGAAAATTAGAATTATGTTCGATAATTTAAGCGATAAATTAGATAAAGCCTTTCATATATTAAAAGGGCACGGGAAAATCACCGAAGTAAACGTAGCAGAGACTTTAAAGGAAGTGCGTCGCGCTTTATTAGATGCCGATGTGAATTTTAAAATTGCCAAAGATTTTACCACAAGAGTAAAAGAAAAAGCAATTGGACAAGACGTTTTAACAACGTTACAACCAGGGCAATTATTGGTTAAGTTGGTTAAAGACGAGTTGACAGAGTTAATGGGTGGTGATGTTGCTGGAATTAATTTGTCAGGTACGCCTTCAGTAATTTTAATGTCCGGTTTACAAGGTTCAGGTAAAACTACTTTCTCTGGTAAATTGGCTAATTATTTATTGACGAAAAAGAATAAAAAACCGCTGTTGGTGGCTTGTGATATATATCGTCCAGCTGCCATTCAACAATTATATGTAGTAGGAGATTCTATTGGTGTTGAGGTATACTCAGAACCAGAAAATAAAAACCCTGTTGAAATTGCTCAAAATGCAATTAAACATGCTAAAGCAAATGGTTTCAATGTAGTAATTGTCGATACGGCAGGTCGTCTTGCTGTTGACAAAGAAATGATGGATGAGATTGCTCGCGTTCATAAAGCCATTCAACCACAAGAAACTTTATTCGTTGTGGATGCTATGACAGGTCAAGATGCTGTAAATACAGCAAAAGCGTTCAACGACATCTTAAATTTTGATGGGGTTATCTTGACTAAATTAGATGGAGATACACGTGGTGGAGCTGCATTATCTATTAAAACAGTAGTAAATAAGCCTATTAAGTTTGTAGGAACAGGAGAGAAAATGGATGCCATTGATGTATTCTATCCAGTTCGTATGGCGGAGCGTATCTTAGGGATGGGAGATGTTGTGTCTTTAGTTGAAAGAGCGCAAGAGCAATTTGACGAAGAAGAAGCAAGAAAAATCCAAAAGAAAATTGCTAAGAACGAATTTGGTTTTGATGATTTCTTATCGCAAATTCAGCAAGTAAAGAAAATGGGTAATATGAAGGATTTGGTGGGGATGATACCAGGTGCATCCAAAGCCATGAAAGACGTAGAGATTGAAGATGACGCCTTCAAACATATAGAGGCCATCATTCACTCGATGACTCCAATAGAAAGAAGTAAACCAGCGGTAATCGATGTGAAAAGAAAAGCGCGAATTGCAAAAGGTTCAGGAACAAAAATTGAGCAAGTCAATCAGTTAATGAAGCAGTTTGAGCAAATGAGCAAAATGATGAAAATGATGCAGGGACCAGGAGGGAAAAACCTAATGAAAATGATGGGTGGAATGAAAGGCGGAATGCCTGGTGGAATGCAAAGATAAATAAAAGTAAGGTTTAAAGAATAGCAGTTATGCTTGGTGTCTTTAAACCTTATTTTTTTTCTAAAAATAAATTTGAACTAAAACACATACTTTAAAGAATTTTTAAAAATGCAACTACTAGACGGAAAGAAAACAGCAGAAGAAATTAAAGGCGAAATCGCTACAGAAGTACAAAAAATAAAAGACAATGGAGGTAAAGTGCCACATCTAGCAGCAGTAATTGTTGGTACGGATGGAGCAAGTTTAACTTATGTTGGGAGTAAAGTTCGTTCTTGTCAACAAATTGGGTTTGATTCTACGCTAGTAAGTTTAGAGGAAACCATTTCGGAAGAAGAATTATTAGAAAAAATCAAGGAATTAAACGCTGATGATAATTTGGACGGATATATCGTTCAATTGCCTTTACCGAAACATATTGACGAGCAAAAAATACTGATGGCAATTGATCCTAATAAGGATGTAGATGGATTCCATCCAGCTAATTTTGGAAAGATGGCGTTGGAAATGGAAACATTTTTGCCAGCAACTCCATTTGGTATCATGCAGTTATTAGAACGTTACAAAGTAGAAACATCAGGTAAACATACTGTTGTTATTGGACGTAGCCATATTGTAGGTCGACCAATGAGTATTTTAATGAGTCGTAAAGGATATCCTGGTGATTCAACAGTAACATTGACGCACAGTAGGACTAAAAATATTGAGGAGTATACAAAAAATGCTGATATTATCATTACAGCCTTAGGTGTTCCTAATTACTTAAAAGCTGATATGGTAAAAGAGGGAGTCGTGATTATTGACGTGGGTATCACTAGAGTAGCTGATGAGTCACATCCAAAAGGGTATGTAATTACTGGTGACGTTGATTTTGACGGAGTAAGTAAAAAGTCTTCTTTTATCACCCCGGTACCTGGTGGAGTAGGGCCAATGACGATCGCAATGCTTTTGAAAAATACACTATTGGCAAGAGAAATGAGAATCGCTAGAAACAGTTAAAAATATACAGCCTATTCGAAAGAATAGGCTTTTTTATTATTATGGGAAACACACAAGGAATACAGTTCGATTCAATGGATGACTTTCTAGATTATCTCCCGGAAGAGGAGTTAGAAATGGTGCTTTTTCTTCGTAAAATTATTGTAGAATGTAAGCCGGATTTTAAAGAGAAGTTAGCATACAATGTGCCTTTTTATTACCGTCATTCTAGGATTTGTTATATTTGGCCAGCTTCAGTGCCGTGGGGGAAAGTAGAAAAAGGTGTAGCGATTGGTTTTTGTAAGACTGATAATTTCTTAGATGAAACTTTTGCAACAGCAAAATTTGCTTCCAAACAAATTTTTAATTCTGTCCAAGAAATTGATGTGGAATTGTTGAAACAGCAAATTTATGAAGCTATTTTGATTGATGAGAAAATAGTTAAAGCTAGAAGGAGAAAGATTCAGTAAGACTTATTTCGAATTCAATTCAAACACGAATTTCACTAATTTACACAAATCAATTCGTGTACGTTAGTGAAATTCCTGTTTTACTTTTAACCGTTTTTTTTTAAGCTAATAATCCCCTCTTTTCTTAAATCTAGGATCGTCTCTTTTGATGAACTCGGTTCGTCTTTTAGCAGGCTCTATTTTTGGTAAACTAGCTTCTTCTGTTTTACTTGAAGGCTCAATAAGCTCATTTAATTCTTTAATTTCAGCATCGGTCAAGTCGCGGTATCTTCCTACGGGAACATCAAGTGAAATATTGATTATTCGAATTCGTTTTAGGGCTGTAACTTCGTATCCTAAATATTCGGTCATTCTACGTATCTGACGATTTAGTCCTTGGGTTAATATAATTTTAAAAATGTATTTGGAGATTTGTTCTACTTTACATTTTCTAGTAACAGTGTCTAAAATAGGAACTCCATTTCCCATTCGTTCTATAAATCGGTCCGTTATGGGTTTGTTTACAGTTACGGTATATTCTTTTTCGTGATTGTTTCTGGCACGAAGGATTTTGTTAACGATATCTCCATCATTGGTCATGAAAATTAAACCTTCACTGGCTTTGTCCAGACGGCCAATAGGGAAGATACGTTTTGGATAATTGATATAATCCACGATATTATTGCGAACGTCTAGGTTCGTTGTACATTCAATTCCTACAGGTTTATAGAAAGTAAGATAAACCGGTTTTTCATTTCTTTCACGGATGAGTTTGCCGTCAATGCGCACTTCGTCATCTGGAGAAACCTTAGTTCCTAGCTCAGGGACAACTCCATTGATGGTTACACGACCTTCTTCAATTATTTTGTCTGCCTCGCGACGGGAGCAATAACCAGTTTCTCCTATAAATTTATTGAGGCGTTTTAGATTTTCTTCCATAATGCAAAAGTAACACTTAATTGTTTAATCGTTTATGGCGTATTTTGTTTATTTATCAATCTTGAAGGAAAGGTTGAAAAATAATGGACAGGTATTATTTAGATTCAAATAAAAAGCGAGATACTTTATGGTATAAATCTTCATCGTGCATGCTGTGACCCAATCCATTTGTTTCAATGAAAACAGAGTCTTTCCATGTACTTGCTATTTTTTTTCCTTCTTCAAATAAAACAATAGTGTCTTCAGTATCATGGGCAATGAACCCCTTCGTTCTTATTTTAGAGGCAAACAATTTTCCCGAAAAATGCTCTAATTTTAATTTGAAATGGTTTAAATAATGATTTTCTAAACCTTTAGAAATAGTGGTGTTTAAACTAAGTAACTTAATATAGTTGTTAAGAATAATTTTGAAATCACTAGGAGATCCTAAGATGACCATTTTTTCAATTGTAGTATTCTGGTATTTTGATTGGTAATACAAGCAGGTTTTTCCTCCTAAAGAATGTCCAATAAGATATTGTGGTTTGAATTCTTGAACAACAATATCGATGAAAGTAGCATATTGGGGAATGTTAAATTCTTTGCCGCTAGACAATCCATGAGCAGGTGCATCGATGGCAATAATAGTACTCCCAGATGCTTTTAAATAGGGCAACATTTTTTTCCAACGAGAGGCGTTACTTTCCCAACCGTGCACTAATAATATGACTGTGTCATTTCCTTTCCAAGTGTAGGTTTGAAAAGATTCGTCATTATGATGATAGGTCTTACTTTCGGTTTCGCGAAGGATTTTTGGAAGTTTTGCTTTAGTCAATTTTCCATCTCTAGGTTTACTAAATAGGGAATAGGCCAATTGCGTGGCTTTATCAGGGGATACAAAACTAAGGATATTGATGTAAAGTCCAACGGACTTAGTGAAAAGGAAGTAGATTGTTTTTTTCACATGTTGTTATTTATAGATTTTAATAGGTGAGGCGTAATTCATATACTATCAATAGTACTTGATACAAAATTACGGTCATGCTCCTTTATAATAAAAAAGTCCCGATGTGAATCGGGACTTAAATATAATTAAAATTTAGAAAATAACTTTTCCATTTTTTCTTTTTCTTCTTCAGCAAGAACACTGTCGATTAAAATTCTTCCTGAATGTTCATCAGTGATGATTTTTTTTCTTGAAGCAATTTCCACTTGTGTTTGTGGTGGAATTGTAAAGAATGAACCTGCAGATGCTCCTCTTTCGATAGAAACTACCGCTAATCCATTACGAACGCTTGTTCTAATTCTAGTGTAGGCAGCAAGTAATCTTTCTTCAATTAGGTTTTGGTATTCTCCAGATTTCTCTGTTAAAAACGCTTCTTCCTTAGCTGTTTCTGCCATGATAGCATCCAACTCTGATTTTTTATGTTTCAAATGATTAGATTTTACTTCTAATCTTTCTTTCGATTGAGCGATTACTTCTTTCTTATGTTCGATAGAAGCTTTCATTTCTTTAATTTGCTTTTCAGCCAATTGAATTTCAAGTTCTTGAAACTCAACTTCTTTTGTTAAAGAATTGAATTCTCTGTTATTGCGAACAGTCTCTTGTTGCTTAGTGTATTTTTTAATACTCTCTTTGTGCTCGTCAATTGCATTCTTTTTAGATTTGATTAGGTCTTCGATAACTTCAAGTTCGCTTTTCAATTTTTCAGAACGGGTGCTTAAACCAGCAACTTCATCTTCTAGATCTTCCACTTCAAGAGGAAGTTCACCTCTTACATTTCTAATTTCGTCAATTCTAGAGTCAATCAATTGTAAATCGTAAATTGCTCTTAACTTGTCCTCAACACTTAATTCTTTCGTATTCGCCATATTCTTATAAGTACTTAACTGGATTTGTATTTTCTTCAGATAAAATGATTGCAAAATTAAGGATTTTTTTCCGAAGAAAATCAACAATATAATTTTTTGTATAGCGTTCGCTCTCAAAATGTCCAATATCTGCTAAAAGTAGCTGATTTTCGGCCTCATAAAACTGATGATACTTCAAATCGGCCGTTAAAAAAGCATCGGCTCCAGCCAAAATTGCATTTTTTATCGCATAACTTCCAGATCCACCTAGAACGGCTACTTTTTTTATTGCCTTTCCCGTAAATGTAGAATGGCGAATTCCATCTGAAAGCATTTTTTCTTTTACTAAATGTAAAAAATCCTTTTCAGTCATTGGATTTGTAAATTCTGCGATCATGCCGAGCCCAATATTCTGGTGTTTATTTTGAAGTTCATAGATTTCATAAGCCACCTCTTCATAAGCATGGTTACTAAATAATGCTTTTAGAATTTTAGTTTCGAGGTGTTTTTCGAAAGTAACTTCGATTTTGATTTCCTCCGTTTGTACAAATTCAAAACGTTCTCCAAGCTGCGGATCACTGTGTTCGTTACCCATAAAGGTTCCTATCCCTTTTGAGTTGAAACTGCAATCTTCATAATTTCCTATTTGTCCGGCTCCAGCATCAAAAAGTGCATTTCTTACTTTTTCAGCATTTTCGGGGATGGTATAGGTAACTAATTTGCGAATGAAATTTTGTTTTGGAATCAGTATTTTGGCATTTTTCAACCCCAGTGCATCACAAAATATTTTGTTTACTCCGTCTGGATGATTGTCTAATGCGGTATGAACGGCGTAAATAGCAATGTCATTTTTTATAGCTTTAATTACGGCGCGCTCTACATAATTTTTCCCAGTTATTTTTTTTAATCCAGCAAATAGGATGGGATGGAAACAAACAACTAAATTGCAATTCTTAGTAATGGCTTCGTTAATTACATTTTCTAATGCGTCATGGCAAACTAGGACGCCAGTAGCATCGGTTTCTTGATTACCTACCAGTAAGCCCACATTGTCAAAGTTTTCAGCGTAGGCTAGTGGCGCCATTTCTTCTAGTACTGCAATTATTTCTTTGATTTTCATCTTGCTTTATTTTTTTTCGAATAAACAAATTAACGAATAAACAAATCAACTTTGAAATAAAAAATATACTTTCGTAAAATGAATGTACTGCGAAAAATATTCTTTCCCTTTGCTATTTTATATGGTTTCATCACGAGTTTCCGTAATTTTATGTACGATCAGGGTATTTTAAAATCCTATGCTTTTGATTTACCGGTTATTGCTGTTGGGAATTTGAGCGCAGGGGGAACAGGTAAAACACCACAGATCGAATATTTAATTCGGTTACTGGCTCATACGTATAAAGTAGCTACCTTAAGTCGAGGATATCGAAGGAAATCTACTGGTTTTATAGTAGCAAATAGTAATTCGAATGCTGAAATAATAGGGGACGAACCTTTTCAATACTTTGAAAAATTTAAAAATATAGTCGTCGCGGTTGATGAAAAGCGTAAAAATGGAATAGAGCAGTTACTTTTGCAAAAGCAGAAACCAGAAGTGATTTTACTAGATGATGCGTACCAACATCGTAAAGTTAAAGCCGGTTTTTATATCTTACTTACCAGTTATGGCGATTTATTTTCAGATGATTTTATGCTCCCAACTGGGAATTTGCGAGAAAGCAGGGCTGGTGCTAAAAGGGCAAATATTGTGGTAGTAACTAAATGTCCCAATTTTCTGTCACGAGAGGAACAAGAGCTTATTTGTGGTAAATTAAAATTAGCAAAATCACAAGAGTTGTTTTTTACAACGATCGCTTACGATGATTGTGTTTTTTCAGAAAAGGAACAACTAAAAGTGATAGATTTAGTAGGAAGAGAAAAGTTACTTCTCGCAGGGATTGCTAAGCCACAACCTTTTTTTGCCTATTTGCAGGCTGAGAATGATATAACGATGGTGTATCCAGATCATCATTATTTTACAGAAAAGGATATTTTAGAAATTAAAAATAAAGCGCAAAATAGAATTATAATTACTACAGAGAAGGACTATGTTAGGTTGAAAGGAAGTGTTCTTGGGGAACAGCTTTTTTATCTACCTATTAAAAGTACGTTTATAAATGCAGAGGAAAATTTTAAAAAAACAATTTTAAATTATGTGGGAACAAGTTCAAGAAACAGTTAGTTATATTAATGGAATTAATTCTTTTAATCCAGAATATGGAGTGATTTTAGGCTCAGGATTGGGGAGTTTTACGGAGGATATTAAAGTAGAATTTACTTTACCTTACAATGAAATTCCAAATTTCCCAGTATCGACTGTACAAGGCCATAAAGGAGCTTTAGTTTTTGGTACTATTGGAGATAAAAAAGTAGTGGCCATGCAAGGAAGATTTCATTTTTATGAAGGCTACTCTATGAAAGAAGTGACGTTTCCAATACGTGTATTGAAGTTTTTAGGTGTAAAAAAATTGGTAGTTTCAAATGCTTCTGGAGGAGTAAATCCTGACTACAAGATAGGTGAGATAGTAATTATTAAGGATCATATTAATTTTACTCCTGAGCATCCTTTAAGAGGGCCTAATGACGAGCGTTTTGGTCCACGTTTTGTAAACATGAGTGAGCCGTATTCTAGAAAAATGATTGCTAAAGCAAAAGAGCTGGCTAATGATTTACAGATAGAGGTAAAAGACGGAATTTATTTAGGGTTGCAAGGTCCAAGTTTTGAAACTTTGGCCGAATACAGGATGGTTAAAATATTAGGTGCTGATTGTGTAGGCATGTCTACAGTTCCTGAGGTTATTGTAGCTCGTCATATGGATTTAGAAACTTTTGGAATTTCAGTAATTACAGATATCGGTGATGAAGATAATATCGATTCCATATCTCATGATGAAGTTTTAGAAGCAGCTCAAAATGCGGAGCCCAATGTTCGAAAATTAATCAGAGAGTTGATTCTTAACTATTAGTATCGATTAGGTTTTCTGCAATTGTAGCGTAGAACTCTTCTGGCACAAATGGTTTTGTGATGACATCATTCATACCATACGATAGTAATAACTCCCGGTTTTCGTCTAATGAAATGGCAGTAAGTGCAATTATGGGTAGTACATTGTTCGTTTCTCTTATTGTCTTGGTAGCGATTGTACCGTTGATTCCTGGTAAATGCACGTCCATTAATACTAAATCATAGGTATTAGCGGCTACTAATGCTATTGCGTCCTCTCCATTATCAACAATTGTGCAAATAACCCCCTTATTTTCAATCATTTTTTGGGTGATCATTTGGTTTATTTTATTGTCTTCAACTAGCAATATTTTTTTATTCATAAAAACATTATCATCATATGACTTTGGTGTTTTTACAATAGATACTAGCTCATTATTAACCATAAATTGAAGGTCGAATGAAAATGTAGAGCCTCTGCCTACTTCACTTTCTAGTTGTATTTGACCGCCTAATAACTTAATTAGTTTTTTTACAATAGCCAGTCCTAATCCGGTGCCGCCGTACTTCCTATTTATTTCTACAGATCCTTGTGTGAAACTTTCGAAAACTGATTTTAATCTATCTTGAGGAATCCCAATACCAGTATCTGCAACTTCAAATGATAAAACAGCGGACTTTGTGTCTAATGAATCAACTTTAGCACGGATAGTTACTTTTCCATCTTTTGTGAATTTAATTGCGTTATTGATTAAATTCATAAAAATCTGAGATAATTTAGTAGGGTCTCCTAGTAAATTATCTGGAATATTAGTGTCAATTTCTAAAATGAATTCGTTTTTGTTTTTAATTGCTAATTCATTTAGCGTGTTTTTTATGTCTAGTAATAAATTTTTAATATTAAAATCGATATATTCAATCTCAATTTTATTCGAGTCTATTTTATTAATTTCTAAAATTTCATTGATAAAAGTAGCGAGGTAATTACCAGAGAACTTTAATGATGATAAATAAGGAAGTTGTGACTTTTTTGGGTTCTCTTCTAATAGTAAGTGGGTAATTCCATTTATGGCATTTAGTGGCGTCCGAAGTTCATGACTGACAGTTGATAAAAACTCGGATCTAGCTTTTGATGCTTTTTCGGTTTTCTCTTTCTCAACTAACAACTCCTTGTTTTTTTCCTTTAGCAATAAATTAGATTTATTGCGCATAATGTTATTTTTGTAAAGGGATAAACTCAGCAACGATAAGATAGAAATCAAGGATATAGCTAAGATGTTTATCAGTTTTGAAAATTTGCTTGTTTTAGCATTTTCTAAATTCTCTTCGTCTTGCTTTGCTATTTTTTTTAATCGCTGCTTTTCTTTAAAATAATCGTATTCATCAATTCCCAATTTTTCATTGTTACTTAATTCAATACTTTCTTTTAAATTCAAGTGTTGTTTTAGGTAGGAATAAGCAGCAGCTTTGTCAAGCAATTTTTCGTGTACAGTGCTGATAGCAAGCAGTATATCTGATTTTAAGTCTAAATTATCTGTTTTGGCATTTAATTCTTGCGCTTTTGTAAAATACGTAAGTGCCAAATTATTTCTATTATCGCTTTCTTCGATAAGACCCATTTGGTATAATGCCTCGGCTTTACCATTTCGTAGATTAGGTTGGTCTGGTTTTGCAATTATAGTATTGAAGTTAGCAGCTGCCTTTTCTTTTTGATTTTTGTTTCTATAAACAATTCCTTTTTGAAGCATTAATAATTCTTCACTATCTTCTATATTTAATTCTTCGTAGATAAATGAGGCTTTGTTAAAACAAATCTCTGCTGAGTTGAAATTTCTTTTTTCAAGATACGAAAGCCCCAAATAATAATACGTTTTAGCGTAACTAGCAGTTAGTTTTTCGGATTCGAATAAAGAGATACTTCTCGAAAAAACGGCAATTGCATCATTGAATTTTTTTAAAGAAAAATAGATTTTTCCTAAATTGAATGTTTGAATTGCTTGATCAATATTGGTTCCACTTGTTTCACTAATATTGATCGCTTTATGAGTATAAAAAAGAGCGTTTTTAAATTGATTGTCGTTAATATTTTCTTGAGCTAAATGGGCGTAAAAAGCAAGACTGTCTTTACTCTCCTTTGTTTGAGAATAGACAACTGAATGAATAAAAACAAAACACACTACTATAAATCTCATGTAAAGTTTTTTTTTAGAATTAGTTTTTGGTAAATAAGATTAAGTCGATTATTCGAGACGAATATCCTATTTCATTATCATACCAGCCCACTACTTTTACCATTTTATCTATAACAGAAGTCAACTGTGCGTCAAATAGGCAAGAGTTTTTATTCCCTATTATATCTACCGATACAATTGGATCTTCCGTGTAATCTAGGATTCCTTTGAAATCGTTAAGTGATGCTTTTTTAAAAGCAGCATTGATTTCGCTAATGGTTACTGCACGTTTTACATTAAATGTAATATCGGTTAATGAGCCATCAGGAACAGGAACGCGAATTCCACAACCTCCTATTTTGCCCTCTAATATAGGGAAAATTTTTGTTAATGCTTTAGCTGCCCCCGTTGTAGTGGGCACAATCGATTGACTAGCGCCGCGGGCTCTTCGAAGGTCTTTATGGGGTTGGTCGTGTAAACTTTGGTCTGTAGTGTAGGAATGGATAGTTGTAATGTAGGCTTGCTCAATGCCACAAAGCTCATCTATTATTTTAATCATAGGTGCAGCATTATTTGTGGTACAGCTTGCATTAGAAATAATAGTTTCGGTTCCATCAAGAATAGTTTCATTTACTCCTAAAACGACGGTTTTGATCGTATCTACTTCTGATGGAGCGGAGAGAATTACTTTTTTGGCACCAGCAAGAATATGTTTGTTAAGGTCTTCGTATGTTTTATATTTACCCGTAGCTTCAATTACATAATCGACGTCTATGCTTTTCCAGTCTATATTGGAGATGTTTTTTTCATGTAAAAATAAAAAGTGGTTGGTGTCAACTATAATCCCTTTTTCATCACAACTTACACCGTAGGGTAAAACACCATGAATACTATCGTATTTTAATAAATGTGCCATTGTTTTTGTATCGGCTATATCGTTTATAGCAACAACAACAATATCAGGATGATTTAAAAGTAAACGAAATAAATTTCGACCAATTCTTCCAAATCCATTTATGGCAATTCTTATCATAAGTCTTCTATGGCTTAAGTCGTAAAGTCGTAAAGTTAACTATTTACATCTTTCGACTAATTAACTTTACGACTTTCGACTATAATATGTGTTTTTGTGCTTTGTATGAGGAACGAACTAGTGGACCGCTTTCTACATGACGAAAGCCTAATTCGAGACCATATTTTTCGTAAATGGCAAATTGATCTGGCGTTATAAATTCCTTTACAGGCAAGTGTTTTTTACTTGGTTGGAGGTATTGACCTATGGTTACTACATCAACATTGGCAGCACGAAGATCTCTCATGGTTTGAAAAACTTCTTCTTCTTGCTCGCCTAGACCCAACATAATTCCTGACTTGGTTCTGTTAATTCCTTTTTCTTTTAAATATCTTAATACTTCAAGACTTCGGTCGTATTTAGCTTGAATTCGTACTTCACGAGTTAATCGGCGCACGGTTTCTACGTTGTGCGAAACTACTTCAGGATTCGCCTCTACGATTCGGTCAATGTTTCTCTCGATCCCTTGAAAATCAGGAATCAAAGTTTCTAGAGTTGTGGTTGGGTTCATTCTGCGAATGGCTTTTACAGTTTCTATCCAAATGATAGAGCCGCCATCTTTTAAATCATCTCTATCCACACTTGTAATTACGGCATGCTTGATGTTCATGATTTTGATAGAGCGAGCTACTTTTTCAGGCTCGTCCCAGTCCACCGTTTCAGGTCTTCCTGTTTTTACTCCGCAAAACCCACAAGAACGCGTGCAAGTATTTCCTAAAATCATAAATGTAGCAGTTCCTTCACCCCAACATTCTCCCATATTGGGACAACTTCCAGAGGTGCAAATGGTGTTTAAGCTATATTTATCGACTAAACCACGAAGTTCAGTATATTTTTGTCCTATTGGTAGTTTTACCTTTAGCCATTTCGGCTTTCCTACCGGTAAAGTATTTTCTAAAACAGTTTCCATAAATCAATTTTCAAAGCACAAAGATAAGGAATGTTGTTTTAAAATAGACGGTTTAGAATGATAAGCTTAGCGAAACTTTTTTCAAAATTAGATTTATTTTTTTTGGAGCTTTTTCCAGCTTTCCGCTACATCTTTTATAAAAAGAACTGTTTAAAAAAAACAGCTCTTTTTATAAAAGGATAACGCTTCAATCTGGGCTAGGGAAGTGGTAGTTTAAATCGTATTTATTTAAAAAAGAAAGCAGAACACTTATTTCGTTCTGCTTTCTTTTCTAAGGTTAACGCATTTGGATTGTGATTGGCAAATTATAAGACGTTCTCACTGGTTTGCTTCCCATCAATCCGGGAGACCATTTGGTTTTCATTGATTTCAAAACACGAACAGCTTCTCTTCCTAATCCATATCCAGGGTCGTTTTTCACTTGTATATTAGACATACTTCCATCTTTCTCCACCACAAATGACACGTAGATGCGAATGCTGCTTTCGCCGTTTACCTCTGGAGTTTCAAAATTCTTACCTATGTAGTTGTAAAATTTATGAATTCCACCAGGAAATTCAGGCATTTTATCTAATATCGCACTGGTTACTACCGTGTCGCCATAATCTAAAGGTGCTGCGTTTACTGTACCGCTTCCTTGCGACTGAGTAGTATTTGCGCCAATAGCTCCAGTGCCGTCAGTTGTTGTTTTTAGTATTTTGCTTTCGCTGGTGGTGGCTAGATCGGGTGATGCTAATGGTGCTTTAACAATAATAGGATTAGAAAGTTCTTTTTTGTCACTTGTTGCTAATGGTTTTTGTTCCGTGGTTTTGGGGATTATTTTTTCTTCTGGGTTTTGTATTTGTTGTTGTACAGTTGTTACCTGAATAATCTGATCAATGGGTTCTAGAATCGTTTTTGTTGTAGATGTTATAAGGTTAAAAAATTGTAAAACTTTCGGGACAGTAATCAAAGAAGCACATAATAATATCCCCATAAAAAGGGCTAAAAAGGAAGTTTTTGCATTATTCTTGCGCAGTTGATAAGCACCATATTCTTTGTTTCTGTTTTCGAACACTAGATTAATCCAGTTGGCTTCGTAAAGGCTTTGTTTTGACATGATTTATGGATTTAATGGTTAAGTAGCATTTAAATCATAAGCATATGGTGTTTATAGATAACAACGGAAACGGTAAGATTTTTATTGTTTATTTTGTTAATTTTTTAGAGTAGTAATAAAAATAGCGACAAAAGAGGTGTTTTTGTTTGTCTTTTTAACGAAATAGATTCGTCAATTATCTTCTGTCTCTAATAATCTCTGCCAGTAATTTTTTGGCGCGAAGCAATTTTACTTTTACATTACTTAAGGGTTCATCAATTGCATTAGCAATTTCTTGATAACTCATTTCTTGAAAATACCGCAATTGAATGACCTCTTGATAGTGGGGTTTTAATTCTTTGATGAATCGCAATAAGCGAGAAAGATTTTGCTCAGTAATTAATTCATCTTCTGCAGATGGGGTTGTATCTGCAATGTTATAGGCTTTCTGATCTTCTTTGTCAGTAATCTCTACAAAAAGGCTGGATTTCTTTTTGCGTAATAAATCAATATGAACATTCTTAGCAATGCTAATTAACCAAGTATTAAACTGAAATTCAGGATTATAAGTGGCTATTTTGTCAAATGCTTTCGAGAAAGTTTCAATAGTAATATCCTCAGCATTGGTTTCGTTTTCAGTGCGTTTAAGCATGAAACCATATACTTCATTCCAATAATGATTCAAAAGAAAGGTAAAGGCAGCTTGATCTCCTTTTTTGGCTTTCTCTATTTGAGTGGCTATTTCCAATTTACTGGTTTTGAGAAAATATTAGATATGAAAATATTGATTTGTGTGAAGATAAGCAGTATTTCTACTATTGGGAACCAAAATTTCAAATCTTTTTCTTTTAATTTTCCTGCTGAAAATCCAACTACGAGCCATGCACATAAATATCTGACAAATAATAAGACCAATACTAAGATCCACTGGAACTGGAAGCTCAATAATATGATGGGTAAAATAATAAATAACAATTGAGAGGAGTAGAACACACCAAGTTGCAATTGATCTAATTTTTTATAGTGATTTGCCGTAGCAATGTGCCTTCTTTTTTGAATTAACCAATCTTTGTAAGTAGTTTTTGGTTTCGAATAAGTGAAGCTTTCTGGGGTGTAAGCAATTGTTGTATTTTTTGAGGTTGCCGCTTCATTGATAAATAAATCATCGTCACCAGATCGCACTTGAATGTGGTTGATAAATCCATTGACATTAAAAAACTCATCTTTTTTATACGCTAAATTTCTACCCACTCCCATATAAGGATTTCCCATTTTTGTCCAAGAAAAATATTGGATCGCGGTGAGTAGTGTTTCAAACCGAATTATTTTATTGAGTAATGAATTGGCAATTTTTTCATATCCTCCATATCCTAAAACAATGGTTTTATGCATGGTGAATTGAGAACTCATTGCTGTTATCCATTCTTTTGAAGTAGGATAACAATCAGCATCCGTAAAAAGTAAATAATCCTTTTTAGCGGCTTTGATACCTAATGTTAAGGCATATTTTTTATTACCCCAAAAGGCTTCGTTGTTCTCTACTTTTACCAAACGAATATTAGAATATTGTTTTTCAAAGCCTTCAAATAAGTCCAAAGTTGTATCGCTTGAAGCATCATCAATCAAGACGATTTCAAAGTCTGGATAGTTTTGTTCTGCCAGTAGCGGAATAAATTTAGCTACATTTTCTTCTTCATTTTTAGCACAAACAATAACGGATATCGGAATTCTTTTAGGTGTTATTTTTTGCGCTTTTGCAAAAGCAAATTTCCCAAAAACACCCAAATAATACGAAAGTTGAATAGCTACAACAACAATAAAAAAGTAAAGAATTAGTATAAGCATCAGCGTTTAATGAGTTATTTAAATCGGGTGCAAAGGTATGAATAGAATAATGAAATCTTATATTTTAAATTATTGAATTTTAAAAGAATTTACCTAGGGCATTTTTTCATTTCCGTTGCAACAGCAATTGAAGCTTGATCTTGTGTTTTTTCTAACTCAGAAATGATGTTTTTGTAATTGTTTTCATCTCTATTCTGCGACAGCTTTTTGGTGGCTTCGATGGAGGTGATTTCTATTTCAAAAGCTACAATTCCTTGTACTTGGCGCATCGTTTTTGAAGATAAATCCTCGATTTTTACTGGATTTTGAGAATTTTTCTCATACTTGTCTACCAGTTTTTTTAAAGAGTTTATGGCTGCTTCTCCTTCAATGATTTTAATTTTTCCATATACATGAACCGCAAGATAATTCCAAGTAGGAACGTTTTCATGATCGTACCAAGAGGAAGAAATGTAACTGTGTGGTCCTGAAAAAACAGCTAAAACCGTGTCGTTTTCTTCAAATCCTCTCCATTGTGGGTTTTCTTTAGCAATGTGACCATGCAAAATTTGTTTCCCCACTTTATTTCGATCTAATTCTAAAGGAATATGCGTCGCGCATAGCTTCCCGTTTGTTTGATTGATTAGAATTCCAAAACTATTTTCTTGAAGAAATTGTTTAATCTCTTCTTGATTCTCATTTTTGTAAATATCTGGCGTGTACATTTTTAAAATCAGAATTAGAGATTATTAATTAGTATAAAAACTAAATTACGTTTACTTCGGCTTCAATATGAATACCAAAAGTATTAAAAACAGTATCTTGAATGTTCTTTGAAACGGCTAGAATTTCCTGTCCTGTGGCATTGCCATAGTTGACTAAAACTAATGCTTGGTTTTTATGAATTCCAGCATCACCAAAACGTTTTCCTTTAAAACCAGCTTGCTCTATGAGCCATCCTGCAGGTACTTTGACTTCAGTTTCTGAAACTTCATAATATTTCATTTCCGGAAATTGCTGATGTATTTGTTCAAAATTTGACTTTAAAAGAATGGGGTTTTTGAAGAAACTTCCACTATTTCCTAGTTCTTTTGGGTCAGGTAATTTACTTTGACGTATGGCAATTACAGCATTACTAACTTCCTTTAAAGTAGGAGTAGTGATGTTATTTTTCTCTAATTCCCCCAAAATATCACCATAAGAAGTGTTGACTTTATGATTGCGTTTGGTTAATTTGAAGACGACAGAAGTAATGACGTATTGGTCTTTTACTTCATTTTTAAAAATACTTTCACGATACCCAAAACGGCATTCCTCTTTTGTAAAATTTTTTATTTCTAGGTTTTCAATTGTGATTGCCTCGCAAGAAACGAAGGTGTCTTTAATTTCAGTTCCGTACGCACCAATATTTTGGATTGGTGTTGTACCCACATTTCCTGGAATTAAGGACATGTTTTCTAAGCCTCCAAAATTTTGGTCAAGTGTCCAAAGAACAAATTCATGCCAGTTTTCACCTGCTTGACTTTCAATCCAAACAAAGTCATCATCTTCATTTATGATTTTTTTTCCTTTCAAGTCAACATGAATAACTAGAGCGTTAATATCCTGGGTCAAGAGCATGTTACTGCCGCCTCCAAGTATGAATTTTTTTTCTGATGCAAACTGTTCTAAAATAGATTTTAGTTCGCTAGTATTTCTAACATCAACAAATTGCTTTGCTTTGGCCTCTATGCCAAATGTATTGTAGTTTTTAAGAGAGAAGTTATTTAGTATTTCCATACAAGAAAGTTCTTTTTAGTATTGTATTCTAAGTCCAAAAGTAAGTATTAAAATTGAGTAGCGTAACTTTTCATCCAGATATGCATCATAAATAATGGCATTATATAAGAAACCATTCTTGTATCTCCTTTTTGTAAACTCGCTATTAGTTTGGCGCTGTTTATATTTTCGAAATAGGACATTTTAAAAATATCACTGTTCGAGAATGCTTCTAGTTCGTCTTTAAAAGCGGGACTTTTGATTAAATATTCACCCCAAGGTGCGCTCAATCCTACTTTCTTAAATTTTAATATCGCTTCTGGTAACCGGTCTTCCATGGCTGATTTGAGAATAAACTTTCCTTTTTTGCCAGTAAATAGCCATTTGTCATCTAAGGATCCAAGTCCTGTAATTAACCTCTGGTCTAAAAAAGGTTCTCTACATTCTATTGAAGCTCCCATCGTCGCGCGATCATTTCTATATAATAAAGAACGCAAATAAGTTTGCTGATCAAAATAAAGAGCTTGTCGCCTTAAGTTTTTTGGGTATAATTCTTTGGCTTCTTTGTAGGTTTTACGCCTAAATTCATTTTTTGGTTCGTTACTAATACCGAACATTTTTGAAATATCTTCGGGAAATATATTAGAACTATTATATAGGATTAAATCCTGCTTCTTATTCAATTGAGCATATCGAATTAGTTTTTCATATCGTGGTTTTTTTTCAAAAACACCTAGCGCACCAATACTCGCAATAGATCCCAACAGGCTTGGATACTCGAGAGCTTTGTAGCGTACGTAACCCCCCATCAATTCATCAGCGCCTTCACCAGAGAGTAATACTTTTACTTTTGGTTTTGCTAATTCGGATATGGCCAATAAATGCGGCTCGTTTAAATGCATTATGGGCTCATCTTGATAATAGGTAGCTTTGATTAATTGCTTGTATAGGTCTTCATCTTCCAGCTTTATGGTATTAAAACGGTAATCGAATTTTTCAGTTAACATTTTGGCTAAATGAGATTCGTCGTGCTCTGCTTCTTTAAAACCAATAGTAAAAGTTTCAATGTTTTTGTATTTTTGGTCGTGTAATGAAGCGAGAATGGAGGAGGAGTCTAATCCTCCACTAAGTAAAACCCCCACAGGTACGTCGCTAACCATTCTTAACTTGACAGAATCATCAAAGGTTTCTCTAAACCACTCTAATGGATTATGAATTTTGGGTTGGTTTTGAATTTCACTTTTTAAATCCCACCACTTTTCAGAGACTACTTTCCCACCTTTATGAATCGTCATGATATGTCCGGGTAAAACTTTTTTTATATTTTCATACAAAGTATTTTCTCCAGCTACAAAACGGTTAAAAATATATTCCTCTAAACCATCTTGAGCAATTTTTAGTGGAAGGCCTGCTTTAAATAATGCTTTTTGTTCGGATGCAAAATAAAAAGTTTCATTTGAAAAAGAATAATAAAGAGGTTTAACACCCATTCGATCCCTAGCAACCGTTAATTCTTTTTTCATTTTATCCCAAATGGCAAACGCAAACATCCCATTGAGGCGATTAAGCATTTTAGAACCATGCAATTGGAATAATTTTAACAACACTTCAGTATCTGCACCTGTTTTTATATCAAAACCGTTGCTTTTTAACTCGGGATAAAACTCCTTAAAATTATAAATTTCTCCATTGTACACCATGACAAAACGTTCGTCATCTGATGAAAAAGGTTGGTGTCCAGCAGCTGAAACATCTAAAATTGACAATCGACGATGTCCTAATCCTATATTATTTTTCACAAATAAGCCTTTGTCGTCTGGACCACGATGTTCCATCGAATCTCGCATTTTTGTTAGAATCTTGCTGTCTACTTTTCTTTGAGATTGGAAATGAAAAATCCCGTTAATTCCGCACATCGCTAATTTGTTTTTGTGGTATTTATTAATTCATGGTATTTTTTAGCTATGATTTCCATATTAACTTGATAATTAGCATGTTCTTCTACGAATTTCCGATTTTCATTTGTAGCTTGCGTGCGGGACTCCTTATTTTCAAAAGACCATTGCAGTTCCTTCGCAAGCATTTCGTAATCATCTACAGTGATTAATTGTCCGTTTTTTCGATGTTGAATCCAGCTTTTATTACCAGCAATATCCGTGACTATGGGATAACAATGTGTTGCCATTGCTTCAAATAATGAGGCAGACACCCCCTCAGTGGTGGGCATGCTAATGTAAAAATTGGCGTCTTGTAATAGTTTCGGTAATTCGGTATTTAATATTCTTCCGGTAAAACAAACCTTATTTTCTATATTTAATTTTTTTACCAATTGCTTCAATTTTGGAAGTTGGCTTCCATCTCCCACAATGGTAAGTACGAAATCGATTCCCATTTGGTTTAAAATGGCAAATGCTTTAATGATGACATCGTGTCGGTATTGCGGTAATAAGGATCGGGTAACAATTGCACTTATTTTTTCGGTATTGGAAGTGTTTTTATTTTCGAATTTTTTTAAATCAATTCCTTTTGGTAGAATCATTACTTTATTCATGTCAACCTGGGCATCAGCCATAGATGCAGCCATGACGGGACCCCAAGCATGGATAAGAGTTGCTTTTTGAAAGGCGTATTTTTGTATTGCTTTTTTTAATAGAAATAAGGGGGAGTTTTCTGGCCATAAATCAGTGCGGCCCTGTTGTGCGATTACTACAGGTTGCAGTCTACATAGCGCAGCTAGAAAACCGTAACTAGTGGTTCTTTCCGCGATGACCATATCAGGTTTTTCGAATTGAATCAGTTTTTTTATCTTAAGTAAGGAGAATTGAAATTCCAAAAGACGCATAATTCGGTTGTAGAAAGTATCACTTGGCGTTTTTAATTCCCAACTGATAATTTCAAAATCACCAAATTCCTTTAATCCGTTTGTCCAAGTGATGGCATCGGCTCTATAGGTTTCTCCTAGAAAAAGTATTTTCCTTTTTTTCATTAAAGTAGAATTATTCAGTTGTTAAGGCTCTATTTATGAATTCATTTAACGGTTTTAATACGATTAGTTTTTTACTCATTTTGGATATGAAATCTTTTTCAAGTACTTCTGAAACATCAAATTTTTGAGAAGCTTCAAAACTTTTTAGTTTCAATAATTCAATTGCAGGATGTTCTTTTTCGTAACCTCTCGGTGGGTTTTTGAGTATGCTTCTTTCATTCCGATCAAAATCCATAAATATTTTTTTGAAGTTTTTTTCTGCAAGAATTTCTTCTAAATCTTCATAAAAAAAAGCAATCTCTTTTCTTACTTTTTTTAAATCTTCTGATTCGGGGGCATAAAATCCTCCAGCTATAAAGCTTGCTCCTTCTTCAATGTGGACATAATATCCTGCTCGATTTTGACCTTTTACACCTGATGATAACCACACTCCCATATGGGTTTTATAAGGGGTTTTGTCTTTTGAAAATCGGATGTCTCGGTTGATTCTAAAAGTACAGTTCTTGACTTCTAACATTTCTAGTGCAGGATCTAATGGTTTCATAGCATCTAGAAAATCAGAAACCATTTGATGGTAATCTTTTTTTACCGTTTCATACCGCTTTTTATTCTCCAAAAACCAATCTCGATTGTTATTAGCTTTTAGATCTTCTAGAAATTGTAAAGTGTCTCGTGATAGCATTTTGAGGCTATTAAAGTTGTTTTTTTAAGTCTTGTTCTGTAATGTAACCAGAATGTTTCCATTTTAGTTCCTTTTTTTCGTACAGCAATAAAGTAGGTAATTCCTCAATTTTAAGCTCATGCATTAATGTTTTATTTTCATCAGCATTTAATCGAATGATGACTACGGTGTCTGCTAATTCTGTTTGCATTTTAGAAAGGTAAGGAGCCATTTTTTTACAGGGAGCGCACCATTCTGCATAAAAATCAATCAGTACTTTTTTATCTGTATTTAGTAATGCATTATACTCGGCCTGACTCATTCCAATGATTTTATCCATGGGTTTGGATAGACCAGCTGCGTCCCATTTTAAGAATCCACCGTCTAGCTCATAAATCGTCGTGAAACCTAATTCTCGAAGTTTAGCAGCTGCCTTTGCACTTCTTCCACCACTTTTACAATACACAAATACAGGTTTTGTTTTGTCTAGATTTACGGCATCTTGAATAAAACTGTCTCCAAGCCAATTGATGTTCTTTGCGTTTTCGATATGTTCTGATTCAAATTCCTCTGGTGTACGAACATCAAGAATTTGCGGACTTTGAGTTGTTTTTATTTTTTCTGCAAAAGCTGGAGCATCAATTCTTTTGATATTTTTTGACGTTTGACCGTTACAGGATAAGATGATACAAGAGATAAGCGCAGTATAAATTTGAAAAAATTTCATTACAATTACTATTTAAATTATGGAAAGGCTAAAATAAGTAAATTATAAGTATTTGGAGATTATATATTGCAAATCATAAGTTAAATATTTTGTAGGATTGAAGTGTCGATTTTACTATCGCTTCGGTACGTTCAGGGTGCGTGTCAGAGATGAATAATTGCCCAAAAGAATCACTATTTACCATGTCTATGATTTTTGAAACCCTACTTTCGTCCAGTTTATCAAAGATGTCATCAAACAGCAATATGGGTTTTACACCGCTTTGTTTTTTTAAAAAATCATATTGAGCTAATTTTAAAGCGATAAGAAAAGATTTTTGTTGCCCTTGAGACCCGAATTTTTTAATAGGATGTTCGTCAATTTCAAATGATAAATCGTCTTTATGTGTTCCTACGCTTGTATAATGTAACGCTCGATCTTTATTAATGCTTTCTTGTAAAAGAGTCAGCAAATTATTTTCGAATAAATGACTTTCGTAAACAAGTTGTACCGTTTCTTGAGAACCAGTAATGGCGTGGTGGTGTGCAGTAAAAATGGGAATAAATTCAGCGATAAATTCTTTTCTCTTTTCAAAGATATAAGCGCCGTATCCGTTAAGTTGTTCATTATATATGGAAAGGGTGTCGTTTTCAAAAACCCTATTCAAAGCAAAATATTTTAATAATGCGTTGCGTTGCCCCATTACTTTTTGGTACTGTATTAACTGCTGTAAGTATTGAGCATCTAATTGTGAGATAACACTGTCCATAAATTTTCTTCTTGTTTCGCTACCTTCAACAATTAAATCCCTGTCCGCAGGTGAAATAATAACCAAGGGTATAAAACCAATGTGATCTGAAAATTTATCGTAGGCTTTTCCATTACGCTTTAAAACTTTTTTCTGTCCTTTTTTTAAGCTGCAAACCACTTGTTCTGACCGTTCGTTTTTCACGAATTCTGCATCAATGACAAAAAATTCCTCACCGTGTTTGATGTTTTGTACCGCTAATGGGTTGAAATAACTCTTACCGTACGACAAATGATAAATGGCATCCAATACATTGGTTTTACCAATACCGTTTTTACCAACAAAGCATATTATTTTAGCATCAAACTCAAAAGTAGCTTCCGCAAAATTTTTATAATTGAATAAGGATATTTTTTTTAAATACATTTTTTATGCTTGCTGGAATTGAGGCTTTTTTTGGTTTTTTTTGGGAATTTTAAAGTGGGTGCAAATTATTGAAAAATATCGATAAAATCGACTTTTATCAGTTTTCTGTTTTAATTATTTTCGTTTTCGAATCGCACTTTTTGGGTTTAAAAACTTAATTTTTTTATTATAAATATAAAAATCCTTTTTTTTTGCGTCGGTTTGAATAAAAATTTTATTTTTGCGGTTCACTAAATTAAATTTAAATGGCTACTTACAGTAAAAGAGGATATAAAGCACCAAAAGAGAAAGAAGTAAAAGATACAGTTGAAGACGTAATTATTGACGAAAAAGACAGTGCAACTGCAGGTGTGTTTTCTACATTAGATGAAACTGCTTCAAAAACAGAAGATTTTGTGGCTAAAAATCAAAATTTCATTATTGGAATTGTTGGAGCTGTAGCTTTAGTAACTATTGGGTATTTAGTGTATCAAAAATTTATTGCTGAACCGAAACAAAATGAAGCAGCTGAAGAAATGTTTGTTGCTCAACAAAATTTTCAACAAGCTACAGATGGTATCGCTAGTGATTCACTATACAAATTATCATTAAATGGTTCTGAAGGTAAATTTGGATTTTTGAAAATTGCAGATGAATATTCGGGTACTGATGCAGGTAATTTAGCTAATTATTATGCTGGTATGGCTTACTTGAACACTGGTAAATATGATGAGGCAATTCAATATTTAGGAAAGTTTAAATCAGAAGATATCGTTTTAGGAGCTTTAGCAAAAGGAGCGATAGGGGATGCTTATTCGCAAAAAAACCAACCGAAAGAAGCTCTTGAAAATTATATCAAAGCAGTAGAAGCAAATAAAAATGATTTTACTACGCCACGTTTCTTATTAAAAGCTGGAAAAACAGCTTTAGCATTAGGAAATAAAGAAGAGGCTTTGAAATACTTCAATGACATTAAAGATAATTTTGATGCTTCACCAGAAGCAGCTTCAGTAGATGGTTTGATCGGATTGGCACAATAAAAAGAGAAATTTTAGGAGGATTAGTTTTAGATTGTTGTTTCAACAAACTATCTTTAGCATAGAATATCTAATTTTAATTTTAAAAAATCTACAATCAAATGGCAACTGTAAATAAAAACTTATCCGTTTACGATAAAAACACAGTTCCTAATGCGAAAGATTTTCGTTTTGGAGTTGTTGTAGCGGAATGGAATGAAGTAATCACCGAAGGGTTATACAACGGTGCTTATGAAGCTTTTTTAGAAAATGAGGTTCCAGCTGCAAATATTATTCGGTGGAATGTACCTGGTAGTTTTGAGCTTGTTTATGGTGCTAAAAAAATGTTGCAAACTCAAAATGTTGATGCTGTAATAGTAATAGGATGTGTAATTCAAGGACAAACAAAGCATTTTGATTTTGTTTGTGAAGGAGTGACGCAGGGAATAAAAGACTTAAATGTTCAAACTGATATTCCTGTTATTTTTTGTGTCCTTACAGATAATACCATGCAGCAATCGATAGACAGAAGTGGTGGAATTCATGGGAACAAAGGTACTGAGGCGGCAATAGCTGCAATTAAAATGGCCTATATTCGTCAACAAGCATCATTGGCACATGAATATAAAAAACAAGCATTATTATCTTCTGGTCAATTGCAATTAGAAGATTTGCCTTGGAAACTAGAGGAATAAAATAAAGAATAAATAATTATTTTTGAAACCTATACTATTCTCAAAATAGTATGGGTTTTTTTGTTTTATTTATGACACTCCAAGAGATGAAACACGATAGAATTTCATTAAATTTGTACCTCTTGGTTTCAAAAACCTTAAACTTTAAATTTAAAATTTATTAATGTCGAGTATTATCCAATTGCTTCCTGATCATGTTGCTAACCAAATTGCTGCTGGAGAAGTGGTGCAAAGACCCGCTTCTGTAGTTAAAGAACTACTTGAAAATGCTGTAGATGCAAGAGCAACAGATATTAAGTTAATTATTAAAGATGCCGGTAAAGCATTAGTGCAAGTTGTTGATAATGGCTTAGGGATGAACGTTACTGATGCTCGATTGTGTTTTGAGCGTCATGCTACTTCAAAAATCCGGCAAGCCGAAGATTTATTTTCTTTGCATACAAAGGGTTTTCGTGGAGAAGCTTTGGCTTCGATCGCTGCGATTGCACATGTTGAAATGAAAACCAAGCAAGACCAAGAAGAGTTAGGAACTCAAATTGTAGTAGAAGGAAGTAAATTTATGTCACAAGAAGTGGCGGTTTTACCTAAGGGAACTTCATTTGCTGTCAAAAACTTGTTTTTCAATATTCCTGCTCGCCGTAATTTTTTAAAATCGGATACCGTGGAGTATCGTCATATTATAGATGAATTTCAACGTGTTGCTTTGGCACATCCTTCTATTTATTTTTCCTTTTATCACAATGGAAGCGAAATGTTCAATTTGCCTTCAGCGAGTTTGAGACAAAGAATTGTGGCTGTTTTTGCGGGTAAAACCAATGAAAAATTGGTTCCTGTTCAAGAAGAAACGGAAATTGTAGCCATTCAAGGGTTTGTAAGTAAACCTGAATTTGCTAAAAAGAATAGAGGAGAGCAGTTTTTCTTTGTTAATGACCGCTTTATAAAAAGTGGCTACTTACATCACGCAGTAATGGCTGCGTATGACGGTATATTGAAAGATGGAGCACAACCGAGTTATTTTTTGTATTTAACGGTGCCGCCCAATACTATAGATATCAATATTCATCCTACCAAAACGGAAATTAAGTTTGATGATGAACATGCATTGTATGCCATTTTAAGAGCTTCTATTAAACACAGTTTAGGACAGTTTAATGTTGCTCCTGTTTTAGACTTTGATAGAGATGCTAACCTAGATACCCCATATCGTTATAAGGATGCCAAAGGCGAAACACCTACGATTCAAGTCGATAGTACTTTTAATCCTTTTTCGGATGATAAAGTAAACAAGCATTATTCTAGTTATAAAAAACCCGAAGCGACCGCCAATTGGGAAAGTTTATATGTAGGATTAAAACAAGATACGGATGTTTTTACGAGCAATTCTGATTTTTCATTCGAAAGTGATGAAGTAACTGGATCGTTGTTTAATGAGGAAGAAGTGGAGCAGGCAGTTCATAATTCCTATCAAATACATAAAAAATATATTGTTTCACCCATAAAGTCAGGAATGGTTATTGTGGATCAACAGCGGGCACATCAACGCGTTTTGTACGAGCAATTTTTGACTAACATGACTGTGCATCAGGCTTCTAGTCAGCAATTATTATTTCCGTTGGATTTGTTTTTTTCTTCTAGTGAGATGGAATTAATCGAGGAATTAAAACTTTCGTTGGTGAATACTGGTTTTGTTTTTGAAGATACACCTACAGATCACGTAGTTATTTCCGGAATTCCGGTAAACGTTACTGAGAGTGAAGTGTCAATGGTTTTAGAACAATTAATATCTGATTTACAGGACGGAATTCCTGAAAGTAGCTTTAGCCAAAATGATACCATTGCAAAATCAATGGCCAAGAGTTTGGCTGTTAAAACCGGAACGACTTTGACTATAAAAGAACAAGAAAACTTGGTGAATGGCCTTTTTGCCTGTAAAGACCCTAATGTTTCCCCTTTTCAAAAACCAACTTTCATCACGATGCGTGTGGAAGATTTAGATAAAAAATTCGCAATATGAGAAATGTAACCGAGACCGTAAAACAGTTAATTATAATTAATATCCTATTTTTTATAGGAACACAAATTGTAGGAGATGCAGCTTATCAAATGCTGGCGATGTATTTTCCTGAAAATAGTTATTTTCAATTTTGGCAGCCTATTACCCACATGTTTATGCATGGTGGTTTTATGCATATTTTCTTTAACATGTTTGCTTTGTACTCCTTCGGTTCTGCTTTGGAGCATTATTGGGGTGGTAAGAAATTTTTATTTTTTTATATCTCATGTGGTTTAGGAGCAGCCTTATTGCATACTGGAATTAATTATTATTATTTTCAAGAGGGGATGAATACTTTAATTGAGCAAGGCTTTTCAAAAACAGAAGTTTTAGCTGTTTTAAATGGGAAAGGGAGCAATGAAATTGTACCTATTTTGAATAGCCCGGGATTTCAGAACTTCATCAGTGCTTACATGGGTACGGTTGTTGGAGCATCTGGTGCT
>CAWURM010000024.1:0-3669 GCA_963924965.1 uncultured Flavobacterium sp.
CTACATTACCAATTGTTGTGGTCGTTTTATCTAAAACTCGGATGGATTTTATATCACTTTCCACAAGCGGAACATTATCCATGTGACCTTTTGTTTTTAAAGTTCCATAATTGTTTCCTTCATATTGTTTAATTCTGTTGAATTTAAGTTTTGTGTTGTCTATTTTTACAATTAAAACCTTTGTGTCAGAATTATAAGCCTCTTCTAAGTTTACAGATGTTTTTTTGTAAACACTGCAACTTTGCATGACCAGCGTAAAAGCTAGTAAAAAACAAATAGCTTCGTTTTTAATGTTTGTTAACTTCATATTCATTTGATTTAAAATTAATAATTATAATAAAAATTATTAAGTCATTTTTAGTGACAAAATAATTAACAAAATCAAATCATTTTATACGTAACAAATTGATTTACAAAGTTATGTAAATAAACAATGCCTTGTAGATTACAAGGCATTGTTTTTAAAAAGGAGTGTTTAAAGCAGAACTAAAATAGTCCGTTTATTTCGGTGTCGATACGATGTATGATGCTTCCAAGATCTTCTTGGTTGTCTACAAAATTGATATTGTCAACGTCAATTATAAGTAATTTTCCTCTGTCATAAGTATGAATCCAAGCTTCATAACGTTCGTTCAAACGACTTAAATAATCAATAGAGATCGTTGATTCATATTCGCGGCCTCTTTTATGGATTTGACCTACTAAATTAGGAATAGAGCTTCTTAAGTAAATTAATAAATCGGGTGCTTTAACTGTTGATTCCATCAATTCAAATAAAGAACTGTAATTCTGGAAATCACGATTAGTCATCAATCCCATAGAATAGAGATTAGGAGCAAAAATATGAGCATCTTCGTATATGGTTCTATCTTGAATGATTTTCTTACCACTTTCTCGTATTTGCATCACCTGACGGAAACGACTATTCAAGAAATAAATTTGTAGGTTGAAAGACCATCGTTCCATTTGATGATAGAAATCATCCAAATAAGGGTTGTCTACAACATCCTCAAAATGGGGTTCCCATTTGAAATGTTTTGCTAATAAGCGAGTTAAGGTTGTTTTTCCTGATCCAATATTTCCTGCTACTGCTATGTGCATTATGGTATTTTGATTTTATAATTTGTAATTCCCTCAGATGTAAAAATAGATAAAATTTGGTCTTTGTAGCTGAAATTTTTAAAGCTTTTTTCTAAAATTTCAATTTCATATTTTTCATTTTTATCAATAACTTCAATACTAAGGATTGAATTCTTGCAAATCAGGTATTGACTTTCGTTTATAATTTCTATTTGGTCAAAATCAGTAATCAATTTTTTTAATCCAATTTTACCAAAACGATTACAAGAATACCAATTACTTTTTTGATCAATCCAGTAAAAAGTAGTGAGATTGGATTGATAGTATTTAACGCTTTCCGGAAATGAAGTAGAAATGGATTGGTACTCCTTTTTCAAATAATTGAATAATCCTATTTGTTGATTCAAACTATCGTAAACCCATAATTGGTTTTGGGATGCCATTCCTAACGCGTTAACTACTATAGGAATATCGTTTTCTGAAAAATTTATTCTTTGAATTTCATTTAGTTGGTTGTCAAGTAGAACGACCGAATTGAAATTTTCGTAAAACATTACAATTTTTAAAGGATTTATGATATCAACTTTTGTTATTTTACCCAAAGAAATATTTTTATACTCAAATGACTCAGCTCCCTTTGTTTTAATTAATACATTGTTTTTAAGGGTATAATAATAGCCAAATTGATCATAACCTATAAATTGATCCGCTTGAATTGCAACGCTATTCAGTTTTAAACCAATCAGTTTTTGATTTTGCCCCAAAACAGTCGAGATAGTGGTAATTAAAAATAAAAGAATCAAGTTTTTCATAATTGATGCAAAGTACGAAAAAATAGATTGGATATTCTAGGTTATTTTTTAGACCTGTTGATAAGGGTTGCACACCTGTTTTAATCATTTTGGGGATCCGCAATATTAATTTAATACTTCCTTAAGTTGTATTACAATTAAAAATAATACTTTGATTAATTGTTTTAAGGTCATATTTTCAAAACAATAATGTGAATTATTTGCATAAAAATCGTACTCAGGATTAAACCATCGTTCCCAATTAATGTCAAAACTTTATTATTTAGGATCGGCTTGTAACAATAAGCAGATTTGGAAGTCCAATTGATAATCAGAATTTAAAACCAAAATTATTATGTATAAAATCATATTTACTTTCGTATTTACTGTTGTTTCGTATTTAGGGCTTCATGCTCAAGATTTTCAAGGTATGGCTGTGTATGAGTCTAAAACCAGTACTGCTGATTTCAAAACAAGAATGGAAGGAAACAAAGATATGACTCCTGATATGAAGAAAATGATAGAAGACCGTATGAAATCTATGTTTGAAAAAACCTTTATTCTTAATTTCGACAAGTCTGCCTCGATTTATAAAGAAGAAGAAAAACTGGATGCTCCAGGTCAAGGTGGCGGCGGAATGAGAATGATGAGCTCGATGATGGGCGGCGGGGGAACCTATTATAAAAACGTAAAGGAGAAAGCCTATACAGTAGATAAGGAATTTATGGGAAAAGAATTTTTAGTAAAAGATTCATTACCCAACTTAAAATGGAAAATGGAAGCGGAAACGCGGGTCATAGGAGGATACAATTGTTTTAAAGCGACAGCGGTTCTTCCAGCAAGTAAAACCGATTTTAGAAACTTCCGACCTAAAAAAGAAGAAAAGGAAGAAAAGGACGAAGCTAAAACAGAAGAAAAAGAAAAGAAAACTAATTTCATGAGTGATCTAGATATGCCAAAAGAAACAATTGTTACTGCTTGGTATACTCCTGAAATTCCAGTCAATCAGGGTCCTGATAAATATTGGGGATTGCCAGGTTTGATTTTAGAAATAAACGATGGAAAAACGGTCGTGTTGTGTTCCAAAGTAGTTCTAAACCCAAAAAATAAAGCAGAGATAAAGGCGCCAAGCAAAGGTAAAGCAATCTCGCAAGAGGATTATGATGAGACGGTGATAAAAAAAATGAAAGAAATGCAAGAGATGAATCAAGGTCGTGGCGGAAACCGCGAAGTGCGTATTAGAATTGGAGGATAATCACCCATTTTAATTCTTGTTACAATTTTTTAATTTTTCTTTAAAGACCCAATTAATGAAGCAATTTTTATCTCTTGCATTAGTTTTAATTTCTACACTTTCTTATTGTCAATCCATCAAGTTAGAGGGAGTTATCACTGATTCTAAATCGACTTCGCTAGAAATGGCGAATGTTATGGCTGTTAACACCGATACAAAATCAATGGATTCCTATGCCATCACCAATGACAAAGGAAAATTTGTACTTAATCTAAAGCCTAATTCGGCCTACAGCATCAAAGTAAGTTTTTTAGGAATGCAAAATCGAGAGATAGAAATCATTACCTCTAATGAAAATATTACAGTATCGCCACAAAAAGTCGAAATTTCATAGGTAACATCGAACAATCCTAATCCGCTCATTACAGGGTCAAATGTTCCTAAACTATCGATACATGAACCACATGTTGCAGAAAAAACACCACCTAAATTTTCCGGAATTAACGAAACAACTCCCATATCATTACAAAGCAGGTTTGAAGAAAGAATGTTTGCCTCAATTAA
>CAWURM010000025.1:0-27386 GCA_963924965.1 uncultured Flavobacterium sp.
AATTAATCGTTTTAAGAACATAAGTTGTGTTTATCACAACACTATATATAAAATTATGGCATGTACAAGTTGTTCAACTTCTGATGGTGGATCACCAAAGGGTTGTAAAAATAATGGGACTTGCGGCACCGATAGCTGCAATAAATTAACTGTTTTCGATTGGCTTTCAAACATGAGTTTACCTAATGGTGAAGCACCTTTTGACTGTGTTGAGGTTCGTTTTAAGAACGGAAGAAAAGAGTTTTACCGCAATACTGAGAAATTAACGTTATCCATGGGAGACATTGTGGCTACAGTCGCCTCTCCAGGTCATGATATTGGAATAGTTACCTTAACAGGGGAATTGGTTAAAATCCAAATGAAGAAAAAAGGGGCTAATTACAAAGGAAATGAAATCCCTAAAATTTATAGAAAAGCCTCTCAAAAAGATATTGATATTTGGTCAGCAGCGAGAGAACGTGAAGAGCCGATGAAAGTTCGAGCACGTGAATTAGCGATTGCCCAAAAACTAGAAATGAAAATATCGGATATTGAATTTCAAGGAGATGGTTCTAAAGCTACCTTTTACTATACTGCTAATGACAGAGTCGATTTCCGACTTTTAATTAAGGATTTTGCTAAAGAATTCAGTACTAGAGTCGAGATGAAACAAGTAGGTTTCCGTCAAGAAGCAGCCCGTTTAGGGGGTATTGGTTCGTGTGGAAGAGAATTATGTTGTTCTACTTGGTTGACTGATTTTAGAAGTGTAAACACTTCTGCAGCACGGTACCAACAATTGTCTTTAAATCCTCAAAAATTAGCCGGACAATGTGGAAAATTGAAATGTTGTTTGAATTATGAGTTAGATACCTACATGGACGCGTTGAAAGGGTTTCCTGATTTCGAAACGAAGCTAGTCACCGAAAAGGGAGACGCTATTTGTCAAAAACAAGTTATTTTTAAAGGCTTAATGTGGTTTGCTTACACGAATAATTTTGCAAACTGGCATGTTTTGAAAATTGATAAAGTGAAAGAAATCATTGCAGAGAACAAGCTAAAAAACAAGGTGTCTTCCTTAGAAGATTTTGCAATTGAAATCATCCAAGAAACAGAAAAAGACTTCAATAATGCAATGGGACAAGAGAGTTTAACTCGTTTTGACCAACCTAAGAAAAGCAAAAGAAATAATAAAAAGCCAAAAAGAGCGGGTGAAAACGTAATTGTGGCGGCCCCTAAAAAAGCAGGAGATAATAAAATTGTACCTGCTAATAAAAAACCGGTTCATAAAAAACCAGCCAATCAAAATGACAAAAAAGCGGCTGGAACACCATCGCCAGCAGCTCCGGCTCCAGCAAGAAAACCAATAATTATTACTAAAAATGAGTCTAAGAAATAGCTTTTTATTGCTTTTAATTACGGCAGCTTTTTTTTCGTGTGATAAAAAAAGAATTTTTGACGAATATAAATCCGTTGGAAGCGCTTGGCACAAAGACAGTATTGTATCTTTTAATTTACCAGAATTAGATTCTACAAAAAGGTACAATCTCTTTATAAATTTAAGAGATAATGATAATTACAAGTATAATAATCTCTTTTTAATTGTAACATTAGAAAAACCTAATGGCTATACCAAAGTAGATACTTTAGAGTATCAAATGGCAGATCCAGACGGAACATTATTAGGAGATGGTTTTACAGATATTAAAGAAAGTAAATTGTTCTATAAAGAAAATGTGCGTTTTAGAGGGAAATACAAACTCAACATTAAACAGGCCGTAAGGGAAACTGGAAAAGTCCCAGGAGTTGAAAGCCTTGAAGGCATAACAGAAGTAGGTTTAAGAATAGAAAAAAAAGAATAGAAAAGATATATGGCTGCTAATAAAAACAATAATAAAGTGAATACTGAAGAGAAAGATTTTAAGTATTATACGAAAACATTTTGGAGGTTCTTTTTTTACGGAATGGGAGCTATTGTTCTTTTTTTCTTGTTTGCTTCTTGGGGAATTTTCGGTTCTATGCCCTCTTTTGAAGATCTAGAAAATCCAGATTCAAACTTAGCTACTGAAATCATTTCAGCAGATGGAGTGGTTTTAGGAAAGTACTTTCAAAAAAATCGTTCTCAATTAAAATATTCTGATTTACCAAAAAACCTAGTAGATGCCTTAGTGGCAACCGAAGACGAACGTTTTTATGAACATTCGGGAATTGATGGGAGAGGAACTCTAAGAGCTATTGCCAGTCTTGGTACAAGTGGAGGAGCAAGTACCCTAACACAACAATTAGCAAAACAATTATTTCATGGTGAAGGGTCTAAATTTTTACCATTTAGAATTGTACAAAAAGCCAAAGAATGGATAATCGCTATTCGACTTGAAAGACAATATACTAAAAATGAGATTCTTGCCATGTATTGCAATGTCTATGATTTTGGTAATTATTCTGTAGGTGTAAGTTCTGCAGCGCAAACCTATTTCTCCAAAGAGCCAAAAAATTTATCAATCGATGAGTCAGCGATTCTTGTGGGGATGTTTAAAAATTCAGGGTTGTATAATCCAGTTAGAAATCCGCAGGGAGTGAAAAATCGTAGAAATGTGGTGCTAGCTCAGATGCATAAAAGCAAAATGATTTCCGAGGATCAAAAGCTTAAATTACAAGCCTTACCCATCACATTGCATTTCAAATTGGAGAGTCATAGAGAGGGAACTGCAACCTATTTTAGAGAATACCTGCGTGATTATATGAAAAAATGGGTAGCCGAAAATAAAAAACCAGACGGTTCGGATTATGACATCTATAAGGATGGTTTGAAAATATATACCACTATTGATTCCAGAATGCAATTGCATGCCGAAGAAGCAGTTGCTGCTCACATGACCAATTTACAGGAAGAATTTTTCATTCAATCCAAGACCAATAAAAACGCTCCCTTTGTCAATATTTCGGATGGAGAGACACAACGCATTTTAAATCAAGCTATGAAGTCTTCAAACCGATGGTCTGTTTTGAAATCATTAGATAAAACGGATGAGGAAATCATTAAGTCATTTAGTGTAAAAGCAAAAATGACGGTCTTTACTTGGAAAGGAGAAAAGGATACTATCATGACTCCAATTGATTCCATTCGTTATTACAAACACTTTTTACAATCTGGTGTGATGGCTATGGAGCCTCAAACAGGTAATATTAAAGCCTGGGTAGGTGGAATTAATTATAAGTATTTTCAATACGATCACGTAGGACAAGGAGCACGTCAAGTAGGTTCTACATTCAAACCGTTCGTTTATGCAACGGCAATAGAGCAATTAAATATGTCTCCTTGTGACTCTATTATTGATGCACCCTTTACAATTCCTGTGGGGCGTCATCACGTTACAGCCGACTGGACGCCAAAAAACTCCGACAATAAATACCGCGGAATGATAACTTTGAAAAAAGCATTGGCTAACTCGGTTAATACTATTTCAGCTAAATTAATGGATAAAGTAGGTCCTGAAGCAGTTGTTAAATTAACACATAAACTGGGTATAAAGTCCGAAATTCCTTTACAGCCTTCAATTGCTCTTGGTGCAGTAGATATTACGGTTGAGGATATGGTAGCTGCATACAGTACCTTTGCGAATCAAGGAGTGTATACAAAACCACAATTCTTAACGCGAATCGAAGATAAAAGTGGTGTAATCATTTATGAACCTATCCCGGAATCACATGATGTTTTAAATAAAGATATTGCATTTGCCATCATTAAATTGCTTGAAGGCGTTACCGAAGGCGGATCTGGAAACAGATTAAGAACCGAAGGTGGTGGATACGGTTATAACAGAATTACAGGATATCCGTATATGTTTACCAATCCAATTGCAGGTAAAACAGGTACCACACAAAATCAATCGGATGGTTGGTTTATGGGAATGGTGCCTAACTTAGTAACCGGTGTATGGGTAGGTTGTGAAGACCGTTCAGCCCGTTTTAAAAGTATTACTTACGGTCAAGGAGCAACAGCTGCTTTACCAGTTTGGGCGTATTTCATGAAACTATGTTACGCTGACCCCGAACTAAAAGTATCTAAATCTGAATTTGAAAGGCCAGCTAATCTTTCGATAAAAGTAGATTGTTACTCTGCTCCAAAAGTGAAAGACACAACCGCTGTTCAAAACACAGACGAATTTGAATTTTAAATTTTTTTAAAAGCCATTTCCAGCTCTACACTATATTTTTGTGGCTGAACCCCAGCCACAAAAGATGCCGCTTTGATCTGGGCTAAAAAACTGGCTCATTACATCATTATACCCAAAATTATGATTAATAAAAAAGTAAACACTGTACAAGAAGCGCTCCAAGGAATTCAAGACGGAATGACCATCATGTTAGGTGGTTTTGGATTGTGCGGCATTCCTGAAAATGCAATTGCCGAGCTAGTAATCAAAGGTACCAAAGAACTTACCTGTATTTCAAACAATGCGGGAGTAGATGATTTTGGACTAGGATTGCTTTTGCAAAAGCGCCAAATCAAAAAAATGATTTCGTCCTACGTAGGTGAAAATGCCGAATTTGAACGCCAAATGCTTTCAGGAGAGTTGGACGTAGAATTAACACCTCAAGGAACTTTGGCCGAAAAATGCCGAGCTGCACAAGCTGGTATTCCTGCCTTTTTTACGCCAGCGGGCTACGGAACAGAAGTAGCTGAAGGGAAAGAAGTTCGAGAATTTAATGGTAAAATGCACATCATGGAATTAGCCTATAAAGCTGATTTTGCCATCGTAAAAGCGTGGAAAGGTGACGAAGCAGGAAATTTAATTTTCAAAGGAACCGCTCGTAACTTTAATGCCTGTATGGCAGGCGGTGCAAAAATCACCGTTGCCGAAGTAGAAGAACTTTTGCCGGTAGGCGCTTTAGACCCAAATGAAATTCACATTCCTGGAATCATGGTACAACGTATTTTTCAAGGAGATAAATTCGAAAAAAGAATAGAGCAAAGAACAGTTAGACAAAAATAATTGACTTTGTAGTCGCAAATAATTGAAATTACAATTCAATAAAACACTTAATTATCCTTAATTCCTTAATGGTTTAAATAAAAGTATATGTTAGGAAAAGAAGAAATTGCAAAACGAATTGCCAAAGAAGTAAAAGACGGTTATTACGTAAATTTAGGAATTGGTATTCCTACTTTAGTTGCTAACTATGTTCGAAATGATATCGCTGTTGAATTTCAAAGTGAAAATGGAGTGCTAGGTATGGGACCATTTCCTTTTGAAGGAGAAGAAGACGCTGACATTATTAATGCCGGTAAACAAACCATAACCACCTTAGCTGGCGCTTCATTCTTTGATTCCGCTTTGAGTTTTGGGATGATCCGGTCGCAAAAGGTAGACTTAACTATTCTAGGCGCTATGGAAGTTGCTGAAAACGGTGATATTGCTAACTGGAAAATACCAGGTAAAATGGTGAAAGGAATGGGTGGCGCCATGGATTTAGTCGCTTCTGCCGAAAATATTATTGTGGCGATGATGCATGTCAATAAAAAAGGCGAATCTAAAATTCTTAAAAAATGCAGTTTGCCGCTTACGGGTGTAGGTTGTGTAAAAAAAGTGGTTACGGAGTTAGCTGTTCTTGAAATAACACCTAAAGGATTTAGATTACTTGAGCGTGCTCCAGGTGTAACTGTAGAACATATTATCGCTTCTACAGAAGCGGACTTAATTATTGAAGGAGAAATACCTGAAATGGTGATTGATTAAAGTCATATTTCTAAAAATAAGATGCTAATTTAGATAGTGTCATTCAAATGTATTGAAAACTCGGTTATCCTTTTTAAGGGATAAACCGAGTTTTTTAATTTTAACCTAAAGATAATTATTTAGGTATTCATGGATTTTACTCTTTTATGCTTTTTTCAAGATGGAATCCTTAAAATTCAAACTACTATTTATTTCTTTTTTCGCTAGTATAATATAAAGCTGCATCCGCTAGATTCCCTTGATTTTACTGACAAAAAAATAAATTATTATCAAAATTAGGGGTCGAGAATCATCGTTATGATACTGTTAATATGTTTCAATATTTATTTATTTTTGAGTCTGCTGTTTATTTTTTTGCATTTTATTAACATATATGGGTAAAATTGTTATTTTTGAGCACCGAAATCAGTTTAATAACTAACACCCCCAAAATGAAAACAAAACTACTTGGAAAGATTACGCTACTTTCAGCGGTTTCTCTTTTTGCATTTAATGCAAATGCTCAAGATGCTAACAAAAATGTTAAGCAAAAATTCATGGATGAAAGAGGAAAACCATCCTTAATCACTTTTAATGAAAATTCGTCTTACAAAGCAAATGATTCTCAAAATGCTTTTAAAGAACAGTTACAATTGAAAGACAATTCTAGTTTTTCAAAAGTAAAGTCCGAAACGGATAAATTAGGAATGCTACACGATAAATTCCAATTGTTTTATCAGGGGATTAAAGTTGAATTTTCAACGTATACGCTGCATTCAAAAGTAGGTAAATTGGAATCAATGAGTGGAGAATTTTATCAATTAGATAACATCAATACCCGTGCTTCTTTGTCGAAAGAACAAGCTTTCGCTCGCGCTTTAAAACAAGTTGGTGCTGCCAAGTATCTATGGGAAAACACAGCAGAAGCAGCTTTCAACAATTATAAAAAACCTACAGGAGATTTAGTAATACTTCCGCTTGTTGATGAAGACAACACTGGTAAAAAAGTAGAACAATTCCGTCTTGCCTATAAATTTGATATTTATGCAACAAATCCTGTTAGCCGTGGTGATATTTATATCGATGCAGTTACGGGAGCCACTTTGTTCTATAATGCAACAATTAAGCATTTAGGGGATTTTGGACATGGAAATAAAAAAACCAACAGCAAAGCGAAAAACGTAAACGCAGCAACAGTACTTGCAAATGCAGCTACACGTTATAGTGGAACACAATCAATTGAAACCACATTAAGCGGAACGTCATATATCTTATCTGATGCTACTCGTGGAAATGGAATCATGACGTACAACATGAAAAAAGGGACTAATTATTCTGCTGCAGTTAATTTTACAGATGTGGATAATACTTGGTCAGCTGCAGAATTTAATAATGTAAATAAAGACAATGGAGCATTAGACGCACATTGGGGTGCAGAGAAAACATATGATTATTGGACAACAGTTCATGGTAGAAATAGTTTTGACAATGCAGGAGCGGCGATTAAAAGTTACGTGCATTATAGCAGTAATTATGACAATGCGTACTGGAATGGTAGCGTAATGACTTATGGTGATGGTAGTGGTACTTATTTTGATATTTTAACATCTATAGATGTTGCAGGTCACGAAATAGGACACGCAGTATGTTCTAATACAGCAAACCTAGCATATCAATTGGAGTCAGGAGCTATGAACGAAGCATTCTCTGATATTTGGGGAGCTTGTATTGAATATTACGCAGCACCAAACAAACAAAAATGGTTGATTGGTGAAGATATAGAAAGAAGAGCTGGACATTTGGCTTTACGATCTATGAGTAATCCAAAATCAGAAGGTCAACCGGATACTTATGGTGGAACAAACTGGGTAAATCAAGTAAAATGTAGACCAAGTTCAAGAAATGACAATTGCGGTGTTCATACAAATAGCGGAGTATTAAACCACTGGTTCTATATCCTTACCGATGGTAAAACGGGAACAAATGATAAAGGAAGTTCGTACAGTGTAACAGGAATTGGAATTGATAAGGCAGCTAAAATTGCATATCGTTTGGAGAGCGTTTATTTATCAGCAAATTCAACTTATGCTAATGCTCGTACCTTCGGTATTCAAGCTGCAACTGATCTATACGGGGCGGGTTCTCCAGAGGTTATAGCAACAACAAACGCTTTTTATGCGGTTGGAGTAGGAACTGCTTATGTAGCACCTGTAGCTAGAATGAGTCAATCTAAAGTTTCTAAAACACAAGCTGAGGCATTTGCTTTATATCCAAATCCAGCAGTAGAAGTTTTAAATGTTACTATTAAAGACAATAAAGAAAGTGGGTATAGAATTTATAATTCTCTAGGTTTTGAGGTTCAAAATGGTAAAACAACTGGTGGTGATATCAATGTAAATAAATTAAGTAAAGGGATCTATTTCTTTGAATTAAATGATGGTGAAAAGACAACTACAAAAACATTCATTAAGAAATAATGACCCACTACTATTGAAGACTCTTTAAAAGTAGATTTACATTAGAAGGAATAAAAAAATCGGGACAGATCTAATCTGTTCCGATTTTTTGTTGAATACTAATTTCTTGTATAAAGAATAACACAAAAATTATGATGCTTGCGGTAGGTGATTAGAAAAAGCAGCAGTTCATTGTACAAGTTTGGATCCAGTATATTAGTCTTGTATAAGTAAAGAAAAAGCCTCGCAGTGCGAGGCTTTTAAATTGAGGACTATTGTAAATAATAAATATAACCTACATTAAGCCATACCAACCAGTCGTTAGCTTTGTTTTCTTTATAAATAGCAGGGTTAGGATTTAAACCGTCCACCCAGTTAGAGAAATAATACTGAAAACGTAAGTCGATCATTAAATCACGCAAAGGAGTCAATTTATACCGAGTTCCTACACTGGAAACCACTGACCAAACATTTCCTCCTTCAGATGAAAATCCATAAGGACGATTGTCAGTTGGAGTCAAATATTTAGGAAAAGTAGTTAAAGGTGTTCCTAAAGGCCCTAATGTAGATGATGCGGTAGCATTGTAATAGCTGAATTGTCCACCAAGACTTATAAAGGGACCAAGACTTCCTATTCTAGAAGTGAAATCTCTAATGCTAAATGGAAAGTATTCCAGTTGCATCCCAATGTTGGTGACAGCTGTACTGCCTCTCATGGCTCTTAATTGATCAGCGCCAAGTGACGTTCTTTCTGGTTTTACCCATTCTCCAAAATGTTCTAATTCTGTTTTATTATAGGAAAGCTCACTTCTAAGTTTAAAATGATCATTAAAATAAGTTTCTGGTGTATAACAGTTACAGGAAGCCTTGTACGAAAAGTTGATATAATGAATAATTCCAATTCCTAAACCTGTATTTCCTGCATTTGTAGTTAAATCATGTCGTTCACCATAGTCAGACTGAAATGCTACAGGACCAGCAATAACTCCTATTTCATGCGAAAAGCCAAATTGAGCTTTCGAGCTATTTGAAAAGCCAAATAAAATTAACAGAGTTAGGGAGATGTGTTTAAGCATTTTATGATGAAAATTTCAAGTCTCGACAAATATATAAAAAACATCATTCATCCTTTGAAATTAAAATTAAAAATAAGTAATTAAATTCCTAAAATGCTTAAGAAAAAAGCAACGTTTTTGTTTAAACAGCAACTTCAAAAGCTGAATTCTTGAAGAATGATTAATAAAAAGATAAATCGGTAAAACATCCTTGCTAATTAATTTGAAATAGTCGCATTAAATGTATATTTGTATACTCTAACGAAAACGTTTTCTTAAACGTTAATAATCTAATAATCATGTCACAAAGTATTTCTACTTTTATTGAAGAGGTTACTAAAAAAAACCCAAACGAACCGGAATTTTTGCAAGCAGTTTTGGAAGTTGCTGAAACTGTGATTCCTTTCATAGAAGAAAATAAAAAATACCAAAACAAAATGCTTTTGGAAAGAATGGTTGAGTCTGACCGAATCATTATGTTTCGTGTAGCTTGGATCGATGATAAAGGTCAAACACAAGTAAATAGAGGATACCGTATTCAAATGAATTCCGCTATTGGACCATATAAAGGCGGATTGCGTTTTCACCCTTCTGTGAATTTAAGTATCTTGAAGTTCTTGGCTTTTGAGCAAACATTTAAAAATAGTTTGACGACTTTGCCAATGGGTGGAGGAAAAGGTGGAGCTGATTTTGATCCAAAAGGAAAATCAGATACTGAAGTAATGCGTTTTTGTCAAAGCTTCATGACTGAATTGTCGAAACACATTGGTGCTAACACGGATGTTCCTGCAGGAGACATCGGAGTTGGAGGAAGAGAAGTTGGATACATGTTTGGTCAATATAAAAGATTAAGAAACGAATTTACTGGTGTTTTAACTGGAAAAGGAATTTCTTTTGGAGGTTCTTTGATTCGACCTGAAGCTACAGGATACGGAGCGGTTTATTTTGCACAAAGTATGCTTGAGACTAAAGGGAATAGTTTTGCTGGTAAAACAGTTGTAGTTTCTGGATCTGGAAACGTAGCACAATATGCGACTGAAAAAGCAACGCAATTAGGTGGTAAAGTGGTGACTATGTCGGACTCTGCTGGATATATCTACGATGCTGATGGAATCGATGCTGAGAAATTAGCGCACGTAATGGAGATTAAAAATGAACTAAGAGGTAGAATTAGTGACTATGTGACTAAGTATCCAAATGCTAAATATTTCGCAGGGAAACGTCCATGGGAAGTGAAATGTGATATTGCTTTACCTTGTGCGACTCAAAATGAGTTAAACGAAGACGAAGCAAAAATGCTTGTTGCTAACGGATGTCTTTGTGTGGCAGAAGGAGCTAATATGCCAACTACGCCAGAAGCAGTTCACGTAATTCAAAAAGCTAAATTATTATTTGCTCCAGGAAAAGCGTCTAATGCTGGTGGAGTAGCAACTTCAGGTCTTGAAATGTCTCAAAACTCATTAAGATTGAGTTGGACTTCTGAAGAAGTAGATGAAAAACTAAAAGGAATTATGTTAAACATTCATGCTTCATGCGTTAAGTATGGTTCTGACGGTAATGGATATGTTGACTATGTAAAAGGAGCAAATATTGCTGGATTTGTAAAAGTAGCTGATGCTATGCTAGCTCAAGGGGTAGTATAAATCTTTTTAAAATAAGTTGTTAAGCCTTCTAGCCTGTTTCAGGTTAGAAGGTTTTTTTTGGTCCCAACAAAAAATGGATGCTTTAGATTGTGTTATATTTGTGAATCAAATGCAATATAAAGAATGAAAAATTCCCTTTTACGTTTTTTGTTACTCCTACTAATGCAAATGACATTTGCCCAAAACAATTTGTCATGGCAAGGGTATTTTTCCTATACAGAAATCAAAGATCTTTCAACCTCCTCTAATGCTATTTTTGCAGCTTCTGAAAACGCTCTTTTTTCCAAAAATACGACTACAAATACAATAAAAACAACCAATACAGTCGATGGACTTTCAGGTCAAACTATTAGTGCTCTCTATTATAGTTCTGCCTTTAATAAATCAATCGTAGGCTATGAAAATGGCTTACTCATTGTAATTAATGAAGAAGATGGAACGATGTTAAATGTTGTGGATATTATCAACAAGCAACTTCCAGCTGGCATGAAAAGAGTAAATCATTTTATGGAGTATCAAGGAATTGTATATGTTTCCTGCGATTTTGGAATTGTACAATTCAATTTACAAAACATGTTGTTTGGAGACACTTACTTCATAGGAGACAACGGGACTGAAATAGTCGTTTCTCAAACTACCCTCTTCAATGGATATATCTACGCAGCCACTAATAATGGTATTCGAAGAGCATTAATTACAAATAAAAATTTGAATGATTTCAAGCAATGGGAACTAGTGGCTGGAGGAACTTGGACTAGTATTGAAACTTTTGGAGCCGAGCTTTTGGCCGTAAATTCTTCTGGAACTATTCATAAATACAATGCAAATACCACCGTTTTTGTGCCTTTTGTAAGTCTATCGCAATCGGCATTAGATATGAGAGCCACTGATTTGTATTTAATTGTTACTACTATCGACGGGGTGTGGATGTACAATAAGCAGTTAGTGCTCATCCGTCAAATAAAGAGTGATCAAATTCCAGTTCCTAATCTCACTTTTAGTTGCGCAACAACTATTGGAGATGTGCTTTATATTGGAACAAAACAAAATGGTTTGTTCACAACTGCAATTTCAGGGACTACTTTTGAAAACATAACCCCAATGGGGCCTTTACGAAACAATATTTTTTCACTTCAAGTCACTCCAAATGTGCTTTGGGCGGTGTACGGAGATTACTCAGGAGATTATAATCCCTATCCTTTAGATGATTATGGAGTGAGTAAATTTTCAGTAGATGGCTGGTTAAATATTCCTTATGAAAAAGTCTTAGGCGCTAAATCAATTAGCCGGGTAACCATAAATCCAAACAATGAAAATGAAGTCTACTGTAGCTCTTTTTTTTCAGGATTATTGAAAATTGAAAAGGATGTGCCGACATTTTTATACAATCACACTAATAGTGGGTTAGAAACCTTAACTTTTGTAGGTCCTACTTATTTTGATGTACGAATAAATGGTGCTGCTTTTGACAAATCAGGGGGTTTGTGGGTTACTAACAGTAGGGTAAAGAATGGTTTAAAAGTACTAGGTACCACAGGCCAATGGCAAAGTTATTCTATGGACAAAATTTTAGATGCGAGCCAAGACAATAGTTTTGGAAGGATGGTTATTGATCGAAATGGCACCAAATGGATGACAACAAATCGAGATGGAGTAATTGCTTTTAATGAAAGTAATAATACATTTAAAAAAATAAATGTTGGGCCCGATAAGGGTAATTTACCCGTAGCTGATGCAAGAGCACTGGCAGTGGATAATAGAAACCAACTTTGGATAGGCACTACAAAAGGACTGCGGGTTTTGTCTAGTGTAGGCAATTTTCAAACAGACAGTCAATTGACTACTAATTCCATTATTATTGAAGATAATAACCTTGCGCAAGAATTATTATACGAACAATTTATTACTGATATTGTTGTCGATGGTGCTAACAATAAATGGATAGGAACAGCTGATTCAGGTGTGTTTATGGTTTCTCCAAATGGCCAAGAAACTAAATATCATTTTACTACAAACAACGCCCCATTACCTAGTAATGTAATTAATGATATCGACATCAATAGCGCGACGGGAGAAGTTTTTATCGCTACGGCCAAAGGATTAGTTTCTTTTAAAGGCGTCGCTACCACAGCAAATGAGGATTTAACACAAGCATATGTGTACCCCAATCCAGTCCGACCAGAGTATCAAGGAACCGTTAAAATTGCTGGATTAATTAATAAGGCCAATGTTAAAATCACGGATATCGAGGGTAATCTGGTGTTTGAATCTACTTCTGAAGGAGGAACAATAGAATGGGATACCACTGCTTTTGGCAAATATAAAGTGGCTTCAGGAGTGTATATGATATTTATTTCGGCACAAGACGGACTGGAAACTAAAGTGAAAAAGGTAATGATAATTAGATAATTTGTTTTCAGCTTACATTTTGGGTGTTAACTACAGTCCAAAACTGTAAACTTTAAACTTTAAACAAAAATAATGCTCGTAAAAACCAAAGCCATTGTTATTTCATCTATTAAATTTCAAGAAAAAAGCTTGATTGTGAAGTGCTTTACGCAATCACACGGTTTGAAGTCTTATTTTGTAAGAGATGCTTTTTCAGGAAGGAAATCAAATCAAAAAATTGCCTATTTTCAACCGCTTTCCCTTCTAGAAATCGAAGCGGTGCATAAGAATAAAGGCACATTGGAAAACTTCAAAGAAATAAAAATTAGTACTCCTTTCCAAAGCATACACTCAGATATATATAAAAGTACTATTGTAATTTTTATTTCTGAGATTTTATACCATTCAATACACGAAGAAGAAAAAAATGAATCGCTTTTTAGTTTTTTAGAAACGGCTTTACTTTGGCTCGATCACCATGATGAAATTGCTAATTTCCATTTGATTTTAATGCTAGAAGCGACAAAATACCTTGGTTTTTATCCTGATATTTCAGATATTGATATGCCGTTTTTTGACATGAACGAAGGCGTTTTTACTCCTTTTCAGGCCATAAGGTCGTTATCAGATCATGAAACTAATTTGTTCAAAAAACTGATTGATTTGCGATTTGACAACGATCAAAAAATCTTTCATGTGATCGAGCGTCAAATTGTTCTTAAAATACTAATAGAATTTTATAGTGTTCATCTTGATGGTTTTAAAAGACCAAAATCATTGGAGGTTTTAAAAGAGGTTTTTTCTTAAAAATTACAGTAAAAAAGAAAAATGAATCTAATTGTCTACAAAACACTATTAAAAAGTGAAACAAACGGATGTCTTTAAACAACTTTCGACCTTCGACTTTCGACTTTCAACATAATTTTATTACTTTCGCACTTCGATTAAAGAAAAGGATAAAATGAGCACAAAATTTACTGAATACAAAGGACTTGACTTGCCTACAGTGGCGTCAGAAGTACTTGATTTTTGGAAGGCAGCAAACATATTTGAAAAAAGTGTAACGACCCGCGAGGGACATGAACCATTCGTATTTTTTGAAGGTCCACCTTCAGCAAATGGTTTGCCTGGTATTCACCACGTAATGGCACGTGCAATCAAAGATATTTTTTGTAGGTATAAAACTCAAAAAGGGTACCAAGTAAAGCGTAAAGCAGGTTGGGATACTCATGGATTGCCTGTAGAATTAGGTACGGAGAAAGAACTAGGAATTACAAAAGAAGATATAGGGACTAAAATTTCTATCGAAGAGTATAACGAGGCGTGTAAAAAAACCGTAATGCGTTATACAGATGTATGGAATGATTTGACTGAAAAAATGGGCTATTGGGTAGATATGGAAGATCCATATGTGACGTACAAGTCTAAATATATGGAAACGGTTTGGTGGATTTTGAAACAAATCTATAACAAAGATTTGATGTACAAAGGGTACACAATCCAACCGTATTCTCCAAAAGCAGGAACAGGATTGTCATCGCATGAAGTAAATCAACCAGGAAGTTACCGTGATGTAACGGATACGACTGTTGTGGCGCAATTCAAAACAATCGATGAAACTTTGCCGGCTGCTTGGCAAGGATTAGGAGAAATCTTAATCTTGGCTTGGACAACAACACCTTGGACATTGCCATCCAACACCGCTTTGACGGTAGGTCCAAAAATTGACTACGTTGTTGTAAAAACATTCAATCAATATACTTTCTTGCCTACCAATGTTGTTTTAGCTAAAAACTTAGTAGGGAAACAATTCGGGAAAGGATTTTTTGCTAGTGAAGATACAGCCGACTTTGAGAATTTCAAAGCTGGAGACAAAAAGATACCTTTTCAAGTTATTGCTGAAGCAAAAGGAGCGGATTTAGTTGGAATCAAATACGAACAATTAATGCCGTTGGTACTTCCGTATCAAAACCCTGAGAATGCTTTTAGAGTAATTTCGGGTGATTTTGTTACTACAGAAGACGGAACAGGAATTGTACATACCTCACCAACATTTGGTGCTGATGATGCTAAAGTAGCCAAAGAAGCTATTCCAGAAGTGCCGCCAATGTTAGTTTTGGATGCAGATGGAACTCCGGTGCCGCTAGTAGATTTACAAGGAAAATTCATCGAAGGTTTAGGAGACTATTCAGGGAAGTACGTTAAAAACGAGTATTATGACGATGGCGAAGCGCCAGAACGTTCTTTAGACGTAGAAATTGCGATTCAGTTAAAAGAAGAAAATAAAGCATTCAAAGTAGAAAAATACGTCCACAGTTACCCACATTGTTGGAGAACCGATAAGCCTATTTTATACTACCCACTAGATTCATGGTTTATAAAAATCACTGAAGTTAGAGATAGAATGTTCGAATTGAACGAAACCATCAACTGGAAGCCTAAAGCAACTGGAGAAGGTCGTTTTGGGAACTGGTTGAAAAATGCCAATGACTGGAACTTATCGCGTTCAAGGTATTGGGGAATTCCTTTGCCTATATGGCGAACAGAGGACAAGCAAGAGGAAATTTTGATTGGCTCAGTTGAAGAACTATACAATGAAATAGAGAAATCTATTGCCGCTGGTTTCCAAAAAGAAAATCCTTTCAAAGGGTTTGAAATTGGAAATATGGACGAAAGCAACTACGATCTTATCGACTTACATAAAAATGTAGTAGACGAAATCACTTTACTTTCACCTTCAGGAAAACCAATGACTCGGGAAGCTGATTTGATTGACGTTTGGTTTGATTCCGGTTCAATGCCGTATGCGCAATGGCATTATCCTTTTGAAAACAAAGATAAAATTGACGAAAACAAAGATTTCCCAGCGAATTTTATTGCTGAGGGAGTCGACCAAACACGAGGATGGTTTTATACATTACACGCGATTGGAACTTTAGTTTTTGATAAAGTGGCCTATAAAAATGTAGTTTCGAATGGTTTAGTGTTAGATAAAAACGGACAAAAAATGTCCAAACGTCTAGGGAATGCTGCAGATCCATTTGAAACATTATCTGAATATGGTCCAGATGCCACACGCTGGTACATGATCTCTAATGCCAACCCTTGGGATAACTTAAAGTTTGACTTAGAAGGAATTGCTGAAGTGCGTCGTAAATTCTTTGGAACACTTTACAATACCTATTCTTTCTTTAGTTTATATGCTAATATCGACGGCTTCAAATATGAAGAAGCTGAGATTCCGGTAAATGAAAGACCAGAGATTGACCAATGGATTATATCGGAGTTGAATACTTTAGTAAAGGATGTAGATGGTTTCTATGCGGATTATGAACCTACAAAAGCGGCAAGAGCAATATCAGAATTTGTACAAGAGAATCTAAGCAACTGGTATGTACGTTTGTGCAGAAGACGATTCTGGAAAGGGGAATATGCGCAAGATAAAATTGCAGCGTATCAAACTCTTTACAGCTGTTTGTTAACGGTAAGTAAGCTTAGCGCACCTATCGCTCCGTTCTTTATGGATAAGCTTTACAGAGACTTAACTTTAACAACACAGTCCGAAAAATATGAGAGTGTACATTTGGCTGAGTTTCCAATTTCGGTTGAAAACTATGTTAATAAAATGTTAGAGAGCAAAATGCAAAAAGCACAGACTATTTCATCACTTGTTTTATCACTCCGTAAGAAGGAAATGATTAAGGTACGTCAACCTTTGCAAAAGGTAATGATTCCAGTACTTGACAGCAATCAAAGAGCTGAAATTGAGGCTGTTTCTGACTTGATAATGGCAGAGGTAAACGTGAAAGAAATTCAATTATTAGACGATGCTTCAGGTGTTTTAGTGAAGCAAATAAAACCTAATTTTAAAGCATTAGGCCCACGATTTGGAAAAGATATGGGCTTGATTTCTAAGGATATACAAGGTTTTACTCCGCAGCAAATCAACGAGATCGAGGCCGCAGGAACTATACAAGTTGTAATTGCTGGAAATAGCATAACTTTAACATTGCAAGATGTAGAAATTTCATCCCAAGATATTGAAGGTTGGTTAGTAGCAAATTCAAATGGAATAACGGTAGCACTTGATATAGTGATCTCTCCAGAATTGAAAAAAGAAGGAATTGCAAGAGAGTTAGTAAACAGAATTCAGAATATTAGAAAAGATTCTGGATTTGAAGTAACCGATAAAATAAAAGTGTATTTACAAAACAATACCACTTTAGAAGAAGCTGTAAGGCCAAATATTGAATATATTAAATCAGAAACATTAACAGAGGAATTGGTTTTTGAAGAAATTATTGAAAATGGCACAGAAATTGAATTTGACGAAATAAATACAAAAATAATAATTACAAATAATTAGATTATGGTAGATGAAGCAACAAGGTACTCAGACGCTGATTTGGCTGAGTTCAAAGAGATAATTCTAAATAAAATTCATAAAGCGCAATCTGATTTAGACTTGATAAAGAGCGCCTACATGAATGATTTGAATAATGGTACTGATGATACATCTCCTACATTCAAGGCATTTGAAGAAGGAAGTGAAACCATGTCTAAGGAAGCCAAATCACAATTAGCGATTCGTCAAGAAAAGTTTATTCGTGATTTGAAAAATGCTTTATTCCGTGTAGAGAATAAAACGTATGGTTTATGTAGAGTAACAGGTAAACTGATTAGTAAAGAAAGACTAAAAATTGTACCTCATGCAACGATGAGTATTGAAGCCAAAAATCTACAACGATAAGCGCTTTTTCGATTTAAATATTTAACGCTCCATTAGGAGCGTTTTTTTTGATAAAATTATTACTTTTACGCCACTTAAAATTAAAAAAATGTCATTACGAAAAGCGTATCTACTTATCTTCATTGTATTAATCGTTGATCAAGTTTCGAAAATATTTGTGAAAACTAATTTTGTATTAGGAGAAGAAGTAGAAGTTTTTAACTGGTTTAAGATTCTTTTTATTGAAAACGAAGGCATGGCTTGGGGCACGAAAATCCCTGGAATATATGGAAAATTATTCTTAACCCTTTTTAGGCTAGTGGCTGTAGGTGGAATTGGATATTGGTTATGGGATTCAGTAGAAAGAAAACACAGTTCTAATTTCTTAATTGTGGCCATAGCATTAATTTTAGCAGGAGCTGTTGGTAATATTATTGACTCTGTTTTTTATGGAGTTATTTTTGATGATAGTAATGCACAGTTAGCAACATTATTCCCTGAAAAACCATATGGGGTATGGTTTCATGGTCAAGTGGTAGATATGTTTTATTTTCCTATTTGGCATGGAATCTTACCTGGTTGGATTCCGGTTTGGGGTGGAAGAGATTTTACCTTCTTTAATGCCATCTTTAATATTGCTGATATGGCAATATCAACAGGAGTTGGAATTCTAATTTTCTTCAATAAAAGAGCGTTTCATCATTAAGTTGATTAATTTCTCCAAGAGGAATTTACGATATAAAAAAAAGACCTATTCGTCAATTCGAATAGGTCTTTTTTTATGAAGAATAGTGTTTTTTGAGTTGAAGTAATTAAAATTCATAAATGCCATTTGGACTCACGCAAAAATCTAATTTCACATCTCCCTCAAAAATATCTGAAATCAGTTCTTCGGGTTCAAAGAAGGAAAGGCCTATTTTGATTACATCTGGTTTACATTCTGAAAGAAACTTGTCATAAAATCCTTTTCCGTAACCCACTCTGTTTCCTTTTGTGTCGTAAGCCAAAAGTGGAATAAAAACTACATCAATTTTATTAGATGGGACTTCAATTCCATCTACGGGTTCCGGAATGTTGTATTCGTTTTTCTTTATTTTAGTGTTATCCGTCAGTAAAAAATGAATCATCTCTCGGGTTTCAAAATCTGATTTTGAAATAATGATTTCTTTATCTTTTCCGGATAGGAGATGTAAGATCAATTCAGTATCAATTTCTTTCTGTTCAATAATTGAAAGAAAAATATGGAAATAGGTTTTTTCCCATATGGGTAGTGTCAATAGGTTATTGGCAATAGCCAAACTCATTTCCTCAATTTCTTGTTCGCTTAGATTTTTCCTCAGCGATTTGTATTTATTTCGCAAGTCTTTTTTATTAGTTTCCATCACCAAGCGTTTTTGAAATATGGAAAATAGCGTCGCCTTGATACACGATAGGAGAGTGATTAGCATTAATTATATAACCATCATTAGGCGCTCTTACAATACGCTCAAATTTTCCAAATGGGTCAGTTATGGTGGCTAAAATAGTTCCTTTTTTAACAAAGGAACCTATAAGTCCGCCATCATGTAATAAACCGGAACATGTGGCTCTAATCCAAGCAGATTTTTCAATATAAATGCTATTATTTTCTTGTTGTTCAATATCATGTTTGGGATTCAACATATTTAAATGGGACAAAATTCGTTTTACGCCATCGATTCCCGCTTTAGCAACAGACTCGTTGATGTCTAATGACTTTCCACCTTCAAAAAGTAACATTTTTACGTTTAGTTTCTGACTTGAATTTCTAAAGGAACCAGCAATGTTTTTTGAAAACAGCGTAAATGGAGCATTGAAAACATCAGCCAATATTTTTAATTCTACGTGGTTGGGTGCTACGCGAATTTGAGGGGCATTAAATCGACTGGCTCCTCCTGCATGAAAATCGACTGCGTAATCAACTAGTGGCATTATTTCTGTCAGAATATGATAAGCAAAGCGACTGGCCAAAGAGCCTTTTTTACTTCCAGGAAAAACTCGATTTAAATCTCGTCCATCAGGAAATTGACGAGACATATTAATAAAACCAAACATATTCACAATAGGGATACAAATGATTGTTCCTGTTTTAGGTATGTTGATTTTTTTTGTAATTATTTGGCGTACAATTTCAACTCCATTAATTTCATCTCCATGTATCCCCGCTGAAAAAAGTACAGTGGGGCCTTCCATTTTTGAACGGGAAACGATGATAGGGATTTTAAGTTTTGCAGTATTATGCAATTTTGCAATTTCCATATCAATGGTTTTGGTTTGTCCCGGTAAAATAGACTCACCTAAAATTGTTATTGTTTTTGTACTTCTCATATTTAATAAAAATGCTAAATGTAAAGATTATTATTTGGAATTCGTAAATTTGGATTGAATTCAAGAAGCAAATTAGAATTCATACAATACCAATAAAACAATAAGTACCCTAATGTACCTGTGTGAAATAATTATACAATGCAAAACCCAACTCTAGATCTTCAAATTCAAACATTACCTGACAGCCCTGGTGTATATCAATATTATGATTCAGCAGGAAAAATATTGTATGTTGGGAAGGCTAAGAATTTAAAAAAGAGAGTATCTTCTTATTTTAATAAAATACATGACACTGCAAAGACAAACGTGCTGGTCAAGAAAATTGTAACCATAAAACACATAGTGGTCCCAACGGAAACTGATGCGCTTTTATTAGAAAACAATTTAATAAAAACCTTGCAGCCTAGATATAATGTCTTATTGCGAGATGATAAAAGCTATCCTTGGTTGTGTATAAAAAAAGAACCATTTTCACGCATATTCGCTACTAGAAGGATGATTAAGGACGGTTCAGAATATTTTGGTCCATACACCAGTTTCAAGACAGTCAATACTATTTTAGAATTAATAAAGGAATTGTATCCGTTACGAACTTGTAATTTTGATTTGAGTAAATCGAATATTGAAAGTGGCAAATTTAAGGTTTGTTTGGAATACCATATTGGAAACTGCAAAGGACCTTGCGAAGGATATGAATCGCTGGAAACCTATCAAAAGCAAGTAGACGCGATTCGTGAAATCCTGAAGGGAAATTTTAAAGAAAGCATGAAGGACTTTAAGCGGGTAATGACTGATCTTGCTCAAAACATGCATTTTGAAGAAGCCCAGAAAATAAAAGAAAAAATAGAAGTACTCGAGAATTATCAATCTCGCTCGACTATAATTAACCCAAAAATAACCAACATAGATGTTTTTTCAATAGTCTCTGATGAAAGTGCTGCCTACGTTAATTTTTTGCAAATTTCTCATGGGTCGATTATTCGTTCCCATACTATGGAAATTAAGAAGAAATTAGAAGAAACCGATGAAGAATTACTAGAGTTAGCCATCATAGAGTTGAGAGAACGATTTCAATTGTTGTCCAGAGAAGTTTTGGTTCCTTTTACAGTTGATTTAGGGGAACATATCAAAGTCACCGTGCCTCAGTTAGGAGATAAGAAACAAATTCTGGATTTATCAATTCGAAATGCTAAGTTCTATAGAATAGAACAGTTGAAACAATTGCAAATTGTAGATCCTGATAGGCATGCTAATAGAATTATGGCGCAAATGCAAAAGGATTTGCGATTACCGGTTGAGCCCAGACACATTGAATGTTTTGACAACTCCAATATTCAGGGAACCAATCCTGTTGCCGCCTGTGTGGTTTTTAAAGATGGAAAACCAAGTAAGAAAGACTACCGCCATTTTAATATAAAAACGGTTGAAGGCCCTGATGATTTTGCATCGATGACGGAAGTAGTATATAGAAGATACAAACGATTGCTCGACGAGAATGAACCATTGCCAAATCTGATAATTATTGACGGTGGAAAAGGACAGCTTTCGGCAGCACTAAAAAGCATTGACGATTTAGGATTACGAGGGAAAATTGCTATAATAGGAATTGCTAAACGACTTGAGGAATTGTTTTATCCGGGGGATTCAGTCCCTTTATATTTAGATAAAAAATCAGAAACCTTAAAAGTGATTCAGCAATTACGTAATGAAGCACATCGATTTGGGATCACACATCACCGGGATAAAAGAAGTAAAGCAGCTTTGAATTCATCAATCGAGTCGATTCCTGGAATTGGAGAAAAAACAATGTTGTCCTTAATTCAGCATTTTAAAAGTGTAAAAAGATTGAAGCTTGCAACAGAAAAAGAAATTTCTGCCGTTATAGGTATATCAAAAGCAAAAAAAATTGTCGACATTTACAAAACAGTATCTATGGATAGTCAGGCAGATAAATAGCAAAATGATTTATGAAAAAATATATTCTTTTAACTTTTTTATTTTTCAATAGCTTGCTGTTGCTTTCACAAGTACAAAGCAAATCCAAAATAGGATTGGTGTTGAGTGGTGGAGGAGCAAAAGGGTTCGCGCACATAGGAGTGTTAAAAGTATTGGAAGAGGCGGGTGTTAAAATTGATTATATTGGAGGAACCAGTATGGGGTCTGTAGTGGGGGGATTGTATGCTTCGGGATATAATGCAACTCAAATAGATTCGATATTCCAATCTACAAATTTCAACGAATTAATTAATGATTTTATACCCAGATCGTCTAAGAATTTTTACGAAAAAAGAAATGATGAGTTATACGCACTAGTTTTACCTTTTGACAAATTTAAAATTGGAATACCAGAAGCGCTGTCTAAAGGAATGTACAATTTTAATTTGTTAAGTAGATTAACTAGGAATGTTAGGCACATTCGTGATTTTAATCAATTACCTATTCCCTATTTATGTATTGGTTCTAATATTGAAACCGGCACCCAAGTAATTTTAGACCGAGGTAATTTAGCACAGGCTATGATAGCTAGCTCCGCTTTTCCTTCTTTATTTTCACCAGTTGAAATTGATGGGGAATTATTGGTAGACGGTGGAGTTACTAATAATTATCCTATAGATGAGATCCGAAAATTAGGGGCTGATATCATTATTGGGGTGGATGTGCAGGATGATCTGCGAGACAGAAACGCATTGAAAGACGCTACTAAAATACTAGTTCAAATTACCAATCTTCATTCCATTGAGAAAATGAAAAGTAATATTGAAAAAACAGATATTTATATAAAACCAAACATTAAAGATTATGGGGTGGTTTCTTTCGATAAAGGAAAGGAAATCATTAAAAAAGGAGAGGATGCAACATTTTCAGTCTATGAAAAATTAAAAGTATTAGGGGAACGCACAACCCCTTACATTAAACCTAAATTAAAAATTCAAACAGACAGCCTTGAATTAAGAGAAATAAACTGTAATGAATTAGACAATTTTACAAAAGAATATGTTTTAGGGAAGTTGCGTTTTAAACCGGGTTCAAAAATAACTTACCAACAATTAGAAAAAGGAATCAATAATATCAATGCGACCAATAACTTCAGTGTTATTAATTATTCATTTGATGCCAATAATGGGGGGGACAACTTAAACCTGAATCTAAAAGAAAACCCAATAAAATCGTATTTAAAGTTCGCCTTACATTATGATGATTTATTTAAGAGTGGGGTTTTAGTGAATTTAACGCGTAAAAAAACCTTTTTCAAAAATGATATTGCCTCGCTAGATTTGATCATGGGAGATAATTTCAGATATAATTTTGATTATTACATAGAAAACGGATATAATTTAAGTTTTGGGTTCAAGTCTAGTTTTAATCAATTTAGTCGCAATTTGCCGGGTGAAGTGAGTGGTTTAGATTATGCAACTTTAGGCGTGAATTCCATTTTTGTTGACTTTTCAGATTTTACGAGTCAAGCGTATTTTCAATCTCTGTTTGTTCAAAAATTTTTAATAGGAGCTGGGGTCGAATATAAATATTTGAAAATTAAGTCCGAAACATTAGCAAATTCAGACCCTATAATTGATAAAAGTAGTTATTTCAGTATTTTTGGTTATTTAAAATATGATTCTTTTGATAATAAAGATTTTCCTAAAAAAGGATGGTATTTTTCAGGGGACATTCAGTCCTATCTCTTATCATCAGATTACACTTCTAAATTTAATCCGTTTTCAATAGCCAAAGGTGATTTTGGTGTAGCGGCAACTTTATTCGAACATGCTACTGTAAAATTTCAAACCGAGGCTGGTTTTTCATTTGGAAATGAAAGTGTTCCTTTTTTTAATTTCGTATTGGGAGGATATGGTTTTAATACCATTAATAATTTCAGACCCTTTTATGGTTATGATTTTATTAGTGTTGCTGCTAATAGTTATATCAAATCCACAGGGACAATTGACTATGAATTTTATAAAAAAAATCATTTGAATTTTTCGGCAAATTTTGCCAATTTTGGTAATAAAATCTTTGAATCTGTAGCTTGGATTTCCGTACCCAAATATTCAGGTTATGCCGTTGGGTATGGATTAGAAACCATCGTGGGGCCATTAGAGATAAAATATTCATGGTCTCCTGAAAACCCAAAAGGGTATACTTGGTTTAGTATCGGATTTTTATTTTAAATTTAATCTAATTCAGTAAAAATTCCGATATTTGTTATAATGAAAACAAAATGGACTGGTTTATTAGAATATCTTCAATTCCTTATCAAGAGAAATCCTGAATAAGTAATCCTTTTTTGATTTAAATTAGTACGTGATAAAGTAAACTCAACTTTAAGCTGTTCAACTTATAAACAAAAAATCATGCCATTATATCATAAATTAGGGACTTTCCCTCAAAAAAGACACACGCAATTTGAAAAACCAAACGGTGGTTTTTATTACGAACAATTATTTGGTACCGAGGGGTTTCACGGACATGCCTCGTTGTCATATCATGTTCACAGACCCACACAGGTTAAGGAAATTTTAAATTCCTATTCAGTAGAACCAAAAATAGCCATTGGTAAAAACATAAAATCTTTATTGCTAAAGGGATTTGAGCTAAAACCAGCCGATGACTTTCTAGATAGTCGCAAAGCGATGCTGGTTAATAAAGACTGTACTATAGGTCTTGCTGCCCCAAAAAAATCGTTAACTGAATATTTTTATAAAAATGCCGATGCGGATGAAATGATTTTCATTCATAAAGGGAAAGGAAAATTGCGCACAATGTTGGGTAACATTCCATTTGAATACGGGGACTATTTAATTATTCCACGCGGAATTATTTACCAAATTCAGTTTGATACCGAAGATAATCGCTTGTTTTACGTCGAGTCATTTGCTCCATTTTATACTCCAAAACGATATAAAAACGAATCAGGTCAACACCTAGAGCATTCACCTTTTTGTGAACGCGATTTTATTTTACCAACTGAGTTGGAAACCCACGATGAAAAAGGCGACTTTCTAATCAAGATCAAAAAAGAGGGAATGATGCACGAAGTAGTTTATGCAACACATCCTTTTGACGTTATTGGTTGGGATGGGTACAATTTTCCATACGGATTTAGTATTCACAATTTTGAACCTATAACAGGACGTGTACACCAACCGCCACCGGTGCATCAAACATTTGAGACGGCTACATTTGTAGTATGCTCATTTGTCCCAAGATTGTACGATTACCACCCAAAGTCAATTCCGGCACCCTACAATCATAGCAATATTGATAGCGATGAGGTTTTGTATTACGTTGATGGCGATTTTATGAGTCGCAACAACATTGAACAGGGACATATTACGTTGCACCCAAAAGGAATTCCGCACGGTCCGGCGCCCGGAGCTATGGAGCGAAGTATTGGTCATACCGGTACGGAGGAATTAGCTGTTATGGTAGATACGTTCCGCCCGCTCATGGTTACTGAAGAAGCCATGGGGCTTGACGATGGTCAATACTATAAATCTTGGGTAGAGTAACATAAGGAGCTATTTCCTGCAGTACGCTATATCTTTATGTTTTTAAAGAAAAAACATAAAGGATGCCGCTACCATCAGGGCTAAAAAATCAAAATTCAAAAAACAATTCGGTCGCATCTAATAAACGATTCGCCGATTAAACAAATAAACATTATGGCAAAAGAAGTAAAATCCGTAGAATACGGACTAGAGAAAATATTTGAAGGAGCACAAGATTTCCTTCCATTATTAGGAACAGATTATGTAGAATTCTACGTAGGAAACGCAAAACAATCAGCGCATTATTACAAAACCGCTTTCGGGTATCAATCATTGGCCTATGCTGGATTAGAAACAGGAGTGCGAGACAGAACATCTTATGTAATGAAGCAAGATAAAATACGCATCGTACTAACAACACCATTAACGCAAGACTCACCCATTCACGAGCATTTAAAAAAGCACGGGGACGGAGTAAAAGTAGCGGCATTATGGGTTGAAGATGCAACCAGTGCTTACGAAGAAACAATGAAACGCGGAGCACGTTCTTTTATGGAGCCTACTGTTGAAAAAGACGAACACGGTGAAGTGGTGCGTTCTGGAATTTATACCTACGGAGAAACCGTTCACATATTTGTGGAGCGTAAAAACTACAATGGGATCTTCTTGCCTGGATACAAAGAATGGAAGTCTGATTATAATCCAGAGCCAACGGGATTAAAATACATTGACCACATGGTAGGAAATGTAGGTTGGAATGAAATGAATACTTGGGTAAAGTTTTATGAAGAAGTAATGGGATTTGTAAACTTCCTTTCTTTTGATGATAAACAAATCACAACAGAGTATTCAGCATTAATGAGTAAAGTAATGTCTAATGGTAACGGAAGAATTAAATTTCCAATCAATGAACCTGCCGAAGGAAAGAAAAAGTCACAAATTGAGGAATATTTAGATTTCTACGGTGGACCAGGAATACAGCATATTGCAATAGCTACTGATGACATTATTAAAACAGTAAGCCAACTAAGAGCAAGAGGAGTTGAATTTTTGTCTGCACCACCACATACTTATTACGAAGCCATTCCGGAACGTTTAGGGGAACACATGGGAATGATGAAAGAAGATATCAATGAAATAGAAAAATTAGCCATTATGGTCGATGCTGATGAAGATGGATATTTATTGCAAATTTTCACTAAACCAGTACAAGACAGACCTACTTTATTTTTTGAAATAATTCAAAGAATGGGGGCAAAAGGCTTTGGTGCGGGTAATTTCAAGGCCCTTTTTGAATCAATTGAAAGAGAGCAGCAATTGCGAGGAACACTATAAAAACGTCTTTTTTTTACATTATGTGAAAAAATAGATGGCAATTCAGTTGATAATTTATCAATGTTGTGTTAAACTTTTTTTTTTGAATTAATAACTGAATTTGTTGACTACCTTTGCACTCGCAAAATGGAAGGGGTGGTTTCCTTCCGTATTGATATAAATTTCATAATTTATAGTTTTTTGGTTAGTTAATAGCATAAAAACTCAGTCATTATTTGACTGAGTTTTTTTGTTTTAATATATTTGGAA
>CAWURM010000026.1:0-28556 GCA_963924965.1 uncultured Flavobacterium sp.
AATGTTAAGTATCTGGGGTTATACCTCATTTCAAACCGGTGGATTAATTAATAAGCGTTATGCCAATCAAGATGCAGCTGGAAGAGTGAAAAAAAGTCAATTTACAGGACGAGAAGATATCGCACGTAATGAAATTAACACTTTTTTAAAAAACCCTATTTTTGGAGTGGGAGTTGGGAAAGGAGTGGAAATTAGGGAAGCAGAGACGGGTACCTTTGTTTTGTCGCATGATGAAATTACTCGTATGTTGGCGGAGCATGGGTCCTTAGGCATTATAGGATTGTTAATTTTATTTTTTACTCCATTGGTCCTATATTTGGAAAATAAATTCAATATGTTTTTATTGTGTTTTGTCGCTTTTTGGTTTCTAACCATCAATCATGCTGCCATGCGAACCGCGGTGCCCGCATTTGTCTATTCTTTATCTTTATTGAATGTTCAGCTTGGGAGTTCTAGAAAAGAATAGGCCATTTAACTGTTATGGATTAAATGTTTTTTTGAACAAGAGGTTGTTAATAGAATTTATTTTTTTTGTAACTTTTTTTAGGCAAAATACTTAAATTGCAACAATATCAGCAAAAGGCCCCATGTCCAAAAACAAAATACATTTTGAAATCTCTGAACGGAAAACTATTCTGTATCTTTTCGATGTTGTTTTTGTGTTGTTAGCCCTTTCTTTAGTTGGTAAAGCTTTCGACCTAGAGTACTTGAAGTCTTTGGTGAATAGTTTCAATTCAATTGTGCTATTGGTGTTTTATCTAAGTGTTTTTGGGACCATATTTGAGCTCTACAGTTTACAAGTGGCAAGCAATGAATACCAAGTTTTAAAAAGTATTTTATTGACGGTATCTACTACTTTTTTGTTTTACTTGCTTACTCCTTTTTTCTCGCCAGTTCTACCATCCAATCGTTTGCAAATCTTAGCTTTTTTCGGAATTTTTGTCCTCACATTGATTTCATGGAGGATGTTTTATGTTCAGTTTTTAGCCTCCAAACGGTTTTTACAAAATGCGGTTTTAATTTGTGATAAAGACCAAGTGGAAGAATTAATCGTGGGCTTAGAAAATATTGATCCTCATTATAAAATAGTAGCCTTTGTCAATGCGGATTCTTTATTTCATACTGATACCGATGATTCAGAAGAACTTCATTATGTGGAACATGTTCGAAGAAGAGACTTAGCCTTATTTGTGCAGGAAAAAGGTGTTTCTGAAATCGTTATTGCCTCTAAAAATACAGAGGGAATGACGCCAGATTTATACCATCAGTTATTGGAACTGTTGGAGTCTGGTAAAATTATTAGGGAATATACCCAGGTCTACGAAAGCAAAACACATCGGATTCCAGTGCAATTTATGGCTCGCGATTTTTATCGTTTTTTCCCATTTAGCCGCAGTAATCATAATAAATTGTACCTGTCCATAGTTAGGGTGTTCGAAATTAGTATTTCTATCATTGGAGTTCTAATTGGTTTAATCTTATTTCCATTTATCCTCATAGGAAATATGATGGCAAATAAAGGAAAAGTATTTTATACCCAAGACCGAATTGGAAAAGATGGTCAGCCGTTTAAAATTCTTAAATTCAGAACGATGGTCATTAATGCCGAATCCAATGGTGCAGTTTTTGCCACAACCAATGATGTTCGTGTAACCCGATTTGGAAAATTCTTGAGGAAAAGCAGAATTGATGAGTTGCCTCAGTTTTTCAATGTGCTAAAAGGAGAAATGGCTGTGATAGGCCCGCGACCGGAGCGCCCTCATTTTGTTAAAGAAATAGCTGCTGTTATGCCTTTTTATGAAACTAGACACATCATTAAACCAGGACTTACAGGCTGGGCTCAAGTTAATTATGCTTATGGTGAAACGATCGATGACAGTTTAATTAAGCTACAGTATGACTTGTATTATATTAAACACCGTAGTTTTTACTTGGATTTAAATATCACGCTCAAAACAATTACTACTGTTTTGTTCTATAGAGGGCAATAAGTCGATTGTCGATTTTCGTTACTCGATGTGCGGAAAATAGATTACCGAATACGTTAGATGAAAAGGAATTTGCCTTGCTCAATTTTCGAAATAGGGTACAACTACATTCAACTACTGTAAAACTTATTTTAGATCAGCAGAACGCTTGTTTTTCATCACTAATCGCACTAATATAATTCCGCTAGTCAGTATCAAAGGCGTTACAATTAAGAGATGCGCCTTATTTATCAGGAGCAAGAGGTAAATCGTTAAAGACAAAAGGTTAAAAACCGACCAGTTTAATATTCCTTTTTGGTTGTTTTTCATGCAATAATAAGCTACTGCCAGTAGGGTTGGGTTAAACAATAAGGCATTATAGTTGTAACTCAATTCATGATGAAAAGAATAGAATCCAACTACTATAAAGAATATTCCCAAAACTCCCATGGTAATAAAATAAATTTGGTTGACTCTTTTGGTACGAATGATAATGATGAAAGCGAGAAAGAGAAGGTAAGTGTAAGGATTGTTCCACCAGGATCTGGGTGGAATTCCATCGGAAGTTAAAAGAATTTTAGGTTCTTTAGCTAATGACTGGTTTTGATATTGAACCGTTTTTAAACTTTTGAGCAATTCAAAAGGTAGAAATATACGCGTGCCCAACTCATCTACTTTTTTTCCGAAAATGATGCTTGTTCCTAATTTTTCATAAAAATGATGGTCAAAATAGGGGTATAGAATCGTTCTATAGGTTAGAGTTGTATCTGTTTTTTTTACAATTGCAGTAGTGTTGAGTGTTTTATTAATAATATCTACCACCATGGAAGTGCAGTTTTTATCAATAAATTTATAAGTATAATGACTGTCGCCAGAGGCCAATGTTGTATTTAAATTTTCGAATAATTGTTGTTTCTTAGTTGTAGAAATATTCAATTCTTGTTCGTAAACAGATCTTTTTTCATATTGGTATTCGTTCATGAAATCATGGAATGAATGTGCTACAGCAAAATATTGCAAATCTCCTTTGACGAATTTAGGTACGAAATTAGGCGTGTTAAAGTCAAAAGCACCATAATTATACACTAGGTCAATAAAGTTTGGAGCATCCGTAATTCGGATGGCTGTATGCCCAAATAGGGAATAAGATTCATTTCCTGTTCCGCAAGTTAACACGCTTACTTTTGCATTTTCTGATAAAATAGGACTTTGCCCCTTACTAACCGTTACTATAGTTAGCAGAACAAGACATAAAAGTATTTTTTTGAAGTGCTTAGAATTCATTTGAGGTAATTGTAAGATGCAAAATTAGTTTCTAAAAAGGGATAAATCTACTTTTAAGGAGAATATATTAGAATACAAAGCGGCACTTTGATTTCCTAAATCGGTCAAAGCATAATCTACTTGAATGCCTTTGTATTTGAATCCCAGTCCTATGTTAGGTTGAAATCCAATTTTTTCAGTATTGTCCAGTTGTTGTATGTTTTGAAAATTACCTACACCCGCACGAAGAAATACTAAATCCAAATAGCCAAATTCAAGACCTACTGCAGGATCTACACTTGCAAAATCAGTGGAAATGATATCGTTAGTTTTAGAAAATCGCATATTTAAATTGATCGCCGCCATCAGACTATAATCATAGCGAATAATCATTTTTTTGGATAGTCCTAATTGCAATTTTGGGGCGGTAATTTCAGTGCTTTCCGGTAAGTCTTGATTTTGTCCAGGGACGGCATCTGCGATTTTTTGGTATTCCTCTTCGTTAATATTCCATACGTTATACGTGGTGGTAATATCCCGAACCATCAATCCTAATTTCCAGTCTTTCTTTTCATATTGTAATCCGATATCAAAACCAAATCCCCATGAATCTGCAAATTTCCCTATAATCCTGCGAATGATTTTAGCATTGACACCATATTGAAAGCCTTGGACAGGCAGTTTTCTGGCATAAGAAAAAGTAAATCCGTAATCAGCTGTAGAAAACAGGCTAATTCGATTGTAATCAATATTACCTTGACTGTCTATTAATTCAGTAGTGTTTAAAATGTCATCAACACCAAAACGGATTAAGGACATTCCCCAGGCCGATCGGTCGTCGATGGGACTAGCATAGGCAATATAATCGTATTGCGCGATATTGGCAAAATAATTGGCGTGCATCAAAGCCATTTGATTGTCTTCTAGGTGAAGGAGACCTGCAGGATTCCAATAGCCTGAGTTGACATCAGCGGTTGAACCAACAACAGTATTAGACATGCCTAATGCAGCCGCATCAACGCCGATATTCATAAACTCATTAGAGTATTTTCTCACGGTTTGTCCGTAATTGAGGGCATATACCAAAAGAAGAAGAATAACTGGATATCTTTTCAATCTTTATATTTTTATCAAAAATATAATTTTTTAACGAGCTAATTTATTCCTTTGTTGAAATAAATACTAAAGTAGTGAGTGCTGTTAACAATCTCTTTTGAAAATTAACACTTCATTCACTTATTATACTAAATTTGTCAACTTGATTTAAAAATGAAAATACAATGAATATAAAGAAACACATTCCTAATAGTATTACTTTGCTCAATCTTTTTTGTGGCTGCATGGCAGTCGTTTTTACTTCTAGATTGGATTTTGAAATGGCTTTTTACATGGTTTGCCTAGGTATCTTTTTTGATTTTTTTGATGGTTTTTTTGCACGACTATTTAAGGTTTCTGGACCATTAGGTCTGCAGTTGGATTCCTTAGCTGATATGGTGACTAGTGGAGTGGTACCGGGATATATTATGTTTCATATGCTTTCTAATAGCCAAAACGAAATTTCATCCAGTGAGTGGATGCCTTTTTTAGGGTTCATTATCACACTTGGTAGTTGTTACCGATTAGCAGTTTTTAATATCGACACGCGTCAAACCAATTCTTTTATTGGATTGCCTACTCCAGCTAATGCGTTGTTTATATTAAGTTTGCCGTTGGTATTAAAATATTCGGATTCCTTAATTGTTCTCGAAATTTTCACAAATCAAGGGGTGTTATTAGCAATTACCCTCTTTAGCGCGTATATCTTAAATGCTGAAATTCCTTTGTTTTCTTTGAAAATTAAAAAATTTAATCTCAAAGACAATGCACTTCAAATTGTCTTTTTATTTCTGTCTTTTTTGTTGTTGGTATTCTTTCAATATTTAGGTATTCCTTTAGTCATCATTGGATATGTACTATTATCGATAGTGAGTAACACTTTTAAACTAGATGAGAAAAAAAATCGTTAGGCGAAGGAAGACCACTGTAAATAGGAAGTCTAAGAAAGGGAGTTCTTTTTTATCGGGGCGATTGATCCGTTATGTGATTGCCTTTTTCATTATACTTTTATTTGTTGCGACCGCTTTTCATTACAGAGAGGGATTGAAATATTATTTCAGTTTTAAATCGAGACATGCTGCCGAATTAGAGGCAGAGGAAAAAAGAATTTCAGACGTTCGCAATTTTCAAGTGTTGAAAAAAAGTGAAGGAAAGGTAGTGGGTCTTGATGTTTCTGAATATCAAGGAACTATTAGTTGGGAAAAGATTGATTCCTTGGAAAGTAAATATCCTATTCATTTTGTTTTTGTTCGAGCTACCGTTGGTAATGATAGACTTGATAAAGGGTTTGAGGAAAATTGGCTTGGAGCCAAAAAAAATAAATTCATTAGAGGTGCTTATCATTATTACCGCCCAAACGAAAATTCTCTGGAGCAAGCGGCCCTTTTTATTAAAACGGTTCATTTAAAGAAAGGGGATTTGCCTCCTGTATTAGACATTGAAAAATTACCTAAAAATCAATCCTTGAGCCGTTTGAAAATTGGATTAAAACGGTGGTTAGTCGCGGTTGAAGCGCATTATAAAGTAAAGCCCATTATCTACACGGGGGAAAAATATTATGAAGATTTTTTAAAAGAAGAGTTTAGCGACTATCTTTTTTGGATTGCGAATTATAACTTTTACAGAGAAGAAATAGATGAAAACTGGTTGTTTTGGCAGTTTACAGAGAAGGCCTCAGTACCTGGCATTAAAGGAAATGTAGATGTTAATATCTACAATGGGGATTTGCAGCAATTGCGTTTTATTACTATCGAATTTTGATAAAAGAACAGGTGGGTTACTTTGCTGAAAAAATAGTAATTCCTATGATAGTCAGTATTACAAGTACAAAAACGGAGACGGATAAGCTGTTAGCAAAATTAACCGTCCATCCTGCCCAAGCTATTCTTTTGGGAGGCAAAATTCGTCTGTCTTCTTTGTTGTAATAAAAGATTCCTAGTTTCCAATTATTAGGATCTTTATGCCATTTTTCTAGTGTCTCTTTACTGGGTTTAGGGTCAGTACTCATAAAAGTGGCAATTTAAAATTCGATTTTCTTTTTACGCAATTCAAAATTCTGCCCTAAATAAACACGTCGCACCATTTCATCTTCTACCAGCTCTTCAGGTACACCTGCTTTTAGGATTCCACCTTCAAACATCAAATAGGTTTTATCCGTAATTGCTAATGTTTCTTGTACATTGTGATCGGTGATTAAAATTCCGATATTTTTATTTTTTAATTGGGCTACAATCCTTTGAATGTCCTCCACGGCTACAGGGTCAACTCCCGCAAAAGGTTCGTCAAGCAAGATAAATTTGGGGTCAGTAGCTAAACATCGGGCAATTTCAGTACGACGGCGCTCTCCTCCTGAAAGAAGATCTCCACGATTGGTACGAATGTGTTCTAAACTGAATTCAGCAATCAAACTTGCCATTTTGGCTTCTTGTTCTTCTTTAGAAAGTGTAGTCAATTGTAAAACACTTAAGATATTGTCTTCAATACTCAGTTTTCTAAACACAGAAGCCTCTTGTGCTAAATAACCAATTCCCTGTTGGGCTCTCTTGTACATGGGATAATCAGTAATATTCAAGTCATCCAAGTAAATGTTTCCTGAATTGGGTTTAACTAAACCTACAATCATGTAAAAAGAGGTTGTTTTTCCAGCACCATTAGGTCCAAGTAGTCCTACGATTTCACCTTGATTTACTTCGACAGAAATGCCTTTTACGACACTTCTTCCTTTATATGTTTTTACTAAATTTTCGGCTCTTAAAATCATGCTGATTTATTTAATCGTTTAAAAATTGGGCTGTTTTCTTTCGCAAATAAACGAATAATCAGCCCAACATCTCGTTCTGTTAACAATTTTTTAGATAGTACGTCAATTGCATTTTTTAGAAATTTAGCAAATGCTATTTCTGTCATCTATTACTTAGCAGCTTCTTCTTCTAGGGCTTCCCAAAACTCATACGCTCGACGTAAATGAGGAACTACAATCGTTCCACCCACTAATGTAGCGATACCCATTGCTTCCATCATTTCTTCCTTGGTAACGCCCTCTTTATGGCTGGTTTCTAGATGGTATTTTACACAATCGTCGCAACGCAAAACAGCAGAAGCTACTAATCCTAATAACTCTTTTGTTTTTACATCAAGTGCACCTGCAGCATACGCATTAGTGTCTAAGTTGAAAATACGCTTAACAATTTTATTATTGTCAGCCAGTAGTTTCTCGTTCATTCTAGAACGGTATTCGTTGAATTCTTCTATTATTGCAGCCATTTTAGTCTTTTTTATTTTTATGTACAAATACTGAAATCCAGATACTTGCTTCGTAGATTAATAACATGGGTATCGCAACTATGGTTTGACTCACCACATCCGGTGGTGTTACGATAGCTGCAATGATAAGTACTAGTACAATAGCGTATTTGCGATAGGTTCTCAAAAACGTTGGTGATACGAGTCCTAATTTAGTCAAGAAATAGATGATGATGGGTAATTCGAAAAACAAACCACTAGCCAGAACGGATGTTTTTACCATTCCGATATAAGAGTCTAAAGTAAATTGATTTTTTACAATGTCACTGACCGTGAAGGTTGCTACGAAATTCACCGACATAGGTATTACTACAAAGTAGCCAAAAATCACACCTAAAAAGAAAAGTAAAGAAGAGAAAAAGATAAATACTTTAGCATTTTTCTTTTCATTGGTGTACAAGGCTGGGCTAATGAACTTCCATATTTCCCATAAAATATAAGGGAAGGCTAAAATAAAACCGGCGAGGATACATATCCAGATGAATACATTGACTTGCCCTTCCATCTCTGTGTTCTGGATGATGAATGGCATTTCAGTTATGCAAATACTATCTGCAAAACCCAGTGAATGGGATAATTCACAGAAAAAAGTATAGGTGAAAAATGTAGGTCGTGTAGGACCAAAAATTACGGTGTCAAACAAATAATCACTTATAAAATAAGTCACTATCGCCATGATGATAATCGCTATCGTGCTTCGTACTAATAACCATCTTAAATCTTCTAGATGGTCTAAAAACGACATTTCGTTTTGATTTTTCTTTGCCATTATACTATTCCTTCTTTTAAAATATCGTGTAAATGCAGTACGCCCTTGTAAGCGCCGTGATCCACTACCACTAGCTGTGTAATGGAGAAATCTTCTAAAATATTGAAGGCGTCAACGACCATATCATATGACTGAATCATTTTTGGGTTTTTAGTCATAATGTCTTGGGCAGTCAAATCTGAGAAACTGTCTCTTTCATTTAGCATTCTACGAATATCTCCATCGGTGATGATACCTATAACTTTATCATTTTCTACTACAGCGGTAACTCCAAGTCGTTTTTCTGAAATTTCAAAAATAACTTTCTTGATAGGAGCGTCAGGACTAACCATTGGTTTTAAAGTGTGTTCCAACATGTCTTTCACTTTGAGCAGCAGTTTTTTTCCTAAGGCACCACCAGGATGGTATTTAGCAAAATCCTCTGCTTTAAAGTCACGCATTTCCATCAAGCAAACCGCAATAGCATCTCCCATAACTAATTGTGCCGTAGTGCTACTTGTAGGTGCTAAATTGATAGGACAAGCTTCTGATTCTACAGTGGTATTCAGAATATAGTCAGATCCTTTAGCTAAAAATGAGGTCATATTACCAGTAATCGCAATCAAAGTGTTTCCGAATCGTTTTAATAATGGAACCAATACTTTTATCTCCGGGCTATTGCCGCTTTTTGAAATACAAATAATAATATCTTCATTTTGAACCATTCCTAAGTCGCCATGAATCGCTTCCGAGGCATGTAAGAACATAGAAGGTGTCCCGGTAGAATTGAAAGTAGCTACCATTTTTTGAGCAATGATGGCACTTTTCCCTATTCCGGTTACGATCAATCGTCCTTTAGAATTGAAGATGGCTTGTGTAGCGTCAGTGAAATTTTCGTCTAAATATTCTGTTAGTTTCGTAATCGCTTTACTTTCAGACAGTATTGTTTTTTTGGCAATTGCCAATATATTTTCTTTTGATATCAAAACAGAATGTTTAAAATTTGTAAGTGTAAAAGAAATTTGTATCTTTATGTGATGCAAATTTATACAAAATACCACATAATACCATACATTAAAGAATGAATTCAAACGAAATTGATATCCATAAAGAATTAAAGAAATATTTTGGCTTTAGCCAATTTAAGGGACTCCAGGAACAAGTGATAAATAGTTTGCTAAGTAAGCAAAATACATTTGTTATTATGCCTACAGGCGGAGGAAAGTCGCTCTGTTACCAATTACCTGCGCTAACACAAGAAGGGACTGCGATTGTTGTTTCTCCCTTGATTGCATTAATGAAAAACCAAGTGGATGCCATTAGAAGTTTGTCTTCTGAAACTGGGATTGCTCATGTTTTAAATTCTTCACTGACCAAAACAGAGATTGCTCAAGTAAAAAAGGACATTACATCTGGCTTGACCAAGTTGCTGTATGTAGCTCCAGAATCTTTAACGAAAGAGGAGAATGTGAACTTTCTTAAAAGTGTAACAGTTTCATTTGTAGCTATTGATGAGGCACATTGTATCTCCGAATGGGGACATGATTTTAGACCTGAATATCGAAATCTTAAAAATATTATCAAGCAATTAGGCGATATTCCTGTTATAGGGCTTACCGCTACTGCTACTCCCAAAGTCCAAGAAGACATTCTTAAAAACTTGGACATGTGTGATGCTAAAACTTTTAAAGCATCCTTTAATAGACCCAATTTATATTACGAAGTACGAACGAAAACCAAGAATATCGAATCGGATATTATTAGGTTTATAAAACAGCACAAAGGAAAATCAGGTATTATCTATTGCCTAAGCCGTAAAAAAGTGGAGGCTATTGCCGAAGTTTTACAAGTAAACGGAATAAGTGCGGTGCCTTATCATGCGGGATTAGATGCGAAAACACGTGCGAAACATCAAGACATGTTCTTGATGGAAGATGTAGATGTTGTTGTAGCGACTATCGCTTTTGGAATGGGAATTGATAAGCCCGACGTTCGGTTTGTTATTCACCATGATATCCCAAAATCATTAGAAAGTTATTATCAAGAAACGGGTCGTGCCGGTCGAGATGGTGGTGAAGGACATTGTTTGGCGTATTATTCCTATAAAGATGTGGAAAAATTAGAAAAATTCATGTCGGGGAAACCAGTTGCTGAGCAGGAAATTGGCTTCGCATTATTACAAGAGGTAGTAGCCTATGCCGAAACATCGATGTCGAGAAGGAAGTTTTTACTGCATTATTTTGGTGAGGAGTTCGATAGCGAAACAGGTGAAGGCGCAGATATGGATGACAATGTAAGAAATCCAAAAACCAAAATTGAAGCCCAAAAGCAAGTGGTCAAGTTACTAGAGATCGTAAGAGATACCAAGCATTTGTATAAATCTAAAGAAATTGTTTTTACCTTAATAGGGAGAGTCAACGCAGTGATCAAAGCGCATCGAACGGATGTTCAATCATTTTTTGGATCTGGTGTGGCTTTTGATGAAAAATATTGGATGGCATTATTAAGGCAAGTCCTGGTTGCTGGATATTTGACAAAAGATATCGAAACCTACGGTATTGTAAAAATTACTGAAAAAGGATTGGGTTTTATACAAAAACCAAGTTCCTTTATGATGTCTGAAGATCATGAGTATAATGAATCTGAGGATGAAGCCATTGTTACTGCTTCTAAGTCAACAGGTGCTGTCGATGAGGTTTTAATGGGAATGTTGCGAGATTTGAGAAAAAAAGTAGCGAAAAAAATTGGTGTGCCGCCTTTTGTTGTGTTTCAAGATCCGTCTTTGGAAGACATGGCTTTAAAATATCCAATTTCTTTAATTGAATTAATTAATATTCACGGAGTTGGTGAAGGGAAAGCTAAAAAGTATGGTTCTGAATTTGTAGCGCTTATTAATCGGTATGTAGAAGATAACGACATTATTCGGCCAGATGATTTAGTGGTAAAATCTACCGGAATTAATTCAGCCAATAAGTTATATATTATTCAAAATATAGATCGAAAATTGTCACTCGATGATATTGCCAAAGCAAAAGGGTTAACCATGGATTTTCTTCTCAAAGAAATGGAGCAAATTGTCTACTCAGGTACGAAGCTAAATATTAAATATTGGGTTGATGACATGCTTGACGAAGAGCAGCAAGAAGAAATTTACGATTATTTTATGGAATCAGAATCGGATAAGATTGAAGGGGCTTTAAAAGAATTTGAAGGTGATTATGACATTGACGAATTGCGTTTAATGAGAATTAAATTTATTAGCGAAGTGGCGAATTAGTCCTACTTCAGCTAAACCATATAATAAGGTCTTAAAGTTAAAATACGAACTGCAAGACCTTATTCTTTTTTAGGCTCTTCGTAAATCTCCGCTCGATGTGGTTTTAAGGCATCTCGAATTTGTTTCAAGTGTTCGTCTGTAACGACCATAAAGGCGATGGCGTGCATGTCTGATCGGATTTCGAAACCAGTAATATTCAACGGTAATTTTTCAATTGCAATATATTCTTTCAAGTGAATTTCATGATGCTCTGCTGTTTTTGCTCCAGCTGGACCACGAAAGTCCCAAATCATTTTTATTTTTCTAGACATTTTTTATTTGTTTCACTGATTCCATGATGCAAAGTTACATCTCTATTTTGAATAATAACCCTATTGAAAAATGGATTCTTATTTGAGTAACCAAAATTCAACTCAAAATAGTATTTTTGTATCCGATTATTGCTGTTAGTTGTATAGGTTCAATAATCTAAAAATCGAATAATCTAAAAAAATGCCTCAAGAACTCCTTTTACAAGTAACTCCAGAAATTGCTGCTAACGAACTGCAACTTAAAAATCACGTATCGAAACAAATTAAAGTTTCAGTAAATGAAATTCAGCAGGTTGCTATTTTAAAGCGGTCAATTGATGCGCGTCAAAAAGCGATAAAAATTAATTTGAAAGTCGCTGTGTATTTAAAAGGGGAGTTTTTTCAAGCGTCTAAATTTCAGTTGCCAGAATATCCAAATGTTTCAAATGCGCAAGAAGTAATTGTTGTGGGAGCTGGTCCTGCAGGTCTTTTTGCGGCTTTGCAATTAGTAGAGTTGGGCTTAAAGCCAATTGTAGTCGAGCGAGGAAAAGATGTTCGTGGACGTCGTCGTGATTTAAAAGCGATTAATGTGGATCATATTGTTAATGAAGATTCTAATTATTGTTTTGGTGAAGGTGGTGCTGGTACTTATTCCGATGGAAAATTATATACCCGCTCCAAAAAACGAGGCGATGTAACCCGCATTTTAGAGCTTTTAGTTGCCTATGGTGCTACACCAGATATTTTAGTAGAGGCGCATCCGCATATTGGAACTAATAAGTTACCTCAAATTATTCAAGATATCAGGGAGAAAATTATTGAATGTGGAGGCCAAGTTTTATTTGAAACTAGAGTTACTGATATTCTAGTCAAGAATAATGAAGTGGAAGGAATTGTAACCCAAAAAGGAGATAGGATAGTAGCTAATAAACTAGTCTTAGCAACAGGACATTCCGCTAGAGATATTTTTGAATTATTGGATAGAAAAAAAATATTTATCGAGGCTAAACCTTTTGCCTTGGGCGTAAGAGCGGAGCACCCACAGACTTTAATCGATAGTATTCAATACAGTTGTGATTATCGTGGGTCCCTTTTACCACCTGCCCCCTATAGCATTGTAAAGCAAGTTGGAGGTAGAGGTATGTACTCTTTTTGTATGTGTCCTGGTGGGGTAATTGCACCTTGCGCTACTAGTCCGGGCGAAGTAGTAACGAATGGATGGTCTCCTTCAAAAAGAGATCAAGCTACAGCAAATTCAGGAATTGTTATCGAATTGAAATTAGAAGACTTCCAGCCTTTTGCTAAATTCGGAGCATTAGCCGGTATGGAATTCCAAAAAAGTATAGAGCAAAAGGCATGGCATCTTGCAGGGGGAAGTCAAAAAGTACCTGCGCAGCGCATGATTGATTTTACTCAAAATAAAGTGTCATCTGAAATTCCGAAAACATCTTATGTGCCAGGAACAACATCAGTTGAAATGGGAGAGGTTTTTCCTGGTTTCTTGACTCAAATATTACGTGAAGGTTTTACTGAATTTGGAAAATCCATGCGTGGTTATTTGACTAATGAAGCTATTTTACATGCGCCAGAATCTAGAACATCATCTCCAGTTCGAATTCCGAGAGACGCTAAAACCTATGAACATCTTCAAATTAAAGGATTGTATCCTTGTGGTGAAGGGGCAGGTTATGCTGGGGGAATTATATCAGCTGCTATCGATGGAGAAAAATGCGCTCTGATGATTGCGGAAAGTATCAAATCTTCATCGTAAAAACACATCATTTACTTTATATAAAATGAAGACAAAACATCCATTAGCGTTTTTTGTCTTGCTACCAGATGTTTGTTTTTTTAAGGATTAGAAAGGTTTTTTTTAGATCTTTATTACCTTCTTTTATGTTTTATTTATTTTTGTTTAACAAAAATAAATAATAATTAAACAGAATTGATTTTTTATTTCTATATTTACCTACTAGTTGATAATAAATAAGTTAGAGACTAGAAATGAAATTCTAATTAATTAACAATTTTAATTATGTTTAATAAATTCAAAAAATCAGAACTTTTTACTTTATTCATTGTGGTTTGTTTAATTTTTATATCTGAATACATTTATTTAGTTGAAGGAAATTTTAAAAAAGCAATATTCATTGGACTATGGCCTCCTACGATAATGGGGTTATTAATTTTCTTTAATTTAAAATTAAAAAAATAGATGGAAAATTTAGATATTATCATATTCACTTGTATTGTGATTATTTGCTTTATAAGTTTTTTCGTTTCGACATTTAGAGAATTTGAAAATTTGGGTAAAAAGGGAGATTATTTGTCTGACAAAAGAGGTATAATATCTCGTCTTCTTGCTTACTTAGAAAGTTTAGTTTCTTAATAGATTTTCTAGGAAACGAAGTTGTAATTATTTTGTCAAATAAATAGTAAAACAGGTAAGTTCTCTGCGGGCTAAATAGCATAATTGGTTTTTTTAAACTCCAATCATGGTAGCTTTATATTCTTAAAAAAAGATTGTATTCTTGCAATAAGGAAGTTTGTATGCTAATCTAATTGCAGTTTTGCCATCGACTGCGAAAAATATGTTCTGATGATTGGGGAAAGTTTAGCAATGAAAACTTCCCTTAAAGAATGATGTGTTTATGCTACATTTTAATTTGAAAAGTAAAAATAAATAGAACACAAATCCTATTAAATTAATTTAGGTTAGCAATATGTTTGTTGATTTTATTAAATAGCAGTTTTTCATCTATAGGTTTCGAGATGTAATCGTTCATACCGACGGCCTTGCATTTTTCTACATCAGCTGTAGTTACATCCGCTGTTAAAGCAATAATTGAAATGTTGGATTTTAATATTTCTCGAACATGAGTTGTTGCCTCAAATCCATTCATTTCAGGCATTTGTAAATCCATTAAAATAATGTCATATGAATTGTGGTGCATTTTTTCAATGGCAATTTTACCATTATCAGCTAAATCAATTTCGTAACCAAAATCCAATAAAATTATTTTGAGTAAAAGCTGATTTAAAGTCATGTCTTCGACTACTAATACCTTAACTTTTTTGGTTTTTTCTTTCTCTTTTTCGGAAATACGAATAATTTCTTCTTCTATATCATTTGAGCCGTCGATTGATTTGTCAAAGCTCATAATAAATCCAAAAGACGAACCTATGCCTTCTTCACTATTAGCTATTATAGAACCTCCTTGTAGCTCTACGAGTTGTTTAACTATGGCTAAACCTAAACCTGTTCCGCCGTATGAAGTAGTAGTGCCTTTGGTGGCTTGTTCAAAATTATTGAAAATATGATCAAGCCTGTCTGTAGCTACCCCTATTCCAGTATCGTTTATTAAAAATTGAAGTGTAATTTTTTCAACGTCTTCATCTTGTATTGTGACGCTAATGCTAACGCGTCCTTTTGAAGTAAATTTTATGGCATTACTCATCAAGTTTAAAATAATTTGACGCAAACGCATGGGATCACCTATGAGAAATTCAGGTATTGTGGGGTCACATTCATGAAAGATTTCAATATTTTTTTCCTTCATTTTTTGCTCAAATAAATGAAGTATCGCAGCTATAGAATTGGTTAATTTAAAAGGAATCTGCTCAAAAGTCATTTTCCCGGCATCTACTTTGGCAATGTCTAAAATATCATTAATTAAAATGAGTAATGCATCGCCGGATTCCTTTATGGCATTGATGTATTCTTTTTGTGATTTATCTAAGGATGTTTTTAGAACAACATTTGTGAAGCCAATAATAGCATTCATTGGGGTTCTGATCTCATGACTCATATTAGATAAAAATTGCTGTTTTGATTTTACAGCATCTTCCGCAATTTTAGTTTTAATTTCGGCATTAATTTTAGAAGCAATAAGTTCGTTTTTTGCTAATACCTGTGTGGTCACGTCATAAGCGATAATAGTAACGCCGGATATTGTTTCATCTGCTTCGTAATAGGGTTGATACACAAAATTAAAATAGGCGTCTTTTATAATTCCGTCATAAGCAATAGGTGCAAGAAGCTCATTGCCATAAAATGGGACTCCAGTCGTAAAAACGTTGTTTAATAAGGCAGGGAATTCTTTATCAATAAGCTCAGGTAAAACATCGTTAAATTTCAAACCCTCTACATTTTGTCCTTTTCCCCACATTTGTTTGATACTATCATTAGCTAAAGATACCACCATGTCTTTGCCTTTCAAAACGGCAAATGCAAATGGAGATTGCAGTACCATCATGTTATATCGTTTGTTGCTATCTTCAATTTCTTTGGTCGCTTTCTTTTGTATTTCTAGTAATTTTTCTAGTTCTTTTTTTTCTTTTGCCTGCAGTTTTAAGGACAAGCGTCTCACTTCAGAAATATCTTGTATGGCTAATAGAATTGTTTTTTCGTTATGAATTTTTTGAAAAATATAATTGGCGCTCAATACAATCGTTTTTTTGCCAAGAGTAGGAAAGTCATTTGTTAATTCAACATTATGAAAATCTATACCAGTGGCTACCATGGTGGTAAGAAGAGTCTTGAATTCGGGAAAATCCCATTGTTTGTCGTTTAATTCAAACAAAGAAACTCCTTCTGTTTGTGCTTTATCGATCGCATATTTTTGGCAAAACGAATTGCTTGCGGATTTAATTTTAAAATCTTGATTAAGAACCAACATAGGCTCCATTATGGTACCAATAATTTCTTCAGATAACTCATAAGATTCCGCAAGTAGTGTAAGGCTTTTTTTTAGTTTTTTATTGTGTGAAACTAGCTTTTTCTATTTAGTCACATCTTCAACTAAAAGCATGATATAGGTTACCTTATTTTTGGAGTCCAGGATTGGCGTATTAATGGTTTTCCAATACCGTTCTTCAAAACCGCCTCCTTCTGAAATTGGCTTTTGAATGTCGTATTTAATAAAATCAACTATATCAGTGCTTTTATTTTCTAATACACTGTTTAAAGACTTTCTTAAATTGGTAATAGAATCGGGGTTTTCTTCATTTGGATTTTCAGGAAACACATCAAATATATTTTTATTTGTAATCGTGTCCCGTGAAGTCATTGTGACTTCTAGAAAACTGTCGGTAACAGTTATTATGTCGAAATTGGTATCCAAAACAATGGACAGCGATGGGGATTGCCTAAATAAATCGATATAAACACTGCTATTCATATGGTAAAGAAATTAATTTAATTTTTTTGTTTTGATACTTTTAAAAAGGTACTGCTTCTTAAAATCTAATTCTAAATTCTTTAATAATATGAATTGTGGTTCAAAAATACGTAAAAAAGGGTTTGGTAGAATTTGAATGTCACTAAACAAAAGTAGTGCCAAAAACGGATGATATTTTCGAATGCTAACTTTGAATAAATTACAGGAAGTAAGGAGCTGGGATTATGGGAATCCGAAAATATGTTAAATAAAAAAACCGAAAATTTCTTTTCGGTTTCAATGTCTGTTATCTTTATTTTTTCAATTTGTCTTTAAATATTTTTTCAAATTTCTCCATTTTTGGTTGGATGACCATGCGGCAATAGGGTTGATTTTTGTTATTGGCATAGTAATCTTGGTGGTAGTCTTCGGCTTTATAAAAAGTGGTAAATGGTTCTGTCGCCGTAACAATTGGACCGCTGTAGATTTTAGCTTTGTTTAATTCATTAATAATATTTTTAGCCTGTATTTCTTGTTCTTTATTTTGATAAAAAATCACAGATCGATATTGTGTTCCTACATCTGCTCCTTGACGATTTAATGTGGTCGGGTCATGAACGGTAAAGAACACTTGGAATATTTCGTCTAAACTTGTAACTGTTTTGTCGAAGGTGATTTGTACTACTTCAACATATCCGGTACTCCCTGTGGATACGTCTTCATAACTTGGATTGGCGTTTTTCCCTCCAGAAAATCCAGATATGGCTGATTGTACTCCGTTTAAATTCTCATATACCGCTTCCACGCACCAATAGCAGCCTCCGCCTAGTGTTATGGTTTCCAGGTTTTCTTTAGTAATAGGCTTTTCCACCACTGCTTTTGCAGTTTCTTTTTTTTGTCCACAAGCGGTCAGTGTGGTCAAAATGCAAATTAAAATTATTTTTTTCATATTATTTAGTATCAGGGATAAAGTCAAGAGCAATAGAATTCATACAGTATCTTTTTCCAGTAGGAGCTGGGCCATCATCGAAAAGATGTCCTAGATGACCTTCGCATCGTCCGCAAAGCGCTTCGATTCGTTCCATGCCCAATGAGTTGTCTTTTTTGTAGATTACACTATTTTTATTCTCTTGTTCAAAGAAACTTGGCCATCCGCAATTACTAGAAAATTTGGCTCCGGAACGGAATAAAGTGTTACCGCAAGCTGCACAATAGTAGGTTCCCTTTTCGTCGGTGTTCCAGTATTTCCCTGTAAATGGTCTTTCGGTATCCGCTTCTCTGGTTACGGCATAGACGTCATCTGGAAGGATTTTTTTCCATTCGGCATTGGTGATATTCAACTTAGTGGTATCGGTATTGGAGTAGTACGGGTTGCCGGGTTTATTAATTTTATTTTCCATAATTGATGCTGTTTCGATTTTATTATTTTTTTTCCCCGTTTGACCACATGCAGTAAACGCGAACAACGGAAGAAATACTAAAAGGCTTAAAAAGGATTTTGATTTCATAGTTTTAAAAGGATTGAAGATTGATAGTACAAATTTAGCTAGCCTTTACAACAACTAATGTCATTTAGTTTACAATTTAACAGCTATTTATATAAGGTTTAACTATCAATAGTTACGTATAAAAAGAGATTTTGGTTTTAGATGGGAAATTTTATAAACCTAGTCTCATATTTATTAGATGTTTTTTGAAGCCGGCTTTTTCATAAGCTTTAATTGCTGATGGATTATCACTGTAGACATCCAAGCGAAGTTCAAAGATATTTTGAGCACGACACCACTCTTTTAGCACCTCAATTAGGTCACTATTAATTCCTTTTCCTCTATAGTCTGGATGGGTAAACATAAACCCTAAGTAAGCATAGTTTTGATGGTTTAAATAGGGTTTTGCTGTTGCAATCCTTGCGTATCCTGAGCTTACAATTTTTGATTCAATTACAGCAACTAATACTTCTACTTGAGGCGATAGTATCATTTCTTCAATGTTGTAATAGCTAATTTTCCCCTCTTTTAAGGTGGGGTCATACGGGCGTTCTGCCGTAATGATACCTTGTTCAAATTCAAGAAGTAGACTAAGATCTTCTAATTGTGCTTTTCGAATGTGCATGGACTTCATGAGAATAAATAGTTAGATTTTCAAAAATACTAAAGAATTGTTACTTCATCAAGGTCAAAGTGGAATTGATGCGCAAGATTTGAGCTTCAACAAAATGAAACAGAACGTTAAAGCTTTCACTTTTCTTTAACTTTTTTGTATTTTTGTGAGGCTAAAAATAATTATGATAGAAGAAAACGTAATATTAGTCAATACAGACGATGAACAAATTGGATTAATGCCTAAATTAGAAGCCCATGAAAAGGCTTTATTGCATCGTGCATTTTCTGTTTTTGTATTAAACAGTAAAAATGAAATCATGCTCCAACAGCGAGCGCATCATAAATACCATTCTCCATTGTTGTGGACTAATACTTGTTGCAGTCATCAACGGGAGGGGGAAACCAATATTCAAGCGGGTACTCGCCGGCTATATGAAGAAATGGGTTTTAAAACCGACCTTAAAGAGTTATTCCATTTTATTTACAAAGCACCTTTTGATAACGGATTAACGGAACATGAGTTAGATCATGTAATGATAGGGTATTATAATGAAAGTCCAGAGGTCAACCCAGAGGAGGTCGAATCATGGAAGTGGATGAGTATTGAAGCGGTTCAAGAAGATATGCAGCTGCGTCCAGAAATTTATACCGTATGGTTTAAAATTATTTTTGACGAATTTTATCATTTTCTTGAAGATCATAAGTTATAGAAGAGAAGGTTTTGAACTTTTTAAATCACAAATAGAATAAGAATAGTATGAGAGTTACCATAAGCAGAAAGGCGCATTTTAATGCCGCTCACAGATTGTATCGTAAGGATTGGACATTTGAAAAAAATGATGCTGTTTTTGGGAAATGCAACAATCCAAATTATCATGGTCACAATTATGATTTGATTGTAAGTGTTACTGGCGCTATCGATCAGGAGACCGGCTTCGTAATGGATGTTAAAATTTTAGCGGATATAATTCATGATGAAGTAGAAAGTCAATTTGACCATAAGAACCTGAATTTGGATGTTCCTGATTTTGAAAGTTTAAATCCAACAGCCGAAAATATAGTGGTTGTTATTTGGAATAAAATTAGGAAAAGAATTCAGTCGGAATTTGATTTAGAAGTAGTTTTGTATGAAACTGCTCGTAATTTTGTAACTTATAAAGGAGAGTAATGGCATTAAAAGTAGGAGATAAAATACCAAAATTCGGTGCTAAAAACACCAAAGGTGAAGATTTTGACAGTGAGCAAATTGTTGGAAAAAAAATAGTAGTCTTTTACTTTTATCCTAAAGACAATACGTCAATCTGTACCGCTCAGGCTTGTAGTTTTAGAGATCAATACGAAGAATTTACCGATTTGGGTGCTGAGGTTATTGGTATCAGTAGCGATAGTGTAGCTTCGCATAAAAGGTTTGCTAAACAACATAATCTACCTTTTACTTTATTAGCGGATGAGGATAAGAAAATCAGGACCCTTTTTGGTGTTCCTACTGCATTATTTGGCATGCTACCTGGGCGAGTTACCTATGTAATCGACAAAAAAGGAACGATTCAAATGGTTTTTAATAGTATGAAAGGTCCGAATCATATAACTAAAGCGTTAGAATTTATTAAAAAAAATACTGTACTTTAGGAAAATAGTATTAGATTTAGTTTGCTGAAATAGTAAACTTTGTCCTTATCTAATAAAAACAACCTAATTATGAGTAATACGCTATATCCTTTGCAATTTGAACCTATATTAAAAGATAGAATATGGGGAGGTGAAAAACTTAAAACAACTCTTAATAAACCCATAACATCAAAAATCACAGGAGAAAGTTGGGAATTGTCAACTGTAGATGGAGATGTGAGCGTAATAGCTAATGGGGATTTAAAGGGGAAATCACTTACAGCGGTTATTGAGGAGTTTCCTAATGAAATACTAGGAACAGAAGTATACCACCGTTTTGGAAAGCAGTTTCCTTTACTTTTTAAATATTTAGATGCTAGGGAAGATTTGTCTATTCAAGTACATCCTAATGATGAATTAGCTAAAAAGCGCCATAATTCTTTTGGAAAAACGGAGATGTGGTACATTATGCAGGCCGATCCTGAGGCTAGAATAATAGTGGGGTTTAAAGAAGATTCCAATGCCGATGCGTATTTGGAAAATTTAAAAAACGATACATTATTGACAATTCTTGACGATGTGCCCGTAACGGAAGGAGATGTTTTTTTTCTCGAAACCGGGACAGTTCATGCTATAGGCGCTGGACTAGTAGTTGCCGAGATTCAACAAACATCCGATATTACCTATCGTATTTATGATTTCGATCGAAAAGATGCGCAAGGTAATACAAGAGAATTGCACATTGACAATGCACTCGATGCTATAAATTATGAAAAAGTAGATGCTTATAGAACCTACTCAAAAGAGGAGAATCTATCGAATACCATTGTAAATTGTCCTTATTTCACTACTAATTTTATACCGCTCTCTGATGCCTTAACTGTTTCAAAAACAGGAAATAGTTTTACAGTTTATATGTGTATTGATGGGCATTTTGAATTAGAATACAATAAAAACATTTATAGTTATAAAAAAGGAGATACGGTTTTGATTCCTGCTGCTATGGATTATTATGTGATTAGCGGAAAAGCTTCAATTTTAGAAATTTACATTTCATAGTAAGTAATAGAAAGATTATATGTACTTTTGCAGACGCAAATTAAAATTAAAGAAAAATGGCAAACGTTAAAAATTTAAAAAAAGACATCAACTACGTTTTAGGAGATATAATTGAAGCAGTTTATTTGTTTGAGATTTCAACTACTGGAAAACCAACAACTGAAACTAATGATTTAATTGATGAAGCTATTGCTGCTTTTGACGTTTTAATCACTAAAGTGAACGCTAAAAATGTTGAAAACAAAAAAGCACACTTCAAGCAAATCAATGTTGAATTGGAACAAACTGCAAATCAATTGATTGCTAAAATCAACGAATTGTAGTCTAAAAAAACGATAAAAAAGTACAGATTTATTTTGGAGAAATCGAATTCATCTGTATATTTGCACCCGTAATGAGACGCCAGCGTAGCTCAGTTGGCTAGAGCAGCTGATTTGTAATCAGCAGGTCGTGGGTTCGAGTCCCTCCGCCGGCTCATCGTAAAACCATCTAACTTTGTTAGGTGGTTTTTTTATGCTTTTCAATTATAAAGCGAGCAGTTCTATACTCTAAAATTTTTTTAATTTTCTGGTGTTTTTATTTGGAGATTTGGAATTCATCTGTATATTTGCACCCGAAATGAGACGCCAGCGTAGCTCAGTTGGCTAGAGCAGCTGATTTGTAATCAGCAGGTCGTGGGTTCGAGTCCCTCCGCCGGCTCATTGTAAAACCATCTAACTTTTGTTAGGTGGTTTTTTATTTTAAAATAAAACCAAGTCTGTTATTGTTTTAATCCACCAACAACAAAGGCGCTGCTTTAAATTTTAAGCACAAAAAAAACACCTCATGTAAGTGAGATGTTTTTTTTGACTGTAAAAGTTCAATTTGTTTGCTACAAATTTATTTTTGAGCTTTAATAGAGCTAACGTACTCCGTTAATTTCTTTCCATAAAATGATTGTGCTACTTTAGGTGTCATTGACTTCTGGATCGTATCAAGGTATTTGATGTTGATGTCATAGATCTCTGATAAGGCTATGTAAGGCGCAATCTCATGGTCTTTATTGTTTATTGCAAAATTAGTAGCGTACAAGTACCTTCTTTTGATATTTGAATCTTGTTTAGCACTAATACTATCAATAGCTTTTGTGTTTTTGCTTTTGATAGCATTGAATTTTTGCTCAATTAAAGTCAAGTTTTCGTCTTTGAATCTCGAATTGATTTTTTTGTATTCATCTAATAACTCGTGATTTTTAGATCCTGTAATTTTGGCATCAGATAGGTAATTATCAAGGTTTGTGTCGATGTTGATGTTTCCTTCTTCAGCAAAAAATAAAATATTATTGTCCATTGAATTAGTAACTCCTCTATCTAGAAATAAGTACAGCATTTCAGGTGATTTTAAATCAATATCGCTAGTGAATGAAGAACTTCCATTAATAGTTATGGTATCAATAGCAACTAGAGAAGAATCAACCACTCTTTGTATGTACAAAGTACCCGATTTTAGGCCTTTAATATTTCCAGTGATGTGCACGTTTCCTTTTGATTCCTTTTGGCTGCATGCTACTAAAAGAACTAGAGATACGAATGCAAGAATTGTTTTTTTCATTTGTTTTAAATTTTGCTGCAAAATAAAGAAAATTGTTGGAAAGAGGAAGCATTAAATTCTGGTAATTTATAAAAAAAAATCCCAATCTATTTCTAAATTGGGATTTGATCTTATTTAATAAAATTAGCCTTTCAACCAAGATTCTTTTAGAGCACTTTTGGCTGCATCGTCTGTGGCTTTAAGTACTTCTTTTTCTTCGTAAGGCAGTTTTACAATTCCTTTAATGGTTTGCTCTGATCCGTTTCGTTTTATTTTAATGGTAATTGGATCATTTTCTTTCCATTTTTGACTTTCATTTATCATATCGTAAATGTTGTCTAAGTTATATGATGTATTGTTGATAGCTATTAGAATATCGCCACCTTTAAGTTGTAATGCCGTGTAGAAATCGTTCAGCTCTATGTTAGGAATAACAATAATTTCTTTGGTCTCGGGATTTACGGTAATGTAAGGTGATTGTCCTTTCAAGAAAACATTAGAAGGTGTTTTGTCAGACGCTATAGATACGCCTACTTTTGCCAAATAAGTAGCATAAGGAATGGGTGTTGTTCCTGCTACGTAAGTGTTTAAAAATGCTCCAACTTCTGGATAAGTTAAGGTAGTTATTTTAGCAAAAAGTTCATTATCATTAAAGGGTTTAGACACACCGTATTCATTGGATAATTTTTGCATCAAATCAAGAATTCCTCTTTCTCCATTGCTTTTTTCTCTGATTATAATATCCAAGCACATTCCTATTAACGATCCTTTTTGATATACATTGATGTATTGTTCTTTATAAGGCTCTTTAAGAACATTAGCACTCATTGTTGTGAAAGACATAGTGTCATTCATCGCTTTTGCACGTTCTATTTGGTCTGATAGACGATTGTAAAAATCTTCCTCTGTAATTAGTCCTTGATTTATTTGAAATAAATTGGCAAAATATTCAGTTACGCCTTCGTACATCCATAAATGTTCCGACATTTTAGGGTTGTTATAGTCAAAAAACTGGATTTCTTTCGAATGAATAGTAAGCGGTGTAACAATATGAAAAAACTCATGAGAAACGACATCCATCATAGATTTCACTAATTCTTCTTTTGACATTACTTCTGGTAGAACCACTGTAGTGGCTGTAGGATGTTCTAATGCTCCGAATCCTTTAGCATCCGTTTCTGTCATAGTCGAGAGGTACAGTAAAACGCTATATTTTGCAGTGGAGTTTATTTTTCCTAAGAACTTTTTTTGTGCAGTCATCATGGTCTTCATTTCTGGAGTGATGCTTTCAGCAGTAACTTTTCCTGTTGGTGAGTAGACTGCAATGTTGATTTCCATACCATCTACGACAAAAGTAGTATGATCTGGTTTAGAGTACATGATTGGATTTTCAACTAATTCTGCATATCGTGAGGTAATAAAAATATCACTCATAGGAGTTGAATCAATATCTGTCATAGAAGTCGCACCCCACATATCTGCTGGATGTGAAATAGTTAGTTTATAAGGGTTGCTCATAAAATCAGTAAAGTAACCTATGAAGCAATGCGTATTTAACAAGAAGTTTTTTCCGGCATCAATGTTAGATCCTGCAGGAGAAAAAACATCTTCTTGACCAAATTCGCTTCCTTTTTCTGTATCAAATGAATCATTAACCCAATACGTAATTGTGGATAAGGTATTCGCTTTGGATATCGACCAAGAGTTAGCATCTAATTTTTTTACAGTTAGAGGATTTCCTTTTTTATCAAACGCTTTTAAATCATCAATATAACGACCGTAATTATCCTCGCTGTAGGTGCCTGGGACTGTTTTGGGGATATGATAAGTTATTTCATCTGAGGAAATTGATGGTGTTTTGACAGTTACCATCACTTTGTCATCTTTTACTTCGTTTAAATTAATAGCTACTTGAATTATTTCTTTAGGAGAATTAGAGGTAACGGAATTGGCGGCTTTACAACCTAATAATAGTAAAGCGAGGGTAAACGCAAAAAATATTTTTTTCATTTTTATTTGATTTTGGCAATTAGACTAATGAAGCATGCATTTGTTACATATTTCATTACATTTTATATGTTTTTATTGGAGCTAAAAAAAAACACTCTGTTTGAGAGTGTTTTTTGAAATTGGTTTAATCCAATTTGTTTTTTATATAATATTTTCCGTCCAAATCTTCGTCAAAATCATCAATTTTTATCGGTTTTGGTTTGGGTTTATTTGCAGTAGCACGCTTTTTCCACATTTCAAATTTTTCTGCGGGCATCTTTTTTTTCATTATTTCCAGAACTTCTTTTTCGGCTAGTCCAAACTCTTTTTTGATAATTTCAAAAGGATTTTTTTCTTCTAATGCCAATGTAACAAGTTTTTCTGTTTGTTCCCAGCTCAGTTCTTTTCGGTTACTCTTTTTCATCACGTGAAAATTAATTCAAATTGGTTTTAATGATTAAAATAATTGATTCTAAATTAGATACCAATATTAATAAAAAAAATAATTACTTTGGAGCAAAACAGCGTTTTTTTTTAATCTATTTCAAAAACCTAGATTGTTTTTGGTTTTTTAAAAGGAATTTTTAATAAGTTCTTTAGATTATTATGCATTTCAATTTCCATGTGGGTGTCTACTCCGTAGATGATTTCTTCTCTCTCTAGCGTCTTAAAGGTGCCGAAAATACGATCCCAGATCGAAAAGATATTGCCGTAATTGCTATCGGTATAGGGAAGTTGATAATGGTGGTGTACTTTATGCATGTCTGGTGATACAATGACATAACTCAATAAAGTATCTAATTTCTTAGGAAGGGAAATATTGGCATGGGTGAATTGAGTAGCGATAACAGATAACGTTTGATAAAGGAAAACCATCCACATGGGGCTGCCAACTATTAAGACGCCTAAAGTCGTAAAAGTGAAACGGATCACACTTTCTCCGGGATGGTGACGGTTCGCCGATGTAGTATCTATCCAAGTATCTGTATGATGTATTAAATGAAATCGCCATAAAACTTTGCTTTTATGTTCAACGAAATGAACGAGATAGGCTCCAATAAAGTCTAATAGCAGCAAGCCGATTAAGCAATTTACCCCTAAAGGCATTTCAGGGAGCCATTGTAAAATTCCAAAATTATTGGCATAAGCCCAATCAGCAGTTTGTAATAAGATAAAAGCCAATATAAAATTGATAACAATAGTGGTCAAGGTCAAGAAGAAGTTGATACCTGCATGTTGCCATTTTTTATACTTAAAGTTAAATAGGGGATAGGCATTTTCTATTAGCCAAAATAAAGTGATACCACTAATTAGGATCAAACTCCTATGAGAAGAGGGAATTGCTGAAAAATACGAAATAATTTCATTCATGATGCTGTCCTTTGCTTTTACCAAAAATAGCAAAAAATTGTTATGCAATGAGATCGACTTCAAAAATGAGGCTTAGCCATAAAACAGGCGTCATTTATTCATTTTTAATAAATGGTACAGGGTATGATTTACGTATATAAATACGCCCAATACATTAAAAAGACTTGAAAAGGTATGCGCGCTAATAAAACCCATTTCGGCAATCCCATTTGAGCTTTAGGATTATTGTACATATAAAAGTGCGTAGGGAAAACGGCTATTAACAATGCAATTATACCCCAAGCGGCATAAGTTGACAATGTAGGGATTAGCAAGGCGATCCCAAGGAGGATTTCGGCCCCGCCACTGATATAATTTAAAAGAGTGGGATTTGGAAAATAAGGAGGTATTATTTTCTTATAAAGTTTTGGGCTTCTAAAATGATTTATACCAGCAATAGTATAAATAAAAGCCATCAGGTACAAAAGCCAAGTTGAATTCATGATAAATCAGAATTTGAATTGTTATGCGGTGAATTTAAGCATTTAATTTTTAAGTTCCATTACGACTTAATTTTTTAAAGGCGAATTGCTTTTTCTAGGTTTGAATTGGATATTCATTATTACTATAGCAATGATTATTAAGCAGATTCCAACCCATTGTATGGCTATTACCTCTTCATTTAAAAGGAAGTAGGCCATCAATACAGAAACAGGAAGTTCTAAGGCAGAAACGATGCTACCCAGTCCAATACCTGTCAATGGAAATCCTGCATTCATTAAAAGGGGAGGAATAATAGTGCCAAAAAGAGATAAAACGATGCCCCATTTTAGGAATATTTCAAAATTAAAAGGAGTAGTTTGTGTGGCTAAAGAAAAAGTAAATACAATTACAGCGCCACCTAGAAGCATGTATAAACTGCGTTGCGCAGATGAAATGCCTATTGCTACTCTATTTGCCGTAAACATTGTCGTTGTAAAAGAAGCTGCCGCTAGCATTCCCCACATTATACCATGCCAATCCAATTGAATTTTGTTATGGATTAAATTTGTGGCTAAGCCGGTCCCGATTAATACAATAAGCACCGATATGATTTTTTGAATTGAAGGGATTTTTTTTTCTAAAATCATTTCGAGTAAGACACCCATCCATACAGTTTGCATCAATAACACAATTCCTATGGAGACCGGAATGTATTTAACGGCTAAATAGTAAAAAACACTAGTCATCCCTAAAGAAGTTCCGGCTAGCATTAGATTAAAAATATTTTTTTTGGAAGCTTTAATAACCTTGTCTCTGTTTTTGTTTTTTTGAAACAAATTGATCAGAAGAATACCAATGATTCCCAATATGAATTGAGAGCTCGTAACCTCGGCCGTAGTGTATCCTTCGCCATATGCCATCTTTACAAATGTAGCGAGCATACCGTAACTCGTGGCTCCTAATCCTACTAATAACACTCCTTTTAAAACTTTGTTTTCCAACTTTTTTATTTTTTTTATAGCGGGCAAAGATAGTTCTTAGTTGCGAATTACAACCTAAGCCTGAATTTTTTTAAATAAATTTTTTTGTACCTCCCGCAAAATCTGTTGTCTTTGAAAAGGTTATTTTTATTTCAAATATTGGCTTAGCTTTTATATTTTGTATAATCGAACCATTTTTGGAAACATTAGATAATTTCCATCTAATTTTATAAAAGATGTAACAACAACTCCTAACGATAGTCTTACTGTGCATTGATACTATAATTATGAAAAAAATAAATTGGGTAGCCTTC
>CAWURM010000027.1:0-8414 GCA_963924965.1 uncultured Flavobacterium sp.
TTCAATGCATTTCTAAATACATCTTCCAAAATTGCCATAAGCGTTACACGATCAATAAGTTTATCATCTTTAAACTCTGAGAATGAATCGATTAATGCTAAATTTTCCATGCGAATTCTTTAATTAAAATGTTACTGTAACTATTGCTTCTTTTATGTCTCCATAAGGTATCTCTAGTCTTTTTTGAACCGTCTCCTTACCTTTTCCTATTTTTTTAGGTTCTCTTGCTTTCCATGACAAAATTACAAAATCATCATTAGCTTCCACTAATTCTGCTTCAATATTTTCTGTTCCTGTTTTAACAATCAAAGTTCTCCCTATATTTTTCTTGTATTGTCTTATTAGCTTCAAAGGTGATCCCACCCCTACTGACGCGACTTCAAGAGAATAATCCTGTTCCTCTCTGTCTAAATTAGCATCGATAAATCGACTAACATCAATACAATCTTGAAGAGCCACACCGTTATCTCCATCTAAATTCACAATTACTTTAAAAGCATCCGTAACAATTAGATCAATTAAGAAGATAGATGGCTTGTCTACAAGACCTTCAACTAACAAAGTATTTACTTTTTCTTTAAATGTCATATTTTTTATAAAAAGAGGGGACATTTAGTCCCCTCATTATCTAGATTTTAATAAATAACGGTGCAAATATAGTGTTTTTTTTATAAACCAAAATAATTGATTGCTGTTAAAATAATTCTTATCTTTATTAGAGCATAAAAAGTAAGGTTTTCTGAATAATTAATTCCACGAATTATGAAACAAATTTTAGTCCCTATCGATTTTTCCGCTTACTCTGAATGCGCTTTAAATGTTGCTGCACAAATAGCAAATAGAAATAATAGCGAAATTCATTTACTTCATATGTTAGAAATCCCAACTCAAATGAACGATGCTATAACTGGCGGAACTGGAATTCCTGAAGTAATGTTATTTATACAAAAAGCAAAGGAAACACTTGCCCAACTTAAGGAAAAAAACTTCCTGCAAGGAATAACTGTAACGCAACAAGTGAAATTTGAAAGAGCCTTCGAAGGCATTCTTTCGTATAGTAAAAAAAACAATATTGATTTAATAGTCATGGGATCTCACGGCGTCTCTGGCATTGAAGAAATACTTGTTGGTTCTAATACTGAAAAAGTAGTTCGCCTTTCTAAGTGCCCTGTCCTGGTAATTAAAAAAGAGATGCCCGAATTTAAAGCTTCTAATTTTGTTTTCGCTTCTGATTTCTCCGATGAAATTAAAAAGCCATTCCAAAAAGTAATCGAGTTTGCTAAACTTTTTAATGCCCACTTACATCTAGTAATGATTTGTACCCCTAATAGCTTTAAAACCACTGCGCTTTCAGAACGTATAATAAATGATTTTTTGGATGAATTCGAACTTGATAACTACAGCTCACAAATTTACAATGATATCAATATCGAAAAAGGCATTTTAAATTTCTCGAGAAAAATCGATGCGGATTTAATTGGACTGTGTACTCATGGACGAACAGGATTGTCTCATTTTTTTTCAGGAAGTATTAGCGAAGACCTAGTAAATCATGCAATTATACCCGTAATTACATTTAGAATTTAATGAGAATTAAAGAGATTAATTGTCATCCCAAACGTTTTGCGGAATAACATCCAAACAAGGACATTTATCTGGATCAACTATAATTTGTTTGAGCGTCATGACGATTCCAGGTAAATAAGATTGAAAGCCTTGCGACGTGTAGTTGCACTTAGCCAATGCAGCTGCCGAACAAAACGTATAAGCCTGAACCTCTACTTCATTATCATCCGAAGCTAAATCTTGATATTTATGATACAAGAGACAGTCTTCGCTTTCTATTACTTCACTACCAATCCACGTAAATTTATATGTAACAGTACTATTATCTTTCAAAGAAAATATTTCATTTTCACTCTCGACGCGAATTAAATAATTACTGTACTTTGGGTTATTATTCCGATACAAATCCCCGTCTTTCATATATTGAGAGGTCAAACTTGGCTCGGTTAATTCAATTATACCTTCTGGCAAAATGGCAATACTAAAACTTGCCATACCATCATCTGATTGATATTTGCCTGGTTTTGGCATTTGAGAAAAAACAACCTGTGCTGAAAAATATACTAGAAATAATCCTAAGTGTAGTACTGCTTTCATATATTAAATATTTTAACTAAAGATACGAAATTGTACCTAACAACAAACAAGTTGAAAATACTAAATAACTGAATTAAAATACGTTGAGAATTTAAAAACCCCCTTCTAAAATTGATGTAAAACATACAAAACTACTGACAAACCGATAAAGGTTGATTAAAACACAGCCTCACACCTGAAAAAAAGCCATAAAAAAACCCGTAAACGTTATGTTTACGGGGTTCTTTAAAAATGATGGTTGGTCTACAAGGACTCGAACCTTGAATGACTGCACCAAAAACAGTAGTGTTACCATTACACCATAGACCATCATTGCTGTTAAGCGAGTGCAAATTTATAATAAAATTTAGTTTGCGCAAACTTTTTAATGATTTTTATCAAAAAAAAATACCTCACAAGCCAATAAAATAAAGCAAAAAAATGAAAATTACTAAAAACCAATACATTACCAAATGTAAATAGTTTCCCAGAAAATTTTGTTAATGCCTATATCCTTAAATAAAAAAACATTTTCTTTGTAACTTAAAATATAACTAAATTTTAATACATGAATAAGGCGAACTTCAATTTCAGTAAATGGAATACAATACTAGGATGGATAACATTTGGAATCGCACTAATAACGTACACACTTACAGTTGAGCCCACAATGAGCTTTTGGGATTGCGGAGAATACATTGCTACTGCTGCCAAATTAGAAGTAGGACATCCTCCGGGCGCTCCTTTATTCCAAATGATTGGCGCATTTTTCGCGATGTTTGCCTCAGATAATCAACATATTGCTTTGATGGTCAATATGACATCCGTCTTTTCTAGTGCATTTACCATTTTATTTATGTTCTGGTCTTCTTCCATGATATTAAAAAAATTAGTGCTTCGTGTTTCTAACGCAGATTCGAATAACGACCAAAGCGCAACATTAAATAAAAGTAATGCAATTGTTGTTTTAGGAAGTTCATTTGTAGGAGCTCTTGCTTACACTTATTCAGATAGTTTTTGGTTCAATGCCGTTGAAGCAGAAGTGTACGCCATGGCTTCGTTACTAATTTCGCTGCTTTTCTGGCTCGGTTTACGCTGGGAACAAGACATGGATTCTCCTAGGGGAAATAAATGGTTGCTTATCATATCTCTCGTAGTTGGACTTTCATTTGGAGTCCATTTCATGGCATTACTTACCATTCCAGCAATAGGTTTTTTATATTATTTCAAACATTACAAAACCGTTACTATTAAAAACTTCATAATCGCTAATGTAGTAGTTATCTCTGTTTTATTGTTCATTTTTAAATTGCTACTCCCTCTAACAATGGCCTTTTTTGCTAAAACTGAAGTTTTTGCCGTTAATGATTTAGGAATGCCATTTGATTCGGGCACGATACTAGTTACATTGCTATTGATTGCTTTCTTTTATTTTGGATTAAAATACACCAAAAACAAAGGAATGATTCAATACAACACTTTACTTTTATGCGTATTATTCATCCTAATTGGTTTTTCTACTTGGATGATGCTCCCAATTAGAGCTAATGCAAATACCGTTATAAATGAAAACAAACCTTCTGATGCCCGTGAGGTTCTAGCTTATTATAATAGAGAACAGTATGGCTCAAATCCTTTATTCTATGGACCTCAATACACCGAAACGTTTGCAGGATTAGACCAAGAAAATCCATATCTTGACAAAGCACCTAATTACGAAAGAGACTACAAAACAGGGAAATATGTTATTGTAAATAATTTTAAAAATGCAGAACAAAATAGTGATGATAATCAAAAAACTATTTTGCCAAGAATGTGGAGTGCAGATCATATTGAAAACTATATGAACTTCACTAATCCACCTGAATTTAAAATAAATCCAGCCTATCCTTATGAAAATGATTTGGCTCAATACGGAATTGACGCTAGTAAATTATCCGAGGAAGATTACAATAAAGCCATCGCTCAATTGAAAAATGAAGTAGCAAAAACTGTTACTGAGTTTAGACATGCCTACGCTCAAAAGCAAATCGACAATGATGGATACATCAAGTTTCTAAAAAGCTACGGTGACTACTTGATAATTGAAAAACCAACTACCATCGACAATTTAGGTTTCATGGTTGAATATCAATTTGGGTACATGTATTGGAGATATTTGATGTGGAATTTCGTTGGACGTCAAAGTGACGTACAAGGAAGATATGACAACCAAGACGGCAACTGGATCAGTGGAATTTCTTTTATTGACAATCTACATGTGGGTTCACAAGACAATTTACCATCGGATGTTTTAAACAATAAAGGTCGCAATGTTTATTTCTTTCTTCCATTCATCCTTGGACTTATAGGTTTGATGTATCATGCCAATAAAGATTTAAAAAGTTTTTATGTCTTATTAGCGCTATTTCTTTTCACAGGACTAGCCCTGAAAATTTACTTAAACGAAAGACCTTTTGAACCTCGAGAAAGAGATTATGCATTGGTAGGCTCTTTTTATGTCTTTGCTATCTGGATCGGGTTTGGGGTATATGCGCTTTATGAAAGTCTGCAAAAATACCTAGCACCAAAAATAGCTGGACCAGTAATTATTGCTGCTTCCTTACTTGCCGCTCCTGTACTTATGGCATCGCAAAACTGGGATGATCACGATCGTTCTGGCAAATACACTGCAACAGCAATGGCTAAAGCCTATTTAAACTCTTGCGACCCAAATGCCATTTTATTTACCATTGGAGACAACGATACTTTCCCTTTGTGGTATGCCCAAGAAATAGAGAAGGTAAGAACAGATGTGAAAATTGTAAACACAAGTTTATTTATGACCGATTGGTATATCGATCAAATGAAGACCAAAACGTATGAATCTAATCCATTACCTATTTCTTTTACTCACGATCAGTATGTGGGAGATAAATTAGATTATGTAGTACACATACCAAAAACAGAAAGCAGATGGGAAATCAAAGATTTTATTGATTTTATTAAAAATCCAAAATCTACGGTTGACATGCAAAACGGTCAAAGAATTCATTTTTATCCAACCAACAAAATCAGAATTCCAGTTGATAAAAACAGCATCATAAAAAACAAAGTCGTAGCAGCAAAATACAACGATTCAATTGTTCCTTATATTGATTTAGAAATTAAAGGAAATGCATTGTATAAAAACCGCTTAATGATGCTAGATATAGTAGCTAATAATAATTGGAAAAGACCAATATTCTTTAGTCCTGGAGCTTTTGATGATGAGGACTATCTGTGGATGAAAAATTATCTGCAATTAGACGGAATGATCTACAAACTAGTCCCAGTAATGACGGCAATTCCTGAAAACGGAAGCCCTTTAGATATGGGACAAATTGACTCAGATAAAATGTATGCTAACATTATGAAATGGGATTGGGGAAATAGTGATAGCGATAAAATCTATCATGATCCTGAAACCAGAAGAGAAAGTATTACCTATAGAACGAATCTATCGCGATTAATGGACCAATTAATTAAAGAAGGAAAAATGGATAAAGCTAAACAAGTAATTGATTTAGCTATGAAAAAAATGCCATTGGAGAAATTTGGATATTACTCGCTTCTTGAACCTTTTACAAGAGGATATTATCAAGTAGGAGAAAAAGCTAAGGCACAAGCACTTTTAGCGACTCTAATTGGGAAATACAGAGAAAATCTGAATTATTATGCTACACTTGCTCCATCAGAACAATCTAGCATTGCCATTGATATCATCACAGATATTGAACGCTATAGAGGATTATTACAAGTAATGATCGAAAGCGGGGACAGTGCTTTTTACAATAAAAACAAAGTAGTATTCAACACCTACATCACCATGTTTGAACGATTTGGCCGCAAAAAAGAATAATCTTTTCAAAGCATCCTCAAACTAAAAAATGCAGCAAAATCTTATGAATTTGCTGCATTTTTTTTTAAATTTATAAAAAAAACCAAATGGGCTTTTACTGGATAAAAACCAACTTGATTATAAAAAAACTATTTTCGAAATACATTTGGGACATCCCAAATTCAGAAAATACAATCTACCTCACTTTTGATGACGGTCCCACGCCAGTAATCACGAATTGGGTTTTAGACACGTTAAAAAAACATTCGATAAAAGCTACTTTTTTTTGTATTGGAAAAAACATCCAGTCTAACCCAGACCTCTTTAAGCAAGTAATAAGTGAAGGCCACAGTATAGGCAATCATACTTTTAATCACTTAAACGGATGGAAAAACACCACAGATATATACATAAATAACATCGCTCTTTGCAATGATGGGATTTCTCGTCTACATAAGGAAAAGGTTGTTTTATTTCGTCCTCCATATGGAAAAATAAAAAGAGCACAATCAAAGATGCTAAAAAGCCAAGGGTATAAAATTATTATGTGGGATGTTCTAAGTGCCGATTTTGACCAATCAATAACTAAGGAAAAATGTTTGGAAAATGTAATTTTAAATATCAAATCCGGCAGTATAATCGTCTTTCATGATAGTGTAAAAGCATTCCAAAACTTAGAGTATGTCCTACCAAAAGTTTTAGATTACATAAATGAAAAGAAATTTAAATGCGCTGTCCTAGAATAGTAGTATTACAGAGAAAGTTTAAAGTTGTTCTTGAACAATACTAATAATTGAGTTAGCATCTAACTCTCCTGATTGTCTCCAAATCATTTGCCCTCCTTTATAAATCATTAAAGTAGGAAGCCCTTTAATTCGTAAAGCATCGGCTAACTCCTGATTTTTATCAACATCAATCTTAATGACTTTTGCTTTGTCACCAAGAGCAGCTGCCACATCTCTAATAACTGGATGCATCGAAACGGATGTTTCATTCCAATCTGTGTAAAAATCAATTAACACAGGTACTTGCGCGCTTATAAGTTCTCCAAATTTTGACATAAAACCAAAAATTTAATTTTTAAATCTATTAAAAAAATAGATACTAATTTACAAATGTAGCATTTTTAACGAATTAAGCCACATTCTTCCCTTTTTTTAGCTCGATGACAGTGATTTCTGGCATAATTCCCACTCTTCCAGGGTAAGCATGAAACCCAAATCCTCTATTAACATAAACGTATCTCCCTAAATTCTCATATAAACCTGCCCACTGTGCGTACACATATTGAGCCAAGCTCCATTTAAAATAACCCGGTATCTCTATCCCAAACTGCATGCCGTGTGTATGACCAGACAAGGTTAAGTGAAAATTTTTTTCATGATTTTTAATTTCATAATCCCAGTGACTTGGATCATGACTCATTAATATCTTGAAATCATCTTGAGCAACATCCTGCGATGCTTTGGTGATGTCTCCTGCTTTTTTAAAATTATGCCCCCAATTTTCCACTCCTATTAAAGCAATTTTATCCTTCCCTTTTTGAATATAAGTGTGTTCATTAAGCATTAATTTAAAACCTATTTGCCCGTACAAATCTTTTATTTCCTCAAAATTTTCAGCTTTTTCTTGCTCATTGGGCCAGGTAACATACTCTCCGTAATCATGATTCCCAAGCACCGAAAATTTACCGTATTCGTGCTTTTTTATTCGGTTGAACGTTGCTACCCATGGATGCATTTCTTTTGCATGTGTATTTACGATATCTCCCGTAAACAAAATCATATCCGAATTTTGCTCATTCACTAAATCAATTGCATAATTAATTTTATCTGGATTATCAAAACTCCCACTGTGCACATCCGATATTTGCGTTATGGTAAAACCATCAAATGCTTCTGGAAGATCCGGAAAGAAAATTCGCTGCTTTATTACCTTATAATTGTATTTCCCTATGGTAATCCCGTAAATTAAAGACATAAATGGAATTGCAGCCAATCCTAACCCTAGCTGGCTAACAAATTTTCTTCTAGATCCTAAAAATGCATCATTATTGTAATTTGAAAAATAGTTCACCGAGCCTGCTCCAATTCGAAAAACATCTTCCCCAAGCAATAAGAACGTGACTACTAATTTTGGCACATACGTTATTAAAAGCAAACCCATCGTTAACATGGTTTGTTTAGTTTGCCCAACTGAGCTATCAAACTTGGTAAAAGAATAGACAATAAATAAAAAAACCAATGCACTTATGACCTGGTAAGATCCTAAAACCCATTTTAATTTAACTAATGTTCTAAATGCTTGATAGGCATAAACTTCGATAATTAACAAGATGAAACTTAAAAACAATATTCGAAAAATCATTATTATATATATTTCCGACAAAATAACAAATTAAGAAAATATTATT
>CAWURM010000028.1:0-7421 GCA_963924965.1 uncultured Flavobacterium sp.
AGATACGGTCGAATAATGATAGATTGGTTTCATAATGTGAATTTTTATATTTAAAGGTAACCAATTTAAAAACAAGACATTGCAAAAGTGTTGTTAAAGTAACGTTTCTAGTATAGTATTGCATCAATAAAATAATGTAAATTTGCGACACAGACCGCCTTATCGTCGTCCTGATTTATCGGGAGGGAGGAAAGTCCGGACACCATAGGGAAGCATAGCGGGTAACACCCGTCGGTTCAAGTAATTGAATTAGGACAAGTGCAACAGAAAGTATGTACAGGTAATGCTGTAGTGAAACCAGGTAAACTCTATGCGGTGAAATATCAAGTATATCAGCATTTAAGGGCTTCTCGTCCGTTGTTGAAGGGTAGATAGCTTGAGTCTCGCAGTAATGCGTGATCTAGATAAATGATAAGGGTTCGCCTCGGCGAATACAGAATCCGGCTTATAGGTCTGTTTTTTTTTATTTAATACATTGAGGTTGTGAAATCTAAAGGAGCACCATTAAGAAATTCAGTTAGATTAGGTCTAAAGGCTTAATTTTCTAAATTTAGTAATGGTTTTATTTTTAAATAGAGGTTATGAAAACAAGAATAGGCATTTTAGGTCTGGGTGGAGTAGGTGGTTATTTTGGTGGACTTTTGGCGAAAGCCTATGCCGAATCTGACCAAATTGAAATTATCTTTATTGCTCGTGGAGAAACTCAAAAAGTAATATCGGAATCTGGATTAAAAATCATTTCAGATGACAAAGAAATTATTGTTTTTCCTAAAGTGGTTTCGAATGATCCAGTAATAATTGGAAAATTAGATTACCTTATATGTGCTACAAAAACCTACGATATAGAGGAGAGTTTACTTTCTTTGCAAAAATGTATTACAAAAAACACCATTTTTTTACCATTATATAACGGGGTTGATGCTCCGGAGCGAATTAGCACTATTTATCCAGTTAATGAAGTTTTAGAAGGCTGTGTTTATATCGTTTCTATGATTGATTCGCCTGGTGTAATAAGAAAAATAGGAGCTTATGAAAGATTGTTTTTTGGTTCTAGCTCAGCATCATTGTACAAATTAAAAGCCATACAGACTATTTTTAAAAATGCTTTAATAGAAAGCTATTTAGTTCAAGAGATTGAAGAAACAGTTTGGGAAAAATTCGTATTTATATCTGCATTAGCATCAGCTACTTCGTATTTAAATCAAAACGTGGGTGAAATTTTAAATGATGAGTCTAGTAGAAAATTATATTTTGGCCTTCTAAACGAAATTACATTGATTGCTGCTGTAAAAGGATTGATGTTGCCCAATGATATTATCATGCAAACTATTCTGAAATTAGAAAAAACACCACATAGAGCCACTTCATCCATGCATCGCGATGTCTTAGCGGGGCGAAAATTTGAATTGGCTTCCCTAACTGAATTTGTAGTGGAACAAGGGCAAAAGTATGAAGTGGACACCCCCAATTACCAGTTAGTTTTAGATAAATTGTCATTGCTTTTAGATTTTGATATTTAGTTTTTATTTCTATGTTTTCATGAAATAATTCTTACATTTGATTTTTACTAATCATATAGTTAAATGAAGAAACAAATATTCTTTTTATTAATTTTTCTGGCATTCTCAAGTAGTAAAGCACAAGAAAAACCAACTGTTGAGAAAAATCAATTTAAAATTAACGTTCTACTTCCTGGGATAGTTTACGAGCATGGTTTTGATGAGAAAAACACCCTGTATTCTGAAATAAGTACTGGTTTTGCATTCCGGAACGAAAGTTCTTCAGGCTTCGCACATGCGTTTTATCCGAACATTAATGAACAGTTGCGTCATTATTACAATCTAGATAAAAGAGCAGCAAAGGGAAAAGTAACCACAAATAATTCAGGTGGTTTTATAGCTTTTAATGCTATTTATAATTTCCAATCCATTTCTTCAAATGAATCATTATTATATTCAAATCCTTCGATTACTATTGCTCCAGTATGGGGATTTCAAAGGACTTATAAAGGAAATTTTAATTTAGGATTAAATATGGGGTTAGGTTATACTATTGGTAAGTATGACAATGGAGTAGCGACTGTTCTTAATTTCTCGTTAGGATGGGTCATTAAATAGGATACTTCTATAAAAACAAAAAAGCCCGAACATCGTTTGGGCTTTTCTATTTATCTATTATTTAATGTTATTCCTCTTCGCCATCTTCTTCAAATAAATTCTCGTCTAACTCCTCGTCAGATGAAGGCAATTCGAAAAAACTAAAAATAGAGCCTCCATAACTTTTCTTAAACGAAAAGTGAATCATGTGATCTAGCTTCGTATACTTAGAATGTTCAATAACCATCATTCCATCTTGGTTAAGGCTGTTTTTTTCGAAAACAAGTAGTATTATTTTTTCAAATGTAGCTTGATCTAAACCGTAAGGAGGATCGGCAAAAATAATATCAAAAGTAGCATTGTTTCTTTCTAAAAATTTAAAAACATCACTTTTAGTGGCTGCAATATGAAAATCGTATTCCGCAGCGGTTTGTTTAATAAATTTCACACAACCAAAATCTCCATCCACGGCAGTTATTGGAGAACTACCTCTTGATGCAAATTCGTAACTTATATTTCCTGTGCCAGAGAATAAATCCAAAACTTTTAACCCTTCAAAACTAAAGTGATTATTCAATACATTAAATAAAGCTTCTTTAGACATATCGGTTGTAGGACGAACAGGTAATCCTTTTGGTGGATTGATGCGTCTTCCTTTGTATTTTCCTGAAATGATTCTCATGAGTTGAAAAGTATATAATGATTTCTGTTTTCGGCCTCAGAAAAATAGTTGTTCCATCGTAGGTCCTCAACGTCAATTAAAGAAACGTTGCGAATGTATTTGTATGCAATTTTAAAAAAATCACTTTCAGTATCAATAGCTCCAATTAATTCCAACAAGAATTTCTCTGGATTCATATTCAATTGCTCAGCAGTAAATAAAACATAATAAATAAAATCTTCAGGTGTTTGATAATCAAAGGAATTGAATAGTAATAACTTTTGATTTTGTATCACACTAATTTCAAAATGACCTTTATTAAAGTGAATAGTCATTTTTTTATCATCAATATTTTTTGATGCATTCAAAAGTGTAGTAATGAGAATACTGTTTGCATGTTTATAATCAAAAGAACCAAATTTGTCAATAAAAAAATTATTGATATTTACATATGGAATATAGACACAATTGATTTGATAATTACTAATTTCATCAAAAGCAAAAAAATCTGTTTTGAAAACTTTGGTATTGTATTGCAGATAACTTCCTAAGAAATTCTCATCGAATAAAGGTTCTGGAACAAATGTAGAAAGATTGTTATTGTGTATGATTAGTACATCGTCATAGCTGTCGTTCAACTCCGGATATTCCTGAAAAGCATTCGAAAACAAATCTTCTATTTTTATTCCTTTATGAAAACTATCAAAATGCACTTCATTAAAAGAAGTAATTGTATTGTTTAACGTATCGAAACAACAAAAAGAAAGTCCAGTCAAGGAAACTTGAATAGATAGCTTTTTATAATGCTTTTCGGTTATATTCGTATTTTGTGTAGACATAAACTTTTTTATAATCCAATCTTAATTCCGAATCTTAAATGGATTAAATGCGATTGCAAACTTACAATTTTTTTTTATTCTAATGGGATTTAATGTGATTCACCAAAATATCATCCTTATCTTTGAAGTTCATTTTACAGTAACAAAATCCAGATGAATTCTTCCTTGTTTTATAGTCTTTTAAGAAAAAAGTTTCCTTTTGCACCAACATACAATCAGGATATTTTTTTTCAAAAGATTGCCATTTTTTTAACAGATACCCATAATGACACCATTTTTGTGCTTAAAGGGTATGCGGGTACGGGAAAAACAACTGTAATTTCAACTATTGTAAATAATCTATTAGAAATCAATAAAAAATATGTTTTACTGGCTCCTACAGGGCGCGCGGCCAAAGTGATTGCTAATTATTCGAATAAACCTGCATTTACTATTCATAAAAAAATATATTTTCCTAAGAAATCTTCCGGAGGTGGCGTCTCATTTACTTTGCAACCTAACAAGCATAAAAATACTGTTTTCATTGTCGATGAAGCTTCGATGATTTCGGATACCAATTCCGATTCTAAAATGTATGAAAACGGATCACTATTGGATGATTTGATTTCTTATGTCTATTCAGGGACCAACTGTAAAATGATACTCTTGGGAGATACTGCGCAATTGCCGCCAGTAAATTTAGATATTAGTCCCGCATTAGACATTCATACTTTGAGTATACATTATAATAAAGAAGTGGAGCATATTGAACTCAATGAAGTAATGCGTCAGGAAGAAGGGTCTGGAATTTTATACAATGCCACTGAGCTTCGTACTTTACTAGAAGATTCCTTTATAACTGATTTTCAATTTGATTTAAAAAAATTTAAAGACATTGTCCGTTTAACGGATGGTTATGACATTCAAGATGCTATAAATGCTGCTTATAGTAATTATAGTATTGAAGATACCGCTTTTATTGTTCGATCGAATAAAAGAGCCAATCAATACAATGAGCAAATTAGGACTAAAATTCTCGATAAGGAAAGTGAGTTGTCTACGGGGGATTTTTTAATGGTAGTGAAGAATAATTATTTTTGGCTAAAAGATTCTGATGAAGCTGGTTTTATTGCCAATGGTGATATTATTGAAGTGCTCGAAATTTTTAAAATTCAAGAATTATACGGTTTTAAGTTTGCTAAAGTAAAAATTCGAATGGTCGATTATCCAAATCAAATTCCGTTTGAAACGGTTTTATTATTAGATACGATAAAAAGTGAATCTCCGTCTCTAACCTATGAGGAATCCAATAGATTGTATCAAGAAGTGTTGAAAGATTATGAAGGGGAAACCAAATATAAGCAATTCCAAAAAGTAAAAGCCAACGAATATTTCAACGGCTTGCAAGTGAAATTTTCCTATGCAATCACTTGTCATAAATCGCAAGGAGGGCAGTGGGATACTGTTTTTATAGAGCAGCCTTATTTGCCTAATGGTGTTGATAGTGATTACATTCGTTGGTTGTATACTGCAATTACTAGGGCCAAAAGTAAGTTGTATTTGATAGGATTTAAAGATGAAAATTTTGTTGATTAATTTAAAATCTTACAATAATGAATACTTTAAACGACTTACATAAAATTTCTAGTTCTTTTTCGAATACTGAAAAAATGCCAGTTTTGTTTTTGGGACACGGTAGCCCAATGAATGCTATTGAAGAAAATGAGTTTGTTGCCGGTTTTAGAAATCTAGCAAAAACCTTACCGGTGCCTAATGCCATTTTGTGTATTTCGGCGCATTGGTTTACTAATGGAACTAAGGTTACTTCGATGCAAATGCCTAGAACTATTCACGATTTTGGAGGCTTCCCTCAAAAGTTATTTGATGTACAATATCCTGCAAAAGGAAGTCCTGAACTAGCCTTAAAAACATCACAATTGCTACTACCAATTGAAGTGGAACTCGATGAACATTGGGGGTTGGATCATGGTGCTTGGAGTGTAATTAAACATTTATATCCTGATGCGCAAGTTCCAGTTATTCAGTTGAGTATTGATTACACGAAACCTGGTCAATATCATTTTGATTTGGCTCAAAAACTACGTGCTTTGCGTACTAAAGGTGTTTTAATTATTGGTAGTGGGAATATAGTCCATAATTTAAAGCTAGTCGATTTTCAAAATTTTGATAGAGATAATTATGGTTACGATTGGGCAATTGAAGCGAGAGCAACCATAAATAATAATTTACTCGATGGGAATTTCCAACCACTGATTGATTTTGAAAAACAAAGCAAAGCCTTGCAGTTAGCAATACCTACCCCAGACCATTATTTGCCTTTAATTTACACTTTGGGACTAAAAGAAAAAAATGAAGGACTTAGTTTGTTTAATGATAAACTTTTGGCGGGTTCGTTGAGTATGACTTCGGTACAGATTTTATAAAATAAAACTTATATTTGGTCTCCTAAATAGTCTTTTTGTTAGAGCACCATTTAATAAAAAAATAGTAAATGAAAATAATAGCAGTCATTCCCGCACGTTACGCTTCTACACGATTTCCAGCTAAATTAATGCAGGATTTGGGAGGTAAAACCGTAATTTTAAGAACCTATGAAGCAGCCATTAACACCAATTTATTTGATGATGTATTTGTAGTAACAGATTCTGATTTAATTTTTGATGAAATCGTGGCTCATGGAGGTAAAGCGATCCGTAGTATTAAAGAACACGAGTCAGGAAGTGACCGAATTGCGGAAGCGGTTGAGAATCTGGATGTTGATATTGTGGTAAATGTGCAAGGAGATGAGCCTTTTATTGATGTGGAACCTTTGGCAAAAGTGATTGAAGTATTTAAAAATGATTTGGATAGTAAAGTAGATTTGGCATCCTTAATGCGTGAGATTATAGACGAAGATGAAATCAATAATCCAAATAATGTAAAAGTGGTTACTGATCAAAACAGCTTTGCATTGTACTTTTCTCGTTCCGTTATACCTTTTCCAAGGGAGAAAAATGTAGGTGTGCGTTATATGCAACACATTGGTATTTATGCTTTTAGAAAGCAAGCTTTATTGGATTTTTATAGTTTACCCATGATGTCTTTGGAAGCTTCTGAAAAATTGGAACAACTTCGTTATTTAGAATTTGGAAAACGAATAAAAATGGTTGAGACTACTCATGTTGGAATTGGCATTGACACATTGGAAGACTTAGAAAAAGCACGTAAAATGCTTTAATTATTCTAGGTTATCTTGATCAAAATATCCTTTGGATTTTATTTTAGTCGAGAAAAAATTTAAAAATAATACCACGTATAATAATACCAAAAGGGATTGCATACTGACCAAAAATTTACCAAAAGTTTTAACAGGATAGTAATCTCCAAATCCTATAGTGGATGAAGTTATTGTACTGAAATAGATGGCATCAAACCAATGGTGAAAGGGCCTGTTTAAATAATTATCGCAAGTATATAAAACAGCAAAGGCAAATATCATCTCTAAATAATTAAAGAAAAGTAGTAGCATCGATCTTTTGTAAGAACGAGGTTTTGAAAATAAATCAGACGCAAAAATTAAGGTTGGTATATATAAAACGGTTTCTAGCATTACATAAACCATTATTCCAAGAAGGATAGGGTTCGTTTGCCATTCATTCATTAAAATAGTAAGGGGAAGAGCCACTTTAAGGAGAACATAAAAATCTACAGCCAAGTCTTCATATTCAGCCCCTTTCTTAGAAACTAAATATTTTATATAAATACCTGGAAAAAATAATTGCGAAGAGGAAAGAAACAAACGCACAATTTTTTCGATTCCATTATCATCTTGATGATCGTTGTTCC
>CAWURM010000029.1:0-11351 GCA_963924965.1 uncultured Flavobacterium sp.
CGATGGTAACGGTAACTTTGGGATGTTTTTTTATACTTTCCCATGCCTTCTCCATATCAGCTGACCAATGGATATCATCAAAAATCCATACCGTTTCATTTGTTATTGTGGGTAGTAACTTTTCAAAATAGGTTAAAGTTGCTTTTTTACAATGATTTCCGTCGAAATAAACAAGGTTAAAGCTTGAATTTTCTTCTTTGAGGTTATCCAAATAATTTTCAAATTCTGTTACTACGGAAGTGATATTAAATAATTGAAAGTTTTGAAATTGATTTTGAGCAATTTTTGCTGTTTCGGGACAACCTTCTATTGTGGTTGTTTTTCCCTCTGGATTTCCTAAAGCTAGTGATGCCGTGGCCAAACCTAGAGAGGTTCCAATTTCTAATACTTCATTTGGTTTAAAATAGTGGGTGATTCGAAATAATAATTCGGCTCTTTTTGAAGTGATACCTGCTGTTTTTGCAATATGTGCGATGGCTCTTTTGTTCGATTTGAATACTTTCGAACCAGCACCAAAATCGGTTACTTGAATGGTGTTAGTATTGGCTAACAGCATTTTTCTGTAATTATTTAAAATTGCATATTCTGGTTTTGGCTTTTTATCATAAAAACATTTAGTGATTAACGTAAATACAAATGGCGAATGAACGGCATGCTCATTCTTAGAATACCAAAGGAATTTTAAATAAGATTTTATTTGGAAAAACATAATTTTTTTAGGCTTCAAGAGGCAAAGGTACAAAGTTTATCAGTTATTGTAAGTTGGGATTTTAAAGTTTAAAAGATACTTCAAACTTCAATTTTAAGTCGATTCAAAAAAACTATATTTGCGCTCTTAAAATCAATACACTCACAATTTTTGCAGATGATGGACGAAGGACAAGTACATGAAGACGGAATAACATCGGAAGAAATTAACCGCTGTATTGCTATTCTAGCTCAATTAACCGCTGATACAGACCGGATATTTGATATTCCAGAAGAACAAAGAATAGCTTTAATCAAAGCGGCTGGTCAATTTTCGAGACCGGATCGTGATGAACTTTCCCGCAGAAAAAAAGACGGAAAAGCTGTAGCTAAACGAAAAAAAGAAAAACAAGATAGAACGGCTCGTAAAGAAACGGGAATTCGTCACGCAAGGGAAGCATCTGTTTTTGTAGCGCCAAAATTACTAGCCTTTAGCGATCTAAATAGTAAAGAGCAAATAGAATTAGAAACCGCTCGCAATTGCTATGTATGTAAAACTCCCTTTACTAAGATGCATCATTTTTATGATAGCATGTGCACCGATTGTGGTGATTTTAATTATGCCAAACGTTTTCAAACTGCTGATGTCAAAGGACAAGTTGCTGTAATTACGGGTTCTCGATTAAAAATTGGATATCATATAACTTTGATGCTATTGCGGGGAGGAGCAACAGTAATTGCTACAACCCGTTTTCCAGTTGATTCGGCTTTGCGTTTTGGTAAAGAATCTGATTTTATGGATTGGGGGCACCGTTTAAAGATTCATGGCTTGGATTTAAGACACATTCCGTCAGTAGAGATTTTTTGTAATTTTATTGAGCAAAAATATGACCGTCTGGATATTCTAATCAATAATGCAGCACAAACAGTAAGACGTCCCGCTGGATTTTACACTCACATGATCGAAAACGAAGAGCGTCCTATTCATGAACTACCTAAGCAAGCTCAAGAATTATTATTGGATCATGTCAATTGTTTGGAGGAATTAAAGGTCTTGACTTCAGGAGCTTCTTCTAATCAAAATATGCCAGTCACTTGGCACGGACCAGAGCCTGGAATAGGTTTAAGAGCTTCCGCCAAATTATCTCAGATTCCGTACTCGTTTGATAATGCACTCGTGGCCACTGAGGTTTTTCCAGAAGGAGAACTTGATGCCGACTTGCAACAAGTCGATTTAAGAAAGACGAATAGTTGGCGTTTAAAGTTAGGACAAATAGAAACAACTGAAATGATCGAAGTACAATTGGTGAATTCAGTGGCGCCATTTGTATTGTGTAACCGCCTTTCAGAGGTGATGAAAAAAGATAATACGGGTCAAAAACACATCATTAATGTATCGGCTATGGAAGGGAAGTTTCATCGTTTTTTTAAAGAAGCCCGTCATCCCCATACTAATATGGCCAAAGCCGCTTTGAATATGCTAACGCATACTGCAGCAGGTGAATTGGCGAAAGCCGGAATATTTATGAATGCCGTAGATACGGGTTGGGTAACGGATGAAGATCCTGCTGAATTAGCCAAAAAGAAACAAGAAGTTGAAGATTTTCAGCCTCCATTAGATATTGTTGATGGGGCAGCTCGAGTTATGGATCCTTTATTTGATGGCATTAACACCGGAAAGCATTGGTGCGGAAAATTTTTGAAAGACTACAATCCAATTCCTTGGTAATCAAAAAAATGTAATTTGTTATATAGTACAGGAAGAACCACATCAGAATTTATTTTGTTGTGGTTTTTTTATTTCGGTAATCAGAAAGACTTCAATATCTACATAGTTTTTATCTATTGAAAAAATAATTTTGATAGTATTTTTTATGTAAATTAGCATAAGAAATTTATAAAACAAAAATTATATAGCATTATGGAAAACAACAATTATCCAAGCGGTCAAGGCAAATGTCCGTTTTCGAGTGGAGGACCAAAACAAAGTGCAGGATCTGGCCCAAGAAACAACGATTGGTGGCCTAATCAACTAAAATTAAGTATTCTTCGACAAAATAGTGATCTTTCTAATCCAATGGGTGAGAAATTCAACTATGCAGACGAATTTAAAAGTCTGGATTTAGCAGCTCTTAAGAAAGATATTTTTGCTTTGATGACGGATTCTCAAGATTGGTGGCCAGCTGATTATGGTCATTATGGTCCATTTTTCATAAGAATGGCTTGGCATAGTGCGGGAACCTATAGAATTGCTGATGGTCGTGGAGGAGCTGGTTTTGGAACACAACGATTTGCCCCGCTAAACAGTTGGCCTGATAATGTGAACTTAGACAAAGCACGTTTATTATTGTGGCCCATTAAAAAGAAATATGGAAAGAAAATTTCATGGGCCGATTTGATGATTCTAACAGGGAACTGTGCTATAGAATCGATGGGTTTACCAACTTTTGGTTTTGCTGGTGGACGTGCAGATGTGTGGGAGCCAGCTGAAGATATCTATTGGGGTTCTGAAGGGAAATGGTTGGACGATAATCGATATACTGGGGATCGTGAACTTGAAAATCCACTGGCAGCCGTTCAAATGGGATTGATTTATGTAAATCCAGAGGGGCCTAATGGAAATCCGGATCCGCTAGCTTCTGCTCGTGATATTCGAGAAACATTTGCTCGTATGGCAATGAATGATGAGGAAACAGTGGCACTTATTGCTGGAGGACATACTTTTGGTAAAACACACGGCGCAGCCGATCCAAATGAATATGTAGGCCCTGAACCCGCAGCCGCTACAATTGAAGAGCAAGGTCTTGGTTGGAAAAATAACTTTGGATCTGGAAATGGTGAACATACTATTTCTAGTGGATTAGAAGGTGCGTGGACTACTACACCCACAAAATGGAGTAATAATTATTTTGAAAACTTATTTGGATTCGAATGGGAATTAACCAAGAGTCCGGCAGGTGCTCATCAATGGCAACCTAAAAATGGAGCAGGAGCAGGTACCGTTCCTGACGCTCACAATCCTGCTAAAAGTCATGCTCCATTCATGCTTACTAGTGATATTGCTTTAAGAGAAGATCCAATATACGGTCCAATATCGAAACACTTTTTAGAAAATCCAGCAGTTTTTGCAGATGCTTTTGCTCGTGCTTGGTTTAAATTAACACATCGTGATATGGGACCTATAGCCCGTTACCTTGGACCAGAAGTCCCTACAGAAGAACTAATATGGCAAGATCCTGTTCCTGCAGTTACGTATAAGGAAATTGATGCAAATGATATCGCGGCACTTAAAGTTAAAATTATTGATTTGGGACTTTCTGTTTCTCAATTAGTTGGTACAGCTTGGGCATCAGCTTCCACCTTTAGAGGTTCAGATAAAAGAGGAGGCGCTAATGGAGCCCGTATTCGACTAGCACCACAAAAAGATTGGAACGTAAATAATCCAACTCAATTAAAAAATGTTTTAGGTCAACTAGAAGGAATTCAGTCTGACTTTAATAATGCACAATCAGACGGGAAGCAAGTATCACTAGCTGATTTAATTGTTTTAGCAGGATGTGCAGGAGTAGAAAAGGCAGCTGCAAATGCAGGACATACAGTAACAGTTCCTTTTACTCCAGGAAGAACCGATGCCTCTCAAGAACAAACAGATGTAGAGTCTTTTGCAGTTCTAGAACCAGAAGCGGATGGGTTCCGAAATTATATGAAAGCAAAATATGTTACTTCGGCAGAAGAAATGTTAGTAGACAAAGCACAACTTTTAACGCTAACAGTTCCGGAAATGACGGTTCTTATAGGAGGTTTACGTGTGTTAAACACTAATTTTGATCATTCTAAAAATGGGGTGTTTACAAATCGTCCTGAAGTGTTAACCAATGATTTCTTCTTAAACCTTTTGGATTTTGGAACTACTTGGAAAGCAGTTTCTGATAGTCAAGATGTTTTTGAAGGTCTTGATCGCAAAACGGGAGCATTGAAATGGACTGGATCTCGTGTTGATTTGATTTTTGGATCTAACTCGGAGCTAAGAGCAATCGCAGAGGTTTATGGATGTGAGGATTCTCAAGAGAAATTTGTGACAGACTTCGTGAAAGCTTGGGACAAAGTAATGAGTTTAGATCGTTTTGACTTGGCTTAAATTCTTGTCTTTTTGAAACGAAAGAATTAATTTTTAAACTATAAAACCACTGAGGATTACAAATTCTTAGTGGTTTTTTTTGAATGATTCGATTCATATGAATTGCTTTAGTATAAAATTTCAGGGTAAATTACTTCTGTTTTTTTAATATTCAAAAAAGTACTCGATGGGTTGTTTATTGCTGTATTGATAATACAGTGACTTAATTTTGATTAATTTTAATTTTTATCCATATATTTAGAAGAATTTAATAACTTAGTATAAAATTAAACTTCATTTAAATTAATACAATATGTTAGTACAGTATCAAGGGGAACAAAAAGGAATTCCTACAACATTCACTATTAAAATCATCAAGGATAATACATTGAAAAAGGGTTCGCATTACCAAATGTTATTAGTTATAGGAAATACGTTATTGCCTATTTATAAAACATCATTTCATAAAAGTTTGTCGCAATGCGTAAATGAAATGTATTTGTTCAGAAAATACAATCATATAGTTTTAAACGCTACTTCAGAGGAGGTAATGAATACATGTATACCTATTGATTCCATTAAATATCATAACTACAAAGCGACATTATTTTTGGCTTAATCAAATTGGTCTGCTTTTTAAACTAATAAAACCACAACATATTAATTTACGTTGTGGTTTTTTTATAGTAATATAGGAAGGGGTTTCCAGTATGGTTTTAAATTTCTACGCTAGTTGATGACGATCTCTAGCCCTCCATTTTAGCACTTAATTCGAACCAACGTTCTTCTTTGGTTTCCATTTTCTTGATGAGGTTTTCAAGTTCTTTTGCTTTTTTCTCAATATCCGCATCGGCTACTTTTCCTTCTGAGAATAAAAGCTCAATCTTACTTTTTTGCTCTTCTAGATCTTTAATTTCTCTTTCAATTTTTTGGAATTCTTTTTGCTCGTTGAAGGTTAAATTTCCTGTTGGATTATTTTGTTTCCAATCTTTCTTTTCGGCTTTGTTTTCTTCTTTTTGAGCCACATCAGCGCTATCTTCATAGGCTCTAAAATCAGAGTAGTTTCCTGGAAAATCTTCTACAACACCATCTCCTCTAAAGATAAATAAGTGATCTACAATTTTATCCATGAAATACCTATCATGAGAAACTACTAGTAGACATCCAGGATAGTCCAGTAAAAAACTTTCTAGAACGTTCAAAGTCACTATATCTAAATCATTTGTAGGCTCATCCAGAATTAAGAAATTTGGATTTTGAATCAAAACCGTACACAAATACAAACGTTTTAATTCTCCACCGCTCAATCGATCCACAAAATCATATTGTTTTTTAGCATCAAATAAGAAACGCTCTAATAATTGGGAAGCCGAAATCAATTTTCCTTTCATCAACGGAATAAATTCACCATATTCCTTGATGACATCAATAACGCGTTGTCCTGGTTTTGGGTTAATTCCGCTTTGCGTATAATATCCCACTTTTATAGTTTCTCCCACAATTACTTTTCCACCATCAAGCGGTAAAGTTCCTGTTAATAAATTCAAGAAAGTCGATTTCCCAGTTCCGTTTTTACCGATGATCCCTATGCGTTCTCCACGCTGAAAGTCAAAGCTAAAATTGTCCATGATTACATGGTCCTTGAATTTTTTGGATATTTTGTGAAGCTCAATAATCTTGCTTCCCATACGTTCCATATTGATTTCAAGTTCTACTTTGTTTTCACGACGACGACTTTGTGCCTTTTCTTTAATGTCGTAAAAATCATCTTGACGGGATTTAGACTTAGTGGTTCTCGCTTTGGGTTGACGACGCATCCATTCTAATTCTTTTACAAAAAGGTTTTGGGCTTTATCAACACTCGAATTTTCAGATGCGATACGCTCTTCCTTTTTCTCTAAGTAATACGAATAATTTCCTTTGTATTGGTATAGTTTTCCATTGTCTAGTTCGATGATTTCATTACAAACACGTTCTAAGAAGAAACGGTCGTGCGTCACCATAAACAAGGTGATATTTTCTTTGGCAAAATAACTTTCTAACCATTCGATCATCTCTAAATCCAAGTGATTCGTAGGTTCGTCTAGAATCAATAAATCAGGACGGTTAATCAAAATAATAGCAAGCGATAATCTTTTTTTCTGTCCACCAGAAAGATTTTTAACTTTCAGTTTGAAATTTTCAAGCTTCAGTTTGAACAAAATTTGCTTGTACTGAGTCTCAAAATCCCAAGCATTGTGCTGATCCATTCCGTCAAACGCTTTTTGATACGCTTCCTCGTCTTCTGGGTTTTCTAATGCTTTTTCATACGCTTCAATTACTTTCAAAGTCTCATTATCCGATGCGAAAATACTTTCTTCAATCGTTAGTTCGTCTTGCAAATTATTATTTTGCGACAAAAAGGCCATTTTAATCCCTTTTCTTAAAACAACTTGACCAGTATCCGACTCTTCTAAGCCGTTGATAATACTCATTATAGTTGTTTTTCCAGAGCCATTTTTAGCAATAAAAGCGATTTTTTGGTCTTTATTTATTCCAAACGAAATGTTGTCAAATAAGGTTCTTTCACCAAATGATTTCGAGATATTTTCTACAGAAAGGTAATTCACAAGTCTAAATTTTTTGCAAAAGTAAACTTTTAAATGTCGATTTACGAATTGTTTAACGTATTCTAAGTTTTACAGTAGAATTATTTATTTAGAAAAAGTGATAAATACGGACTTAAATCGAATTGATGCAGTTTTTGAGGTGAATTGATAAATGGTTTTTTAGAAAAATGTTCGTTGGTTAGATAATAGTGCAAACCATCAGGACTAGCAATTCCTTCAATTTGATGAAAAGGAAGTCGGAGTTTTATAAGTCTCTTATTCCCATCCAAAAAACTAGATTTTCCATAATCGTATAGTAGATAAATAAACGGACGTAAAGTTTTGCTGTAACCACACAACACCATTCCATTATGTTGTGGAAAATAGGTTGCTCCGGTTATCAATCCTTTTATCTTAAAGGTTTCTTTGTGTCGAGCAATATGATTTCCAGGAGTTTTTGGTAAGGTATAAACACGGGTATTTTGATTTCTCCATTGTTTGGTAAACAAATAGATGCTATCACTTGTAACAATAAAAGCTTCACAGTCAAAATTGGTTGTATTGGGTTTTAAGGCAGTAAAATCAGATTGATTGGAATACGAAAATGAAATTGTATCTATTTTTTGATGGATGGTTTCAAAGGATTTTTTTTCGATCCTTACTATATGTAAGTCCTTTCGGTTTCCAGCTACATTATTTCCAAAATCCCCTATATAAAAATAGGAGCTGTCTTGTGATATTTCTTCCCAATCTGTATTGTGAATGTTTTGTAAATTGATTTTTTTACGAATATTTCCAGTAGTATCTAGGCCGTAAAGAGTAGTATCAGTATCATCATTAAAGGTCCATAAAAGCGAATCACTCGAGGTTATGCCAGAGCTTTCATTTAGGATTTCAGGAATAGAAACGGAATAAGTGGGTTTTATCTTAGCAGAACGATACTGGCAACTGCCATCATTTATGGTGGCTACTGGATTGTAGTTTTTAGAAAGAGGATCGGTGCAACCTGAAATTTGAGCATAGGTTGAGGTGGTAAAAACTAAAAAGAGGAGAAGTGCCGTTTTCATATTTTCAAAAGTAACTATTTCTGACACATAATGTCAATACTCGCGCACGAATCATTTGGTTTTATTCGTGGGAACAGTTGTCGCTCTTCCTTTTATATTCGTTCGTTCCTCTTAAAGGTTTTGTGGGCTATTGCGACTAGGTTTGAAAAAATCTTTTTCATTAGCAATGGTTGTGTCTTTGCATCATTACTTATATCTTTGATTCATGCAATTATCGGTTATCATTCTCAATTATAATGTTCGCTATTTTTTAGAACTCTGTGTTTTAAGTGTGCAAAGTGCGCTTTCAACTATAGAAAGTGAAATTATTATAGTTGATAATAATTCAAATGACGGTAGTCGCGAGATGATGCAGACGCGTTTTCCCAGCATTAAGCTCATTCAGAATACAGAAAATGTAGGTTTTCCAAAAGGCAATAATATTGGCGTTGAACAGGCCAAAGGTGATTATATTTGTATTCTTAATCCAGATACAGTAGTTGCTGAAGATACTTTTGTTAAAATTTTAGCTTTCGCCGAAAGGCAAAAAAATCTTGGGATAGTAGGTTGTAAACTAATCGATGGTTCTGGGAATTTTTTACCCGAAAGCAAACGGGGCGTCCCAACACCTTGGGTAGCATTTACTAAAATAGCGGGTTTGTATAAAATCTTTCCACAATCGAAACGATTGGGAAAATATTATGCGCAGCATTTGTCTATAAATGAAACAGGAAAAGTGGATATATTGGTGGGTGCCTTTATGTTTATGAAAAGAGATTTGTACCAAAAACTTAAAGGTTTTGACGAAGATTGTTTTATGTACTCCGATGATATTGACTTGTCTTATAGAGTGTTGAAAAGTGGTGCGTTTAATTTTTATTTTCATGATACGGCCATCATTCATTACAAAGGAGAAAGTACTATAAAAGACGGAATGTATATGAAACATTTTCAGGAAGCCATGCAGTTTTTTTACAAAAAACATTTTAAAGTTGTTCCATGGTTTACGCTGTTCATGAAGCTGGGGGTGTATCTGTTTTCTTTCGCAAAAAGGGTGCAAGGGCAATCCATAATTAAAAAAGCTCCAAAATGGTATCAACTCTATTCTTCAAATGGAGAATTAGTGAATAAATTGATTGCTGTTTTGCAAAAAAAAGTAACATTTCACAATTTGAAAACAGAAAAAATGGTAATTTCGTCTTCCTTTGGATCAACTAAAGCGACGGAAATTATTCTAGATACTAATTTTATAACTTTTAAGGAATGTATAGCTATTTTTGAATCTTCAAGAAATAAACAACTTACCTTTAAAATTCTTCCTAAAAAGACTAATTTTTTAATAGGAAGCAAGAATAATAAAGAAAGAGGTGAGATTATTAAATTTTAATGAAAAATTACACTTACTGTAATTTATATATAAAATATTTAGTAATTTCGCAAACTGTAAAACAAAATCACCTTTTAGGTTAAGAATATGGCAAGATTTGAATTGAAACTTCCTAAAATGGGAGAAAGCGTAGCAGAAGCAACCATTACAAATTGGTTGAAAGAAGTAGGTGATGCAATCGAAGCTGATGAGGCAGTACTCGAAATTGCTACTGATAAAGTAGACAGTGAAGTGCCAAGTGAGGTTTCAGGTATTCTAATTGAAAAATTGTTTGGAAAAGACGATTTAGTTCAAGTAGGACAAACCATTGCTATTATTGAAACCGAAGGTGGTGATAGTGCTCCTATAGCTGCGGAAGAAGTAGTACCAATCGCTGTTGCTGAAGTAGAAAAAACGATAGATGCTGCAAAAGAAAGTGTTGCTGCGCCTGATTTTTCGGACTCAGATAAATTCTTTTCGCCCTTAGTGAAGAATATTGCTAAAGAAGAAGGTGTTTCTGTAGCAGAATTAGAAATGATTGCTGGTACAGGAAAAGAGGGAAGAGTTACTAAAAGTGATATTTTAGAATACATTAAAAACAAACAAAATCAGTCTGCTGTTGCTCCTGCAAAAACGTCTGAAACTCCGGTTCTGGCTCAAGCTCCGGTTGCGGTTGCTCAAAAAGCGGCTCCAGTTTCGGTTAGTGGTGGTGATGAAATTGTAGAGATGGATAGAATGCGAAAGTTGATTGCGGGGTATATGGTAGCTTCTGTGCAAACATCAGCTCACGTGCAATCCTTTATTGAAGTCGATGTAACCAACATCGTAAAATGGAGAGAGAAAAATAAAGTAGCTTTCGAGAAAAGAGAAGGAGAGAAATTGACCTACACGCCAATCTTTATGGAAGCGGTAGCAAAAGCGCTTAAAGATTTTCCAGGAATGAATATTTCAGTCGATGGAGATTTCATCATCAAAAAGAAAAATATTAACCTAGGAATGGCCGCTTCTTTGCCAAACGGAAATTTAATTGTGCCTGTTATTAAAAATGCAGATCAATTGAATCTAGTAGGAATGGCAAAAGCGGTTAACGATTTAGGTGGACGCGCAAAAGCAGGCAAACTAAAACCAGATGATACGCAAGGAGGAACCTATACAGTAACGAATGTTGGGACTTTTGGAAGTGTTTTTGGAACACCTATATTAAATCAACCACAAGTAGGGATTTTAGCGCTTGGTGCTATTAGAAAAATGCCTGCAGTTATTGAAACTCCCGAAGGTGATTTTATAGGAATCCGTCAAAAAATGTTCTTGTCACACAGTTATGATCACCGTGTGGTAGATGGAGCATTAGGAGGTAGTTTTGTTAAAAGAGTAGCAGAATATCTTGAAGCATTTGATATCAATAGAGACTTTTAACTAATAGAAGGAATAAATAACAAACCCGATAAACTTAATTATTTATCGGGTTTTCTTTTTTCATGATATAGAGGATTTTAATACCAATTTTCTATATTTGTAGACACACAAAATTAAAAAATGGAACTTAA
>CAWURM010000030.1:0-5461 GCA_963924965.1 uncultured Flavobacterium sp.
CAAAATAAATTTTGGGTCCGTTTTTTGTTTTTAAACTTATTCTCAAAAGCAAGCTTTTGGTATAATCTTAAAAACAAAAAACCCGAAACTTTCGTTTCGGGTTTTTTTTGCGGAGAAAGAGGGATTATTTCATGATCCCAAAAGGGGAGACCTACAAAATGAACCCTACTCAAAATAAATTTTGAGTACGTTTTTTATTTTTAATCTTATTCTCAAAAGCAAGCTTTTGTCATAATCTTAAAAACAAAAAACCCGAAACTTTCGTTTCGGGTTTCTTTTGCGGAGAAAGAGGGATTCGAACCCCCGGACCTGTTACAGTCAACAGTTTTCAAGACTGCCGCATTCGACCGCTCTGCCATTTCTCCAGTCTGTGCCATCATTTGCTGATTGCGAGTGCAAATATAAGATGCTTTTTTGGTTTTTTAAGCCTATTTTAATAAAAAAACAGACTATTTTCAAATTTATTTTTTAATTGTTTCATTCTCTAACTATTAGAGATTAAAATACTATTAAAAAGTTTTAAAAATAGTTCTAGTAGCTCACGTATTCTGTGATTTCAAGGCCGTAACCTATCATTCCTACTCGTTTTCCTTGCTCCGTATTCGATACTAATCGAATCTTAGAAATGTCTATATCATGCAAAATTTGGGCTCCAATTCCAAAATCTTTACTATCAATCTTGATTTTTGGTGCTTTCATTTCACCATCGGCTTGTAATAATTTCAATTCTGCAATACGGTTCAATAAATTAACCGATTGCATGTCTTGATTTACGAATATTACAGCACCTTTTCCTTCCTCGTTGATTTTCTTAAACATATCGTCCAATTGCTTGTCTGCATTGTTGGTTAAAGTACCTAATAAATCATTATTAACCTGGGAAGAGTTGATTCTGGTCAATATTGGTTCTCCAAGATTCCAAGTGCCTTTGGTCAAGGCAATGTGAATTTGCTTATTAGTAGTTTGCTGGTAGGCTCTTAAACGAAAAGAACCAAAACGAGTTTGGATTTCGAAATCGTCTTTCTTTATAATTAGACTATCGTGCTGCATTCTATACGCTACCAATGCTTCGATTGAAACTAATTTTAAATCGAATTTCTTCGCTACCTTTACTAATTGAGGTAAGCGAGCCATAGATCCATCTTCATTCATAATCTCCACAATTACTCCAGCTGATTTAAATCCCGCTAAACGTGCAAAATCAATAGCGGCTTCCGTATGACCGGTTCTTCTTAAAACACCACCTTGTTTGGCAATTAAAGGGAATATATGTCCTGGTCTTGCTAAGTCATGTGGTTTTGTCGCAGGGTCTACAAGAGATAAAATGGTTTTAGCTCGATCTGCAGCTGATATTCCTGTGGTGACTCCGTTTCCTCTTAAATCTACAGATACCGTAAAGGCTGTTTCCATAGGATCTGTATTATTGGTAACCATCACATGCAATCCTAATTCTTTACAACGGCTTTCTGTTAAGGGAGCGCATATTAATCCGCGTCCGTGAGTTGCCATGAAATTAATCATTTCAGGTGTTACCTTTTCGGCTGCAGCCAAGAAATCGCCTTCGTTTTCTCTGTCTTCATCATCAACTACAATAATAATTTTTCCTTGACGGATATCTTCTATTGCTTCTTCAATTGTGTTGAGTTGTATTTTACTTTCGACCATGATTGGTTTTATTTTTTTGAGGGAAATATTTTTTGAAATAATTTTTGAAACGGAGATAGTAGCACATCCATATTGATTAAGCCAATATCATTTGTAGCTCTATACGTTAATAATATAGCTAATGGTGTAAGGATAAAAGAAGACATCCACGCGCCCATGAAAGGCGACATTCCGTTTTCTTGAGCAATTCTTTTTCCAAAAGTGTTTATAAAATGAAAGGATATAAATATTAATACGGCAAAGATAATAGGAAGTCCAAGGCCTCCTTTTCTAATGATAGCGCCTAGTGGGGCACCAATAAAGAACATCATCAAACACGCATAGGCAATGACAAACTTATCGTAGAACGCTAGTAAATGATTGTTGATATTTTTTTGTTTGTTTTCTAAATTGACTTTAGTGGCATCAATAGAATAGTTGATACTTACGAGATTGCTGCTGGCAATTTTTAAAATCTCTGATTTTTGCTCATTAGTAAAATAGGATAATAAATTGTCAGGTGTTTTTTTAGGGATAGAATCAACCCGCTCTACTGAGATGGGATTGGTGGTAATTCCAGTCCTTAAATTGATATTCTCTGAATAAGATACAATTTCCGATTTGTAATTTTTTTTCAATGAATCTAGCGTATAACTCAATTCATTTAAAGTCAACATCGTATTAGTGTTAGCGATGTTGTTTTCATCAACATCCACTTTGTTCAATTGTGACAAATCGATATTGATGGTGTATTTTTTAAATTCGCTTTTAGCAAAAGGCAATTTGCTTCGGTCTTCGTATTTTTTTGGAATTAAATCTTCATAGTAATTCCCATCGCGCATAACCAGTTGTAATATACTTGATTGCTCACTACTGATTAATTCCCCATTTTTAGCTTTTATCACTGTTTTTCCGCCTTCACCAATGTTCGTCTTTTTATGAATCGTAATTCCGGTCAACGTATTTCCGTCTTTACCTGATTTTTTATTGACTTTGATGTTGTAAAAACCTACATCACTAAATTGCCCTTCAGTAATCGCCATAGCGGGCTTTACTTGAGCGATATTTTTTCTGAAATTGATAAACTTATATTCAGCAAAAGGAATCACATTGTTAGCGAAAAAAAACGCTACCACACTAAGTAATAAAATAAATATGGTGAGGCCTCTCATGGCTCTTTGCAGTGAAATTCCAGATGATTTCATAGCTGCAAACTCATAGTTCTCAGCCAAATTACCAAAAGTCATTATAGAAGCTAATAAAATAGAAAGTGGCAATACCAAGGGTATGATGCGGGGCATCGAGAATAAAAGAAATTTTATAATTAACGCGAAGTCTAAATCCTTACCAGCTAGCTCAGCTATGAATAGCCAAACCGTTTGTAGTATGAATATAAAAAACAAGATTACAAATACCGTAGCAAATGTAATCAAGAATGTTTTTAATAAGTATTTGTCAAGAATTTTCACCTAATAATCTAATCTAATTTATTGATGTAGTAATTTGGATATTTACTTTCGGCAAAGATAAATTGATTTTTTGACAAAGGTTGGTTGGTTTTAAAAGAATTAACGGTTAATGTAGTTTTTGTTCCTTTTTTACCCATTTCAATCAAATTGTAGATGTGTTTAGTTTGTACATCAATCCCCAATAGGATTTCTTTTCTTTGATCTCTGGCGTTCGTAGGGATCAATTTGATGTATTGAATTTTTCTACCTCTGATATCTTGTAATGCATCCATTGAATATCTGTAACCACTATTAAAAAAGGTAAGCATTTTTGATGGGGTGATGGCATTGTCGTCATTTTCATTAACGTTTGAAATCGTAATTTCTTCATCTTCAGGAACTATTGTATATGTTTTTCTTCCATCAAAGATTTTCGTGATTCCCATAAAATTCAACACATATTGGTTGTTTTTCATGGTTACATTTCCTTTACTGTCTTGATTGATGTTTTCTTTGGCGTTATTTAAAGAATATTTAAAGTCAATTACAATATTATCATAACTTTTTACTTTTGAAGTCACTTGGTCTAATAGGGCTTTCGCCTTTTTATCTTGTGCTTGGATCGAAAAGCTAAAAAGAAAAATAAATGCAATTTGAATAAATGTTTTCATAATTTTAATTGTTTTGTTCATTGTTAAAAAATTGATCGAGAGAACTCATATCGAGAATGTTAACACTGCGTGCTTTACTTCCTTCAAATGGACCTACAATTCCTGCTGCTTCGAGTTGATCAATTAATCGGCCGGCTCTGTTGTAACCCAATTTAAGTTTTCTTTGTAACAATGATGCGGAACCTTGTTGTGCATTCACAATAATTTCGGCTGCTTCTCTAAACAAAGTATCTCTTTCGGAGATATCTACATCAAGATTAATGCCACTTTCTTCTCCCACGAATTCCGGAAGTAAATAAGCCGTAGCATATGCCTTTTGTGAACCTATAAAATCGGTTATTTTTTTCTACTTCAGGTGTGTCTATAAAAGCACATTGCACGCGCACCACATCGTTACCATTTGTATAGAGCATATCTCCACGTCCTATCAATTGATCTGCTCCTTGTGTATCTAGAATTGTTCTAGAATCAATTTTTGAAGTTACTCTAAAAGCGATTCTCGCAGGGAAGTTGGCTTTGATTAAACCTGTAATTACATTGACAGATGGTCTTTGAGTGGCAATAATCAAGTGAATTCCAATGGCACGAGCTAATTGAGCCAATCGAGCAATAGGAACTTCTACTTCTTTACCGGCTGTCATGATCAAATCGCCAAATTCATCCACTACCAATACGATGTAAGGTAAAAAACGATGTCCGTTTTCAGGATTTAATTTTCTGGCCTTGAACTTGTCATTGTATTCTTTAATGTTACGTACCATCGCATCTTTTAACAAAGAATAACGGTTGTCCATTTCCACACATAACGAATTCAAAGTATTGACTACTTTAGCGTTATCGGTAATGATGGCATCGTCTGTATCAGGTAGTTTTGCGAGATAATGTCTTTCAATTTTATTAAATAAAGTAAGCTCTACTTTTTTAGGGTCAACCAATACAAATTTAACTTCGGCCGGATGTTTTTTGTATAATAAAGAAGTAAGGACCGCATTCAATCCAACAGATTTTCCTTGTCCTGTAGCACCTGCCATCAATAAGTGAGGCATTTTGGCTAAATCGACAACAAATGTTTCGTTAGAAATTGTTTTTCCTAAAGCAATAGGCAATTCCATTTCGGCTTCTTGAAATTTGGCTGAGCCAATGACACTTTTCATAGAAACCATCGTAGGATTCTTATTTGGAACTTCAATACCAATGGTTCCTTTTCCAGGAATAGGAGCAATGATACGAATTCCTAATGCCGAAAGTGATAAAGCAATATCATCTTCTAGGTTCTTAATTTTCGAAATTCGAATTCCGGCTTCGGGAACAATTTCATATAAAGTTACTGAGGGGCCTACGGTCGCTTTAATTTGAGCAATCTCAATTTTATAATTGCGAAGCGTATCTACAATTCGGTTTTTATTTTCTTCTAATTCTTCTTGGTTGATTGTAATTCCTCCAGTTGAATATTCTTTTAATAAATCGATGGTTGGATATTTGTAATTGGATAAATCCAAAGTAGGATCAAATAATCCAAAGTCAGAAACCAATCTTGAGGCTAAATTTTCCTCAATTAAATCTTCTTCGGGTGCTGTTTCTACTACAAAGTTATCAATCACCAATTCTTCTGTTGCTTTTGGCTCGACAGGTGCGGCTTTTAAAACAGGCTCCAAATTGATTTCAGAAGAATTTGAAATAGTTGGCTTCAAGGCTTCT
>CAWURM010000031.1:0-15081 GCA_963924965.1 uncultured Flavobacterium sp.
AAAACGGATTTTGTTATTTTGCTTATACATGGTGTAAATGATAAATGATTGAGATATTAGGTATCATTAGTTATGCGCGTGGTACGGCATAAAAGCGTAGAAAATTTCTAAGCGATGTATAAACTGTTAATGGAACTGGTAGTAAAAATCTTCTCGTTTAAAAAGAGGTGTTGGAGAATAAATGAACGTAATGTTTGATACAGTTGTGTCCTTAACTTAAATAAAACAGGAATCGAAAAGCTGTAACTAGCTGCAAACTGCAGATATGTAAAATGAATCGAAATCGCTATTTTTATTGCGTTTACTGAATTGAAAACGTATAGTTTAGAACGGCTCGTTTTCCATTCATTACTTACAATTGCGTTCGAGAATTGGTAATATTCAGCTGGATTGGATCGAAATTCTAAAACACCATCATTCACCATCAAGCCAAAAGCTAGAAAGAGAGAAAGAAGGTATTTTAAATGTTTTGTCAATTTATTTGATTCGATTTACGGTTCAAAGATACAATTCGTACACTAGGTAATTGTAAATTTTTTAATAGACCTCCCGCGAGCCTCCCAATGGTGTTCGCAATTAAAATTTATTGGTGCTATTTTTCCCAAGTGTTCCCTAGCGGGATATACTCAACAGGAAGGGAATTTATTTTTTAAATTGTAACGAATTAATTGATTCTAATAATATATTCTTTTGCTCCTCATCAGTGTAAGACATAACAATACTAAAGCTAAACCCATTTACTATAGTCGAGTAATACGACTGCTTAATGTTGATTCCCATTATAGTAATTCCAGTATCCATTTTATAAAATACCGTGTTGTTGATGGTTTCTTTTTTAAAATCAGGAGCTATAGAGTCAAATTTAATTTTGGAGAGGCCTAGCATTTTTTTTACTTGAAATAAATAATCACTTCCGCTTTTAATTCCGGGTAAAGATTTAACATTCTCGGCTACTATTGAAATATTTGAATTATAGTGAACGGGAGCGCCACGTTCATATTGAAAAACCGATAAAAGGTTTGCACTGTTGACTTGGGATGATTTAATCATTGCTTTCATGTTAGCATCATCGCCAGCAATTAATTCTTTTCCTTTGTTGGAGATAGTTTCAATCTGTTCTTTGGATTGAACAATCCAATCGGTTGGGATGGTTAACTCACAATTAAAAAATGAATTGACATATTTGTTGTTTTTTACATGCCCATAATCAAAATTGTCTGGTCTAGTTTGTGAATAACTAGTAATGGCGATTAATGATACAAGTAAAATACTTAAAAATTTAAATTTTATAGTCATGGTTTTTATAGGTTAATTCAGGATAGTTTTGAGTGGCTCAAGAGCATCGTATTATGCTCGTTTTCTTTTTATTGTTCAGGAATTGGATTATGGATTTGTAATATCCCAACTTTTTATTTTCTATATTTTATAGATCTTGTACTTTCGGACTTTTTTATTTTTTTGCCATTTTTGATTACGGAATAAACTTCTTTAATCCAGTTGCCATATTTGTCATATTTGATTTCCTTTTGGTAGTTTTTAGATTTAATTATATCTCCATTTTCATTAACAATATCTCCTTCTTGACTTTTATTTGGCTCAATTGTTACTGTTTGTGTATTAATGATTTCATTATAAGAGTTAAAGTAGGAAATGGTTACTTCATTTTTCTCATAATTATAGGAAGCAATTTCTTTTCCTTGAATTTGATTTTCGAAATACATAGTAAGTTCTATGGGATTCCCTTTTTCATTATTAATAATTTTTGTTTGACGGATAATATTGTTCCTTGGACCTTTTTCGGTAATTGTATTAAGAATTCCTTTGGCATCATATGCGTTAAAGGTGGTTTCTACCCTATGTCCTAATATGGGATGCCAATTTTCAAATGTTGTAACTAAGCATCGAACTCCAGTACTATCATATGTTCTAATTAATCTCTGTTTTAAAGTTATGTCTTCATTATATCTAAGTTCGACTACAGAATTATTATGATCATTATACGATGTGATTTCTTTCTTTTTTTCAATATTATTTGCATTGTAGAAAGTGATTTGAGTAGTGGATTCCAATACTAACTTTATGGAACGGAAATCTGTTGTTTTTCCATAATTAAGATAGGATTGTATGCTTTGTCCTTGACAAGTAAGGCTAGCTAATATAAGTATAGTGAGAAATGATTTTCGCATAAAGCAAAGTTTGTTTCAATGGAATAGTAAAATTGAAATAGAGCTTGTAATTCCAAAATCAAATATATACTATTTAACTTACTTATAATTGTATTTATTTGGTTGAATTTTCTAGTTCGCGTGAAGGATGGCAGTGGAGCTCTTTATTGTGGTAGCCCGTAGGGCGAAACAATAAAAGCGAGAACGAACAGCCTGACCCGTACTTTTTAGGGGAGGGGCACGCCCAAATTAAATGATTGTTCATCTCTTTTATAGCTTAAAATGAGTAAAAATTGCTCCCTGTTTTAAAGCTTCTGTTTCAAGGGTAAAAAAGCTTGGTTGGCTTGCAAAAATTTTATAATTTTGCATTCCGAATTTATAATGTAAATTAAAGAAGAAGATGGATATCAAAAGAGTAGCAATAGACGCTGTAAATGAAACGATTGTAATGACAGTTGTGCACATGGATTACAAAGGTCAAGTAGCCAAAAGAATAAACGAAAAAATGCCTTTGGCAACTGTTAAAGGATTTAGAAAAGGAGCTGTGCCTAAAGATCTTGTTGAAAAACAATACGGTAAAGCGATAAAAGAAGAAGAAGTTAAAAAAGTGGTGGACTTGGCTTTAGAGCGTTTTGTTCAATCAGAAAGATTAAACCTTCTAGGAACTCCACTTCCTAAAGTAAACGAAAACTTTGATTGGAGTGCTGAGGAATTAGTTTTTGAATATGAAATTGGTTTGGTTCCTAACTTCACTTTGGATTTAGATGCTAAAAACGATATCGTTAAATATGTAGTTACTGCTGATGATAAATTAATTGATGGTCAAGTGGCTCGTATCCAAAAGCAATTTGGGACTGCTATTCCTCAAGAGGTTGTTGCTGCTAACTCCGATGTTACTGGAACGTTCTCTAACGAAGAAAAAGGAATTAATAACGCAACAACAATTGCTGCTGATCTTTTTAAAGATAAAGCGACTTTTGATTTATTCATTGGTAAGAAAGTAGGTGACGTTGTTACTGTAAATACAAAAGATTTATTTGAAGACGACCACCAATTGATGGACGTAATGAAAGTAGCTCATGATGATGTTCATGGTCTTGACGCTGATGTAAACTTCACTATCGAAGCAATCAACACAGCGGAACTTGCTGAATTGAACCAAGAATTGTTTGACAAATTGTTTGGTGCTGGAACTGTAGCTTCACTTGACGAATTGAAAGCAAAAATAAAAGAAGATGCTGAGGCGCAATTTGCACAACAAGCAGATCAAAAATTATTAGGGGATGTTACAGAGTTTTTAATCGAAAACACAAAATTCGATTTACCAGCTGAATTCCTTAAAAAATGGTTGCAAACGGTAGGCGAGAAAAAATTATCTCCTGAAGAAGCGGAAGTTGAATATGCGCGTTCTGAGAAAGGATTGCGTTTTCAATTGATCGAAGGTAGAGCTATGGCTCAGTCTGACATTAAAATCACTTTTGAAGATTTGAAAACATTTACTACAAAAAACATCCGTCAACAAATGGCACAGTTTGGACAAACAAATCCTACTGACGAAGAAGTTCAAGGAATTGTAGCAAGAGTTTTGTCTAACCAGGATGAAGTAAAAAGACTTTCTGATCAAGTTGTAGCTGAAAAATTATTGGAATTGTTTAAAGAAAAAGCACAACCAACTACTAAAGAGGTTACTTACGATGAATTTATTGCTGCGTCTTACGGAGAATAAATAAGCTAATGTCAGCATGAAGTTAAAGGTCAAAAGCCCAATGGTGCATGAGATTATTAAAACTTTATGATTTGATTAGAGTTAGAAAACAATAAAAAATAGTTATATTTGAGCGTCAGAAATTTTTTTCTGACGCTCTTTATTTTTAAATGTTTAAGGTTCCATTTCGAACACACTTAAACTTTAAATTTTAAACCTTAAACTAAAAAAGAATGAACTACGGTAAAGAATTTAAAAAATTTGCTACAAAGCACCAAGGAGTAAATGCCATGTATTACGATAAGATCGTAGCGGCAATGAATCCTACAAATATGACTCCTTATATCATTGAAGAACGCCAGTTGAACATCTCTCAATTAGACGTTTTTTCGAGACTGATGATGGACAGAATTATTTTTCTAGGTACAGGAATTGATGATCAAATAGCTAATATCGTACAAGCACAATTATTGTTTTTAGAAAGTGCTGATGCTTCAAAAGACATCCAAATTTACTTAAACTCTCCCGGTGGAAGTGTTTATGCAGGTTTAGGAATTTATGACACGATGCAATACATTAAACCGGATGTAGCGACTATTTGTACCGGTATGGCGGCTTCAATGGGAGCGGTTTTATTGTGTGCAGGTGCTGAAGGAAAACGTTCGGCATTGCCACATTCAAGAGTAATGATTCACCAACCATCAGGAGGAGCACAAGGTGTGGCTACTGATATGGAAATCAACTTGAGAGAAATGTTGAAACTGAAAGACGAATTGTATAAAATCATTTCACACCATTCAGGACAAACTTTTGAAAAAGTACACAATGACAGTGAGCGTGACTATTGGATGATCGCTGATGAAGCAAAAGAATACGGAATGATCGATGAAGTTTTAAGAAGGAGTTAAATTAGTTTCAGGTTTCAAGTTTAAAGTTATTATGGAAACATAAAACTTTAAACTTGAAACTTTAAACTTGAAACAAAAAAGATGGCGAAAGAAAAATTAGAATGCTCATTTTGTGGAAGGAAAAAACCAGAAACCCAACTATTAATAGCTGGTATAGATGCGCATATCTGTGATAAATGTATCGAGCAAGCACACGGAATTGTATTAGAAGAAATAAAGTCAAGCGGAAGTTCAAAATTAGCTGGGGATCTTATTTTAAAGAAACCAAAAGAGATTAGAGCGTTCTTAGACCAATACGTTATTGGACAAGACCAAACTAAAAAAGTAATGTCGGTGGCGGTTTACAATCACTACAAACGTTTAATGCAGCAGCAACAAGACGATGAGGTAGAGATTGAAAAAAGTAATATCATCATGGTAGGACAAACTGGAACTGGTAAAACATTAGTAGCAAAAACCATTGCAAAAATGCTTGATGTTCCGTTGGCTATTGTAGATGCAACAGTACTTACAGAAGCAGGTTATGTGGGTGAGGATGTTGAGAGTATCTTAACGCGTCTTTTGCAAGCTGCGGATTATGATGTGGCCAAAGCGGAACGCGGAATTGTATTTATTGATGAAATTGATAAAATTGCTCGTAAGAGTGATAATCCATCCATTACACGTGACGTTTCAGGTGAAGGAGTGCAACAAGCTTTGTTGAAATTACTAGAAGGAACGGTTGTTAATGTACCACCAAAAGGAGGACGTAAACATCCAGACCAAAAATTTGTTGAAGTAAATACGCAAAATATTTTGTTTATTGCTGGTGGTGCTTTTGATGGAATCGAAAGAATTATTTCGAAACGTTTGAATCGTCAGGCAGTGGGATATTCAACTTCAAAAAATGTGGACAATATTGATAAAGATAATTTACTGCAATATATTATTCCTAAAGACATCAAAGATTTTGGATTAATTCCAGAAATTATTGGTCGTTTACCGGTATTGACACACATGGATCCTTTAGATAGAGAAACATTGCGTGCCATATTAACACAACCTAAAAATGCTTTAATCAAACAATATCAAAAATTATTTTTGATGGATGAAGTGGATTTCAGTATTACTGATGAAGCTTTAGATTTCATTGTGGATAAAGCTTTAGAGTATAAATTAGGAGCTCGTGGTTTGCGTTCTTTATGTGAAGCGATCCTAACGGATGCGATGTATGAATTGCCAAGTTCGGATGATAAAATATTAGAAATAGACGTAGATTATGCTAAGGAAACCTTAAATCGAAATTTATTAAAACGTTTGGAAATGGCTTCATAAAGATTGCATTTTTCTCAAAAATTATAACCTGTTCATTGATTTGAGCAGGTTTTTTTATAGCTATTTTACACTATTTGTTATTGTTTGAAAAAACAAACCATATTCTTTTTATATCATAATTAGATTGCCGATTTTTGTTTGCGTTAATCAATATTTAATCAAAAATGGTAACAGAAGATAAAGAAATTATTTTATTAAAAGTTTCTGGTCAAGATAAACCGGGTGTAACCGCTGGTTTAACTTCGATATTAGCAACCTATGATGCTATTGTTTTAGATATTGGTCAAGCGGATATTCACGATACACTTTCCTTAGGGATTTTATTCGAAATACAATCGGGTTCTTCTTCAGCACCTGTTTTAAAGGATTTATTGTTTAAAGCCTACGAGCTAGGAATTAAAGTAAAATTTATTCCGATTACGATTCCTGATTATGAGATTTGGGTTAAAGCACAACGCAAGCAACGCTATATCATCAATATTTTGGGAGAGACCTTGACAGCGGTGCAATTAGCAGCGGTGACCAAAATCATGTCCGATCAAAATTTAAATATTGATGCAATCAAACGATTGACAGGTCGGGTTTCAGTTGTAGAAAAAGAACAATTTCCTCGTTCTTGTGTGCAATTGTCTGTTACCGGAAATATTGTAGATAAAACGTTAATGACTGCTAGTTTCATGGAAATTTCCAGAACATTAGATGTCGATATTTCTTTTCAGGAGGATAATATGTACAGAAGAAATCGTCGATTGGTTTGTTTTGATATGGATTCGACTTTAATTCAAACAGAGGTGATAGATGAGCTTGCCGATCTTGCAGGAGTAGGAGAGCAAGTGAGAGCCATTACTGAATCAGCGATGAATGGTGAAATTGATTTTAGCGAAAGTTTCAAGCAACGCATGGCTTTGTTAGAAGGTTTAAGTGAAGAGGTATTGCAAAAAGTAGCCGAAAATTTACCTATTACACAAGGGGCACATCGCCTCATGAAAGCTTTGAAATATTACGGATATAAAACCGCAATTTTATCAGGAGGTTTCACTTATTTTGGAAATTTTTTACAAAAAGAATTAGGGATTGATTACGTCCACGCCAATGAACTGGAAATAATTGACGGTAAATTAACGGGTAAATATATAGGCGAAATAGTGGACGGTAAAAAGAAAGCCGAATACCTACAACAGATAGCGGATAAAGAAGGTATACACATCAATCAAACGATTGCTGTGGGTGACGGGGCCAATGATTTGCCAATGCTGAATTTAGCAGGTCTGGGAATCGCTTTTCATGCCAAACCTACGGTAAAAGAAAGTGCTTCTACATCAATCTCTAGTTTAGGTCTAGACGGTGTTTTATATCTTTTGGGATACCACGACCGGCACATTGATATGATGGAGTAATTTATTTTTCTAAAAATCACAAAAAGCCTTAATTCACATCGAATTAAGGCTTTTTTTTGTTAAAATTTCGATGAGTAAGAGGATTGATTTTAAATTAGTTGTAACTTTAAGAAGGGTTTTAGGGAATTATTTTGGTTAGGGAACTGTCAAAAATCGATGGGTAATTGGAGCTAAAAACAGAGTAATACGTAGCAAAATGACAAAACAAATTTGGCTTAATTTACCGGTTAAGGATGTTAAGAAATCAAAAGTATTTTTCGACAAAATTGGATTTTCTTTTAATGAGGAAAATGAAACAGCGCAATCCGCATGCATGATAGTGGGAGATAAAAACTTTGTGGTAATGCTTTTTGAAGAGGCTGTGTTTGGTGCCTTTTTGCAGAATAAAATAACAGATACCAAATCAAGTTCTGAAATCTTAATTTCTATCGATGCAGAAAGTAGAGATGAAGTGGATGTATGGGCCCAAAAAGTAGTGGAAGCTGGAGGATCTGTTTTTTCTAAACCTACTGAAATTCAAGGTTGGATGTATGGTTGCGGTTTTGCAGATCTAGATGGGCATCGTTGGAATGTTTTGTACATGGATTTTAAAAAACTTCCAAACTAAGTAATTTAATAATTTAAAAATTAGAATCATGGCAACAATTAATCCTTATTTGATTTTTAATGGCAATTGCGAAGAAGCTTTTTTATTTTATCAATCCGTATTTGGGGGAGAGTTCCCTTATGTTGGAAAGTTTAAAGATATGCCTTCAGGTGAAAATACGCCGCCGCTCTCTGAAGAAGATGCGAATAAAATCATGCACATTAGATTGCCAATGGGAAAAGGAACAGAATTAATGGGAAGTGATAGTAATGCCGCAAGTGGTACAGTTGTTTTTGGAGGTAATGTGTCCCTTTCTATTAATGCCGAGAGTAGAAAAGAAGCAGATCATTTATTCCATGGATTATCTGCTGGTGGAAATCCTTTTATGCCTATAGCCGATACTTTTTGGGGTGCTTATTTCGGAATGTTTGTGGATAAATTTGGTATTCACTGGATGGTGAATTTTGACGAAAATGAAAATTAGTTTGCTTTAAAAACAATAGTTTGCTGTTGCTTTATAAGCGATTTTAAGTGATGAGGCGCTTTACAGATTCCTCTTGCCCCGCATCGCATACGGTGCGGTCCACAAGAAGTGAGTAAAAGAAAGCTAACCAATAGCAGTAATGCCTTTTTCATTTTTAGTAGAGTATTTTAACCTGCATTCCTTTCAATTGTTCGAGATAATCTCTTTGATTGGACAATCTTGGAATTTTATGTTGGCCACCTAACTTATTTCGGTCTTTCAACCATTCATAAAATAAATTTTCACGAGCGACATTAATGACTAACGGATTTAACGTCATGTTATTGTGTCTTTTAGCCTCGTAATCAGAGTTTAAAGATTGCAATGTTTCATCTAATACTTTTTGAAAAAGATCGATATCTTCCGGATTTTTCTTGAATTCAATCATCCATTCATGAGCTCCTTTTTCTTTATCAATCATAAATATTGGAGCCACTGTGTAATCAACCAGCTCAGCATGGGTAATCTTACAGGCTTTAGCAATTGCTTGGTCCGTATTTTCCACCATTAACTCCTCGCCAAAAACATTGATATGATGTTTTGTGCGGCCGGTCACTCTTATGCGATAAGGGTTTAAAGAGGTGAAGCGAACGGTATCTCCTATCAAATAGCGCCATAAACCAGAGTTAGTCGTAATCACTATGGCGTAATTTTTAAATAACTCGACTTGAGCTAAAGGTATGGCTTTTTGATTTGGTGTTCCAAAAGTATCCATTGGAATAAATTCGTAGAAAATTCCATAATCGAGCATCAGTAGTAAATCATTGGAATGATTTAAATCTTGAATGGCAAAAAAGCCTTCAGAGGCATTGTATATTTCGTAATATTTAAAATCTTTTTTAGGCAGGATATTTTGATATTGTTCTCTGTAAGGTTCAAAATTTACCCCTCCGTGAAAATACACTTCTAAACTAGGCCAAATTTCGAAAAGATTGCCTTTACCGGTTTCTTCAAGCATTTTATTCATGAGCACCAACATCCAGGAAGGAACGCCTGCAAAACTGGTTACGTTTTCTTTTTTGGTTTCGTTTATAATAGCCGCAATTTTAGTTTCCCATTCGCTCATCAGCGAAATCTTATTACTTGGAGTACTACTAAACTCGGCCCAAATAGGCATGTTTTCAATTAAAATGGCTGATAGATCTCCAAAAAAAGTACTGTTGTTTTCATAGATCTGGGAGCTACCGCCAAGGCGAAGACTTTTACCTATAAATAATTCGGAGTTTTCGTTATTGTTTAAATACAAACATAATAAATCTTTACTTCCTTTATAGTGGCAATCTTCTAACGCTTCATTACTAACGGGGATAAACTTGCTTTTTGCATTGGTCGTTCCGCTTGATTTTGCAAACCATTTAATAGGAGTTTCCCAAAACAAATTTTGCTCGCCATTGCGGGTTCGCTCGATTAGAGGATTAATATCTTCATAACAGGTAACAGGCACTCTTTCGCTAAAAGTAGCATAAGAGTTGATAGAAGCAAAGTCATAATCTTTACCCAAAACAGTATTTTTTGAGGAATGGATTAAGTTCATAAGCAATTCCTCCTGAACCTCATTTGGATATTTGAGGAAAAGTTCTATCTGATGGATTCGTTGTTTTAAAACCCAAGATGCAAAGGAATTGATTATAGTTAATGGCATTTTTTAAAATTGGCGTTATGAATTTTCCATAATGAATGATAACTTTACCAAAAATAGCAAAATTTGCCAAACATCAAACTTTAAACGAGAAACTTAATGCAATACGAGGGTGTACTGACTAAAATGCAAACTGAATTTGGAAATCCCATTCAATACTATCTTGTTTTTGAAGATAGTTTTTTAAACGTAAATCAATTATTAGATACTACTATTGCCATTGACTTTGTGGGCTTTCAGTGTTTAAATTGTGGAAAGAAGAAAAAGATATTTAGACAAGGTTGTTGTTATGATTGTTTTTATTCCAGTGCTTCAGTAGGAGATTGGATTATGAAGCCAGAATTAAGTACCGCACATCTTGGAATCGAAGATCGAGATCTGGCGTACGAAGAGAAAGTGCAGTTGCAGCCGCATATCGTCTATTTAGCTTTGTCTAGCGAAGTAAAAGTGGGAGTGACCAGAAAAACACAAGTACCTACAAGATGGATTGATCAAGGAGCAAATGAAGCCATTTCAATTGTTGAGGTACCAAATCGCTATTTAGCTGGAATTACGGAGGTTGCCCTTAAAAATCATTATGCTGATAAGACCAATTGGCGTAAAATGCTAACCAATAATGTGGAACACGTTGACTTAGTTGCTGAACGGTTAAAGTTAGAAAATTTAATCCCGGAGGAGGTGCATGAATATTTCTTTTTGAATAAAAACGATTTGTATGAAATGCATTATCCCGTGCTTGAATATCCTACAAAAGTGACTAGTTTGAGTCTAGATAAAACACCTAGTTTTCAAGGAAAGCTAAGCGGAATTAAGGGACAGTATCTTTTGTTCGAAGACGGAACTGTTTTTAATATTCGAAGTTCAGAAGGGTATGTAGTCCGAATTTCAGTATAATTTTTAAAATGAAAAAGGGAATCTCATTTGAGATTCCCTTTTTATTTCTAATTTGAATGAGTGATTAATTCACTTTGGTGGTATCTACTACTTTTTTCTTTTTATTAAAAAGACCATTCAATAAGTCATTGGCTTTCGTTTTTACTTGTTCCGTAGCTTTTGTTTTGATTTCTTGTTTTACTTCTTCTTTAGTCGTTGGAATAACTGTTGTAGTCGTGTCGCCAGGCTTTTTATTTTTATTGATCAAATCGGTCAAAGCAGATGTTCCTTGTTTTACCAATCGCTCTTTTTGTTGTTGAACCAATTGATTGGTCAAATTAGAAACCGCTGTTTTAATATCAGTTGTAATTTTTGGAGATGTGAAATTCCCGGTCAAAAGTGCATTAATTGGAATACTTTCCATTTTTGCAGCATCAGCGGGAGATAATCTGGCAATAAGCGCGTTGGCTTCGGCACCTAGATATTTGGCAGGAACATCAAATTTTAAATTGTAGTTCATGCTTTGATCAAATCCATGTGTTCCGCCTATTGTTGCTTTAATGTCTTTGTATTTAATGTCGAATGGTTTTACATTTACTTTTCCATTTTCAAAAGTAATAGCTGCTTTCAAATCATTCAAATTGATTTTACTAACATCAATAAATTTCAAGTTGGATCCTATTGCTGTTAATAAAGTCGAGTTACTTGAGTTTACCGTAGTGGAAAGCAATTGCCCTAATAAATCACCGGTCAATGTTTTTAAATCAGGACTCATAGAATCCGTGAGATTTCCATTTAGTTTAATAGTCGAATTTAATTTTCCATTAATAATACCGGCTATCGGTGCGATTTTTTTTAACATATCGAGTTGGGTGAAGGATTGCGCTATATCTACTTGATTTAAGCCTAAGCTCATGTCAAAAGTTGGTGTTTTGCCTTTTGTGGAAACAGCACCATTTAATCCAATCGTTCCACCAAAAATCGATGTTTTGATGTTTTCCATCGTCATTTTTTCATCTTTTACAATCAATTTTCCGGATACCTCTTTTAGAGTTAAGTTATCATAGATTACGGTATTTGCTTTCGCGGTAAGCGAACAGTTCAAGAAAGCAGGGATTTTCATGGCGTCTGCTTTTTTAGTTTCAGTTCCTGAATTTGTTTCAGTGGTCATAAAATCACTTACAGCCAATTGATTTGAATTCAAATTGAAATTTCCTTTTAACTCTTGATTTTTAAATATAAAACCGTAGAAATTTTCTAAAATCCCAGTTATGGCTAGATCACTTTTTCCAGTTGTGGCGTTAAATTGTTTCAGGTTTACTTGGCTTGGGTTGAATTGAACTAAGGCAGTGCTAATGTTCATGGTTTTGCCATTTTCGTCCACGTATTCAAAACCGGATAAACTCATGGTACCCGCATTATTAATGTTTTGATATTGGCTTTTCTCCACCGATTGCATATCAAATTTAGTGGTCACATCCGCTTTTAGAATTCCTGATAATGGTTTTTCTAATTTGATGGGATAAGCTTGCGATACATTAGCCAAATTGATAGTTCCTTTAAGTGACGCATCAACAATCGCATTTTGAGTTATGTTTTTAATATTGGCCTTAGCATTAAAAACATCTTGGTCTATTCGGAAAGATAGCTTATCCAAGTTGATGTAAGTATCGTTTAAAATCCCTGTTTCATTGATAATTTTAGTGTCAATTATAATGTTTTGGACCGATTTCGGTAAATTGGGATATTGAAAAGAAGCGTTGTTCGATGCAATGTCAACATTGAATTTAGGCACAGTAGTATCTGAATACAGTCCTTTGGCAAAACCCGCTACTGTAAAATCACCAGTTGTTTTTACATTATCTAAACTCGCGGCGTAAGCCGCAGGAATAATTCCCAAGAAATTTTTAAAGGACGATGTTGGGGTTTTAAATTTCAAATCATATTCTTGACCCGCTTCCACTAGCTGGATGTATCCATCAAATTCCAATGGTAATTGATTAATTAAAGCTTTATTTTCTTTAAAAGTATATTTGCTTTTGTCTAAATCAATACCCAGAACAGCATCTAAAGTTACGGGGACTTTGTTCATGTAATTGACTTTATCCATGTCTAGAGAAATTTTAGCAGTGGACATAGTAACCAAATCTAATTTTTGAGCAGCAAAATCACCTGTTCCTTCATGGTTTAAACTATCGATGACCATTTTGATTTTAGAGGCTTCATCAAAATATTTAAATCGGAAGTTTTCAATTTTATAATTTTGAATATTTAACGCTAAGGGACTGCTTTTAGTATTGGTTTTTGCAGGATCTTTAAGGGCAATATCATAGTTTCCAAGCCCTTCTTTGTTGAATAGGATGTTTATAAAACCATTTTTCGAACTTATTCCTTCGATATTCATAGCTTCATTTTTTCCTTTGAAAAGCTCTTTGATAGACATTTTTAAATTCAATTCTCCTAAAGCAATTAAAGTATCTCCTTCAAATGGTGCTTTGTTAATAATCAGTAAGCTATCAATTGTAACATTGGCATTAGGGAAATTTTTGAACAAGCTCAAGTCAGCATCTACAAAAGAGACTTTTGCATCTACTTTTTCATTGATAGCAGCTGTAATTTTAGCTTTTATCTGATCCTTGAAAAAATAGGGAATAGCAAACAGAGAAGCTGCTAATAAAATGATGATGATTCCAACGATTTTTAGTATTTTCTTTATCATGAGGATTACTTTTTGATTCTAATTAACGGTACAAAAATGTTGCCATAATTTATTTACAAAAATAAGATATTCGGGCTTAGAAAATTTATAATATATTCATAATAAGTTATATCTTTTTTTAAAGTAGCAGATTGGTTCTGCGGCGTATAGGAATAAAAAAAATCCGTCTGGTTTATGAACTAGACGGATTTTGATATTGGAAGCAGGCGAATTATTTGATTTTAATTTCAAATGGCATCATGGCTTGAACCCCTTTTTGCTCTTGAAATCTTTTAACTTGTTCCATTATGATATAGTTTTCTTCGCCTATCTCTTCTTTTATAAAGTTGGTTTTTGATTCTGCAAATGGCAAACCAGCTAATAAGTCATTCAAATCTTTCTTGTATTCGGGATAATTTTGAGTGCCGTATTTTTGAGTTTTACTTAGTTTTGCGGCTTCTTTTATTGCATCATTCAATCCACCAATTTTATCCACTAAACCTATTTTTAAAGCTTCGGATCCAGCCCAAACTCTCCCTTGTGCAATGGCATCAACTTGCGCGAAAGTCATTTTTCGGCCTTCAGCTACATGTGTCACAAAAGTGTGATAAATATGTTCCACACCTTCAAGAGTCACTGCTTTGAATTTTTCGTCTAATGGAACAAATGGGCTATAACGCGATGCGTTTTCATGCGTTCGCACTTGCTCTACATTGATTCCTATTTTTTTAGTCAATTGACTGAAATTAGGCAATATTCCAAATACACCAATTGATCCAGTAATTGTATTTTTTTCGGCAAAAATAGTATTGGCATTGCAAGCAATGTAATAACCTCCAGAAGCAGCATAATTTCCCATAGAAACGACTACTGGCTTTACTTTTTTAGTCAGTTCGACTTCTCTCCAGATTAAATCAGAAGTCAATGCATTTCCACCTGGGCTATCAATACGCAATACAATTGCTTTTATATTTTTATCTTTTCGAGCTTCTTGTAAAGAACGTCGCATGGAGCCTTCGCCAATAGTATTGACATCGCCTTCCCCACTTTGAATTTCGCCTTGAGCATAGATAACAGCAATTCTATTTTGAGTGTCCGTGACTATGGAGGTCGTGGTTATTTTTTTAGTGTAGTCGGAGAGGGTAACTTTATTGTAATCTTCATCTTTGGCTACTTTTAATACTTTTCTAATAGCGTCATGGTATACATCTTCATAGGCAACTACATCTACGAGTTTTTGTTGTTTTGCCATTTCAGGAGTTCTAGCAAGGAG
>CAWURM010000032.1:0-8679 GCA_963924965.1 uncultured Flavobacterium sp.
CATTATTTAATCTTTTTACCGCTGGAAAATCAAATAAAAAAGAAAGTATAAACCTCATTTTCTTTATTGTGCTTTTCTTCGGAATTGTTCATGGCTTGGGGTTCTCAAATTATTTTAAATCCATTCTTGGCGGGACAGCAACCTCTAAGTTATTGCCTTTAGGGGAATTTGCATTAGGGATTGAGACTGCTCAATTGGTAGTTGTTTTTGTTGTTTTGATTTTGTCCTACATCATGCAAACTATTTTTAGGTTTTCAAAAAGGGATTGGACTCTGGTAATGTCAGCTTTTATAATTGGAGTGGTATTGCCTATGATTATTGAAAATAAAATTTGGTTAAGATAAAAAAATGGAAACTAAAAAATTAAATAAATACGACAAGGCTTACCTACGAATTGCCACAGAATGGGGACTTTTGTCTTATTGTAAGCGCAAGCAAGTAGGTGCAATAATCGTTCGGGACCGAATGATTATCTCTGATGGATATAATGGAACGCCATCTGGCTTTGAAAACTGTTGCGAGGATGAAGAAGGGTTAACGCGTTGGGATGTATTGCATGCCGAAGCGAATGCGATTTTAAAAGTAGCTCGATCAACACAATCTTGTGAAGGAGCTACGCTATATATAACTTTATCTCCCTGTAAAGAATGCAGTAAGTTGATACATCAATCTGGTATAAAAAGAGTAGTGTATCATAAAGGATATCGCGACGATTCTGGAATTCAATTTTTGCTAAAAGCTGGAGTGATGGTAGAACATATTCCTTTATTAGAAGAATAAATGAACATCAATAAAATATATTTACCCATTGTTATTTGTGCAACCTTATCGTTGGGGATTGTTCTTGGGAAGTATTTTAATACTTCTAATGAGTCATATATTGCCAAAAATAGTTCAAAGTCTAAACTCAATAAATTAATTGATTTTATTGATAAGGAGTATGTTGATGATGTCAATACTGATTCAATTGTCAATATTACAGTGGATAATATTTTAGGTCAACTTGATCCACATTCCGTCTATGTGCCACCATCCGAGCAAGCGCAAGTTGCGGAAAACATGAAAGGAAATTTCGTGGGAATTGGTGTTAACTTTTATATGTTCAATGATTCGGTAGCTATTATTAAACCGGTTGAAAATGGTCCTTCGGCCAAGGCGGGGATTAAAGCGGGAGATCGCATTTTATATGCTGATAAAACCAAATTGTTTGGGCGAAAGTTACCCTCTGATAGTTTGTTTTCTACTTTAAAAGGAGAGCGAGGCTCAGAAGTTGAACTTACCATTTATAGAAAATCAGAACGTAAAAATTTAAAAGTAAAAATTAAGCGAGATGTGATCCCGTTAAAAAGCGTTGATGTGTCCTTAATGTGGGATGCTAAAACGGGATATATAAAAATAAATCGCTTTGCAGAAACCACCTACGAGGAGTTTAAAAAAGGGTTGCTGAAACTTAAAAAATCAGGTGCGCAAACTTTAGTTATCGATCTTAGAGATAATGGTGGCGGGTATATGGAGGAGGCTGTTGAAATAGCTGATGAATTTTTGAAAGACAAGCAATTAATTGTCTTTACAAAAAACAAAAAAGGAAAAGTCGAAAAAACATACGCTACTAAAAAAGGAGATTTTGAATCTGGGACTGTTTTTGTCTTAATTAATGAAAATAGTGCTTCAGCAAGTGAAATTTTAGCGGGAGCTATCCAGGATAATGATAGAGGAACCATTGTGGGACGTCGTTCCTTTGGTAAAGGATTAGTGCAACGCGAAATGGATTTTGAAGATGGTTCAGCAGTACGATTAACGGTGGCGAGATATTATACACCTACAGGGCGCTCCATTCAAAAACCATATTCAAAAGGGAGCGAGTCTTATTTTAAAGAGTCAGAATCGCGATTTGCAAATGGAGAATTATTCGAAAAAGACAGTATAAAGGTTGTTGATAGCCTGAAATTCAAAACACCAAAAGGAAAACTGGTTTATGGTGGCGGAGGTATCGTTCCTGATGTTTTTGTGCCAATTGCTCTCGAGCACGGAAATGAAAACACGGTTTACTTAATGCAATCTGGAGTGGTTGGTAATTTTGTTTTTGAACAATTAGATAAAAACCGAACTGTTTTTAAAGGTTTGTCTCTCGAGCAATTTGTTGAAAAAATGAATAAAACGGATATGTATTTGAATGCTTTCCAAAAATTTTTATTTAAAAATGGATTGGATATAAAATTTGTCAAAAACAAAGCGATCGTAAAACGGTATCTTACCGCCGAATTTGCTCGTCAATTTTACGGAGAAAGCAGTTATTATGACGTAATTTTAAAAGAAGACGCAATGATAAAAGCAATTGTTAGTAAGGCTATTGTAAAATAATTAGATTTATTTATTTTTTTTCGTTGTCCCAATCTTTTCTAAAACGAATTAATTCTTGGTCAATCATTTCTTTCGAGCTGTTTAACAAATAATCGGCATCCTCAGAGTAGATGGGAGGGAAATAAGTAATTTTTATTTCAGTCGTTGGTTTTCCAAAACATTTTAAAAAATGAGGAATAAAAGTGTCATCATGTACAAAGGCATCTGAGAGCACTTTATAGTCAATAGCCACAGGGATAATAGCTGCTTTTATTTGAGTAGCAGTTCTAAAAGAGCCATAATTAAAAGCTACTGTGGTGGGTAAAATTTCAGTAGTTCCCTCGGGAAAATTAACGATTGAAGAGCCCTCATTGAGAATTTTCTTAATGGAATCACAGGTTTGTTGTCGGCTATCTTGGCACTCTCTTTCCACAAAAATCACACCCGATATTTTACATAAGTATCCAATGAGCGGCCATGAAGCTACCTCTTTTTTACCTACAGGATAGGCATGAATATGGCTTACAATTACAATTGGGTCAAAGTAAGAACGGTGATTGGCAACAATTAATCCTTGAATGGAAGGTAATTCTCCATAAACGGTAGTGCGAATTCCCAATATGCGATTTGTTATTTTTAATATAAAATCACGAAGGACTAATGCATTTTTATTGGTTGTTTTTTCATTCCAAAAAAAACTGGCCAAATAAAAGGTTAGTGAAAAGAAAGAAACATATGCAATAAAAACAATAAGCCGAGTTAGTCCGAGTAAAAATGAAAACATAGAGTAGATTTATAAAAAACGTAAAACTACTATTAATTTTCTAATATGCTAATTTCTATCTATCTAATACTGTCGTGTGCATGAGTTTGGGTGCCGTTATTCCATATAGTAAGAATATCTGTAGCAACTGCAGCACCGCTTCCGGTGGCAATGGCTATTTGACTTCTCCAGCCCGCAAGTGTACCAATTGCATAAATACCGTTGGTAACCTTGTGATCTATATTTTGAAGTTGGATGCGTTTTTTCTCCGGTAATGCTTTCTGGTGCGGTTCTACATATTGCATTAAACCCTCGATAGCAAATGTATTTGCAGATCCTATACCAATGACGATAATTTTACTTTTGTAACTATTTTTATTGGTAGTTATAGTGAACTCAGGATAATTTCCTTCTATTTTAAGTACTTTTTCGTCTGCTAGTTGGGTAATATGCGGATAAAGCGTAGCTAAATGTTGTTTACTTTGTTCTAATAATGTAGATCCTAATGTTCCAGGAGTAATACCGTAAGCGTTGTTGAAAATAGCATCTTGAAGAGAAGAAGCTTTTTGATGCGTGACAATTGCAATTTTTTTGTCATTGACAAAGGGTTTGTTTTTGGCCGAGCCTAATACAAGAGCGCATGATATTCCCGAAGCGCCTCCACCAATTATGAATACGTCAAACATGTTTTTATAGCTTGTCGTTCATTTTTTCCTCAATCTTTTTAGACATTCTAAAAATTAAAAGAATAAGGACAGCACAAAATGAAGCAGCAATTCCTATAAAAGCAACTACGCTATCTCCTTGAAACGGGTGTTTGAAGTCTAACAAGGTAACATTGAAAACAATAAGTGCTAATGCTAGAAACACTAAGATGTTAGTAAAGATTTTCATGAGATTGATTTTTTTTGCGTTCTGAATTATAAAAAGAAAATTGAGAATGTGAATTTTTAAAAATGCAGTTCTCTACATATTTGAGATTATAATTACAGCGTACATTAAGGGGTAAATTTATAAAAAAAAATATTAGACAAACAAACCTTTAACATTAGCACCGAATAATTTAACAGCAATTGCTAATAATACTACACCAAAAACCTTTCTAATGACCCCTAATCCTGACTTTCCAAGCATTTTTTCAATTTTGGAAGATGATTTTAAAACCAGGTAAACTACAAACATATTAAGTAGAATAGCGATAATGATATTAATGGTGTGGTACTGCGATTTTAAAGACAGCAAAGTGGTCATTGTTCCCGCACCAGCAATCAAAGGAAAAGCAATAGGAACAATAGATGCCGTCTTAGATTCCTCTTCGTCTTTGTATAAACGAATACCTAAAATCATTTCTAAAGCTAAAAAAAACAGTACAAAGGAACCAGCTACTGCAAATGAATTGACATCGATACCTATAATGTTCAACATCTCTTCTCCTATAAAGAGGAATAGAATCATAATAATCATGGCGACAACAGTAGCTTTTTCAGATTGAATGTGTCCTACTTTGGTGCGTAAATCAACTATGATAGGGATGCTTCCTAAGATATCAATTACGGCAAACAATACCATTCCTACAGTTGCAATTTCTTTCCAGCTTAACTCAAACATTTTTTTATTTTTTTATGGGGACAAAAGTACAATTATTTTTGACTTTGAGGTATTTTAACGAGTATGCTATTTATGCTATTGTTTACAAAGGGGTTGATTAAATAAGAGTTTTAATGTTAAAAAAGAATATTGGTTTGAAATCAAAATCAGGGTTGTGGTGCTAAAGTTTTTACTAGCTAGTACAATAGGAGGATTGGTAGTTTTGCTTTAGTGGCTAATGACGCTTTCCTTTGCAACTTGATAACTTTAATAGTACCTTTGTTGTCTCAATAATTATAATAGTGCCATGTTTCAATTAGGTAAAACCATCGTTTCAGAAGATATATTAGGTAAAGATTTTGTTTGCAACTTGTCTGCTTGTCACGGGGCTTGTTGTGTAGATGGGGATGCCGGTGCACCACTTAGTGAGGAAGAAACAAAGATTCTTGAAGATATCTATCCAAAGGTAAAGCCGTTTCTTCGTAAGCAAGGGATTGAGGCTATTGAAGCACAAGGGGTTTGGGTAAAAGGAACCGATGGTGATCTGGAAACACCATTAATTGATAATAAAGATTGTGCCTACGTAATTTTTGATGGTAAAACCGCGCTTTGCGGGATTGAACAAGCCTATAACCAAGGGATTATTGATTGGAAAAAACCCGTTTCTTGCCATTTATATCCAATACGGGTGAAGGATTTTACTGAATTTGCCGCTGTTAATTATGACAAATGGGATATCTGCGATCCAGCTTGCTCCTTAGGTCAAGAACTGGAAGTTCCAGTTTACAAATTCGTAAAAGAAGCTTTGGTGAGAAGGTTTGGTGAAGATTGGTATATGGAGCTGGAACAAGTCGCTCTTGAATTGAAGCAATAATACTCATCCTATTTTGGTTTCGTGATTTTGAATAACATAAATTTTATTATTCAAATCGTCTTCCCATTTTTCTTTCTTACAAAATGGATTTTTCGTTTTAAAAATAAACAGTGTAATGAGGTTGTATAGGGGTTTTGTTAATCCTATATAGTACGGTACTTTGCAACGTTTTTGTATTTTTAATAGGCTGTATTTCAGTAATTTGTATTTCAGATTAAAAATCTTACTATTCTAGCTCTTTGTTAAAAACTAGCCTTGATTGTGGATAAGTTTGGCTTTTTATAATCGCAATATTTTCCAATCTTTGTAATCCACGAAAGACACAATTTTTCAATAACTAAACAACTACAATGGCGCAAATTGAACCAATATTACAAGAGAATAAAAACCGTTTTGTCATTTTTCCTATCAAGCATCATGATATTTGGGAATGGTATAAGAAAATGGAAGCTAGTTTTTGGACAGCTGAAGAGATAGATTTATCACAAGATTTAAATGACTGGAATAACAAACTTTCTGATGAAGAACGTTATTTCGTGAAACATATCCTTGCTTTTTTTGCTGCTTCAGATGGTATTGTAAATGAAAATTTAGCCGAAAACTTTGTGAATGAAGTGCAATATGCAGAAGCTAAATTCTTTTATGGTTTTCAAATTATGATGGAAAATATTCATAGTGAAACGTATTCCCTATTAATTGATACGTATGTAAAAGATGAGGCTGAAAAAGACGAATTATTTAATGCATTAGATGTTTTTCCTGCTATTAGAAAAAAAGCAGATTGGGCATTAAAATGGATTGAATCGGATTCCTTTGCAGAACGATTAATTGCTTTCGCCGCAGTGGAAGGAATCTTTTTCTCCGGTGCTTTTTGTTCTATTTATTGGTTGAAAAAACGTGGTTTAATGCCAGGTTTAACTTTTTCTAACGAGTTGATTTCTCGTGATGAAGGAGTTCATTGTGATTTTGCAGTTCACTTGCATAATCACCACCTAGTAAATAAAGTGCCTAAAGATAGAATTAGAGAAATAATTGTAGATGCTTTAAATATCGAAAGAGAATTTATTACTGAGTCGCTTCCAGTAAGTTTAATTGGTATGAATGCGGTATTGATGACTCAATATTTAGAGTTTGTTGCTGATAGACTTTTAGTAGAATTAGGATGCGATAGAGAATACAATACTTCTAATCCGTTTGACTTCATGGATATGATTTCATTGCAAGGAAAAACCAATTTCTTTGAAAAGAAAGTAGCGGAGTATCAAAAATCAGGTGTGATGAACACGGATAGTGGTGCTCAAAAAATATCTTTTGACGCTGATTTTTAGAAATTAGTTTCTAGGGTTACCGGTGGCACTAGCCCCGATAGAAGGGAATATCCTTTGTGTTTTTTTCTTTAAAAAACACAAAGATAGGAATGAGAGCGGGATTAGCTTCCCAAAAAAAATTAACAAATACCCAAGAAATAGAAAAGGGATTTTCTGTTTTTTAAAAAACAATTGAGCTTATGTATGTAATTAAGAGAGATGGTCACAAAGAACCAGTAATGTTTGACAAAATCACGGATAGGATTAAAAAACTATGTTATGGTTTGAATGATTTAGTAGATGCTGTTAAGGTGGCAATGCGTGTTATTGAAGGACTTTACGATGGGGTTTCAACATCTGAATTAGATAATCTTGCGGCTGAAACGGCTGCGTCTATGACTATTGCACACCCTGATTATGCTCAATTAGCGGCTCGAATCGCGATCTCAAACTTACACTCTAATACCAACAAATCATTCTCGGAAACGATGAATGAAATGTATCATTATGTAAATCCAAGAAATGGTCAAAAAGCGCCATTATTGTCAGAAGAAGTGCATAAAGTAATTCAAGAAAACGCTGAATTTTTAAATTCACATATCATATACAATAGAGATTTCAACTACGATTATTTTGGTTTCAAAACCTTAGAACGTTCTTATTTACTTAAAATAAACGGAAAAATTGTAGAGCGCCCGCAACATATGTTGATGCGTGTATCTGTAGGGATTCACTTGGGGGATTTAGATTCTGTATTAGAAACCTACGACTTAATGTCTAAAAAGTTCTTTACACATGCTACGCCAACTTTATTTAATGCGGGTACTCCAAAACCTCAAATGTCTTCTTGTTTCCTTTTGGCTATGCAAGATGATAGTATTGACGGAATTTATGATACGTTGAAACAAACAGCAAAAATTTCGCAATCAGCAGGAGGAGTAGGGCTTTCTATTCATAATGTACGTGCGACAGGTTCCTACATTCGTGGAACAAACGGAACTTCAAACGGGATTGTTCCCATGTTGCGTGTATTTAATGACACTGCTCGTTATGTAGATCAAGGCGGAGGAAAGCGTAAAGGAAGCTTTGCGATTTATATCGAAACTTGGCATGCGGATATTTTTGATTTCTTAGACTTGAAAAAGAATACAGGAAAAGAAGAAATGCGTGCTAGAGATTTATTCTTTGCCATGTGGACCTCTGATTTATTCATGAAACGTGTACAAGAAGATGGGAATTGGACTTTGATGTGTCCTAACGAATGCCCAGGATTGTATGATGTGTACGGGGATGAATTTGAAAAAATGTACACGGATTATGAAAAAGCCGGAAAAGGAAGAAAAACAATCAAAGCGCATGAATTGTGGGAAAAAATTCTAGAATCTCAAATCGAGACTGGAACACCATACATGTTATATAAAGATGCAGTAAACCGTAAATCAAACCAAAAGAATTTAGGGACGATTCGTTCCTCAAACTTGTGTACCGAAATTATGGAGTACACTTCTCCTGATGAGGTAGCGGTTTGTAACCTAGCTTCTCTTTCTTTACCCATGTTTGTTGAAAACGGAAAATTTGATCACGAGGCATTGTACAAAGTAACCAAACGTGTTACTAGAAACTTGAATAAAGTAATTGATAGAAATTACTACCCTGTAAAAGAGGCTGAGAACTCTAACAAACGTCATAGACCAGTTGGTTTGGGAGTGCAAGGATTAGCAGATGCTTTTATCATGTTGCGTTTACCGTTTACATCTGACGAGGCTAAAAAACTAAACCAAGAAATTTTTGAAACCTTATACTTCGCT
>CAWURM010000033.1:0-30132 GCA_963924965.1 uncultured Flavobacterium sp.
TTTTCAAATTGTTCAGCAGATAATATGTTTTTCACTTTAGCTTTCATAGCAATTTGTTCGTCTAACATTTTGGTTTTCATTGCAAAACGTTCATCGCTATTCATTGCTGTCTTATCGGCTTTATGAGTCTCTTTCATAGCTTCGTGTTTTTTACTTTGTTCCCCAATGACTTGTTTCATTTGATCCTGTTGCTTGGCATTCAGGTCTAGCTCAAGTGTCATTTTTTTCAACATTAATTGATTACGTTGTTCAGGAGTGAATTTTTCCATTTCAGCCCTATTTGGCTTTTTTTCCATTCCTTTTGGGTCTTGCGCAAAGCTGTTTAAACTAACAGCTAATAAAGCAGCAATAATTAATTGTTTCATTTTTATTGTTTTAAAGTTATGGTGTTAAGACCAGTAAAAATTTTAAAGGTTTAATCCTTAACACAAGTTTACAATTTGCATCAACTTTAAAATAGTCCATTAGGGAACAAATTTGCATGATAAATATCAGCTTTTTTATGGGTATTAAAACCAATATTTGTGGATTAATTATTTAAAAAATAGTAATTCATGACAACTACAAAACCTGTACATACGTTTCATATTCCTGTTATGGGATTGGCCTATACAATCGATAGTCCCGTTCGAGTTGCTCAGTACGGAATATCCTCAGTGATATCAATTATTGATGATGATTTAATTGAAAAAATGAGTGCTTTTTATAGTGCTAAATTCAATCTTTCTTACCAAGAAATCACCCAGAAAATGCATGATTATCGCGCAAAGCGAATCACAACTTATCTAAATCTAGTGGACAAAATTGTAAAAAATAAGTTCGAAAATTTCAAAAAAGAATTGTCCGAAAGCAAGCAATCCTTGGAGAATTATATCGCTATGCTACCTAACAAGTCCGAGATTAAACAAGGTTTGCAAAACCTGATGGAAGAGGGCAAGGAAGCAATCATGAATTATCTTGAAACCAATCTTAGTCCTGGCGAAATTGATGTAAATATTATGACCAAAGTCGATAAGGATAATTTCATTAAAGAAGAACAACTGCCAACGGAGTTTAATGATGCTCATGCTTCGCTTCGAGGATTTGCCAATAGTACTTTGACATCATCAGTTGTACTTTCGGCAGGGATGAACCCTAGATTATATAGTTATTTTGAGAACTTCGATGTTTTTTTTCCAGATGAAAACAGTCAGCTGCACAAGAAGATTATTCTGAAAGTAAGTGATTTTCGCTCAGCGATGATACAAGGGAATTTCTTCGCCAAAAAAGGACTTTGGGTATCCGAATATCGAATTGAGTCGGGATTGAATTGCGGTGGACACGCCTTTGCGACTGATGGTTATTTATTGGGGCCAATTTTAGAGGAATTCAAAGCTAAGAAAGTACAGTTAGTACAATCGGCTCATGAATTGATGGTAAAAGCCTTAGCTGTTAAAGGAAAATACATTCCTGAAAATCCATTAGAATTAAAAATTACAGTTCAAGGAGGGGTAGGCACTGCAGAGGAGCACGATTTTTTATTAGAGCATTATCAAGTAGATTCTGTGGGTTGGGGGAGCCCTTTTTTATTGGTTTCTGAAGCGACTTCAGTCGATGAACACACTCGCGAATTATTGGCGAAAGCCAAAGAAGAAGATTTATATTTAAGTCCGATATCTCCTTTAGGAATTCCATTTAATACTTTGAAAGGGACCACTAATGAGGCGTTGAAACAAAAACGAATTCAAGAAAATAAAGCGGGAAGTTCTTGCCCTAAAAAGTTTTTAGCGCTAAGTAAGGAATTGGGTCCTGAAGGAATTTGTACTGCTTCTAAGAAATACCAAGATGTAAAATTACAAGAATTAGAAATTATCAAAGACTCCTTGACGGCGGCAATGTATAAGAATGCCATTAATAAAATCACTGATAAATCTTGTCTTTGTGTTGGGTTAGCCAATGCTTCGTATCTAGAAAATGACATCAAAATTAAAGGACAAGCACAAGGTGTGGTTATTTGCCCTGGTCCTAATATGGCTTATTTTGATCATGAAGTTTCATTGTCTAAAATGGTGCGACATATTTATGGGAATGATAATGTTATGAGTGATACCAACCGTCCCAATATGTTTGTTAAAGAGTTGAAGATGTATATTGATTATTTAAAAAATGAAATTGATTCTCTTTCAACAGTAATAACAGCTGGACAAATTAAGAAATGGAATTTATTTAAAACGAATCTTTTAGAAGGTATTGGCTATTATGAGAATTTATTTGCTACTCCTGTTTTTGTAAAGGATTTTATGAATAACAAAATTGATTTATGGCATCAATATAAATCCGAAATAATAAATATTATAATTCCAGAATTGGAATTAGCTTAATAAAAAAGCGGCTTGAATTTCAAGCCGCTTTTTTATTACCAAACTTTGAATCACCCCTATAAGTTTAGGCTTTTAATTCTTCCATATCGGCAAGCATAGTATCGAGTTTTTTTAATATTCTTCCGTACCCCAGTTTTAGGTCGAAATCACCTATTCGTCCTCCAAAATAAGCTAATAAACCGATAGTCAGAAGCGCAATAATGGCCAAAATCAATGGGAAACCAAAAATTAAATAGGCGTTTGGGAATTGTCGTACGATGAAGTTTACCAAATTATTTCCAGGAATGTCTCCGCCAATACTTCCAAACCAAAATCCACCAACCATAATGATAAAAACGTAAGGATACAAAAACCGACTAAGTGTGACATTGGTTGCAGCCATTTCTTTAACCCACTTATCAAACGATAGTAAGTATTGGTAACTGTTTTGTGTTTTATCCAGCTGGTCTAAGCGAGTACTGAATTTTTGTGCAATAGTAACTAGGATAAAAAATAAAATAAACATTCCTATTCCCATATAGGGTATTTTAACTAGAAAGGACACGGGGAGAATTATACAAGCAAAGGCGACAATCGCTATTCTGTTTATCTTATACATTCTCTTAAATTGTTCTACAATATCGATCGATTTCTGATTGTATAGGTTATTGAGTTTTGGTGCTACTAAAGCATCATTTTTCAAAAAACCTTCATTCCATATTTTTTCAATTGACTTTTCCATCTAATAATTTTTTTAAGCGTTCTTTAATTCTATTAATGCGTACCCCAATATTATTTGGGTTTGTTCCAATAATTTCAGCAATTTCTTGGTACGACTTTTCTTCTAAATAAAGCATAATGACGGCTCTGTCAATTTCAGATAATTGTCTGATGGCTTGAAAGAGTTGATTTAGAGATTCATCCACAAAAGAACGGCTGTCTTCTATTACCTCGTCAGGTATAGCGTCAGAAACGAAATGATGTTTCTTTTTTTTCTTTAGTAGAGTCAAACATACATTCAATGAAATCCTGTAAATCCAAGTAGACCATTCTGATTGTTCACGAAAATTTGTATGACTTCTCCAAATTTGTAAACAAACTTCTTGATAGTAATCCTCAAAGTCTTCTTGAGTGTTAGTATACGCTCTGCAAATCTTGATGATGATTCCTGAATACGGTAAAATGAATGTGGTGTAAAAATCGCTACTCACTATGTTTTTTTCTTAATTAGTGGCTAAAGTTTTAAATTATTACAGTCTGAAACTTTTTTTATTGAAATTTAAAAAAAATTAAATAGAAATAATAGGAAGCAAATCTTCGTTTGTTTACAATAGTTTTGCGTTTGCTATAATCCACTAAATAAAACAGCCGGCTAAAAATTATTTTTAGCCGGCTGTTTTTGAATTATGTTTTTTGTGTTTTTATTATCCTTTCAATCGGCATGCTTTTACCTCACCTTCAACAACTACTTCAGTCATTCCAAGAGCAGATAAGTTTTTCATGGCTTTGTCCCATTTTTTTCCGCTTAATTCTGATTTTATTTTTAGTAAACCAAATTCCATTTGGTTATCATTTGCTTGTAAAATAGCAACAATTGTTTTTTCATCCGCTTCAAGTTCCACAGTAACTTGTTTTTTCTCTGGACGCATTTGTGGAAACAATAACACTTCTTGTATTGACGCATTATTAGTCAAGAACATAATTAAACGGTCCATTCCTATTCCCATTCCTGATGTAGGTGGCATTCCATATTCTAGTGCTCTCAAGAAATCCTCATCAATAATTCCAGTCGCTTCATCATCTCCTTTTTCGGCTAAACGCATTTGGTCTTCAAAACGCCCTCTTTGATCAATTGGGTCATTTAATTCCGAATAAGCATTGGCTACTTCTTTACCGCAAACCATTAACTCAAATCGTTCGGTCAATGCAGTATTGTCGCGATGCTCTTTACACAATGGAGACATTTCCTTTGGATAGTCAGTAATAAAGGTAGGTTGAATGTAGTTTCCTTCACATTTAGCACCAAATATCTCATCAATCAATTTTCCTTTACCCATGGTAGCGTCAACATCAATCCCCATTCCGCGAGCTGCTTCAAAAAGTTCGGCTTCGCTTTTTCCAGAAATATCAAAACCTGTAAAATGTTTGATAGAATCCGTCATCGTCACACGAGCGTAAGGCGCTTTAAAGTTGATGCTGTGTTCGCCAAAAGTAGCTTCACTCGTCCCATTAACAGCAATGGCACAATGCTCAAGAAGATCTTCGGCAAATTCCATCATCCAGTTGTAGTCTTTATAGGCTACGTATATTTCCATCGCTGTAAATTCAGGGTTATGGGTTCTATCCATTCCTTCATTTCTGAAGTTTTTAGAAAACTCATAAACTCCTTCAAATCCACCAACAATCAATCTTTTTAAATACAATTCATTGGCGATACGCATATATAGCGGAATGTCAAGCGAGTTGTGATGTGTGATAAACGGACGCGCCGCTGCACCACCAGGAATCGGCTGTAAAACAGGAGTTTCAACCTCAAGATATCCTCTATCATTAAAGAAATTACGCATTGCATTGAACATTTTTGTTCTTTTGATAAACGTATCTTTCACATTTTGATTCACTGTTAAATCTACGTAACGCATTCGGTAACGCAATTCAGCATCGTTAAAAGCGTCGTGTACTTTTCCATCTTCATCCACCTTTGGTAAAGGCAACGGACGCAAAGTTTTACTCAAGAAAGTAAATACATCCACGCGAATACATTGTGCTCCTACTTTAGTAGTAAACAATTCTCCTTCGATACCTATAAAATCACCTAAGTCGGTTAATTTTTTAAATACTTGATTGTATATTGTTTTGTCATCACCTTCACATAATACATCACGGTTCACATACAGCTGTATGCGTCCTTCGCTATCTTGTAGTTCAGCAAAACAAGCTTTTCCTTGATCCCTTACACTCATCAAACGCCCTGCAACAATGACCTTTTTACCTTCTTCAAAGTTTTCCTTAATTTGTTTGGAGGTATGATTTACAGGAAAAAGATTTGCAGGATAAGGGTTTATTCCTAAATTACGTAAGCTTTGTAGTTTTTCTCTACGGATAATTTCTTGTTCAGATAATGCCATTATATTCAGATTTTAAGAGTGCAAAGATAGTCTTTATGTGTTAAAATAACAAAGTGAACAAATGCTAAAATAGGATTATTATCGAACTGATTTTTTGAAGCACTAACAATACGTTTTCAATGACTTTTTGTCCCGTTATTCGCTAGATCCTCGCCAAAAAACGGCTCGGGATGTCGCTGCTACCGGGGCTAATGAAGGAAAGGTAGAAATTGTAAGAATATTTTGTTAAAATACAATAGTTGCTATGGGATAGCCACTATATTTGATGAACCTAATTTTTTATATCCATTAATGAAATATTTTTTATACCTGCTTTTAATAGCGATTGCCACAAGTTGTGAAGTAACTGAAACCATACATATAAACCCGGATAATAGTGGGACTATAGATTATGATAGTCGTCGAAATGAGCATAGCTATATGCAAATTGCGGGTGAGGAATATTCTAAGGAAACAGTTTTTAAAGACACCAGTTATGTGTTTAACGATTACATCCTTAAACACATGAATAATTTTGAAAAATATACCGCTCAGGAACAAGCGCTTTTCAATACTTTTAAAAATGTAAAAGTACATATCAAGAAAAGTGCTTTTGACAAAGAGTTTAGAACCATTATTAGTCAAGATTTTCAAAAAGTAGCAGACATTGCTGATCTTTCAAAAGCAGAAGACTACGCGGATGATATCAAACACAATTATGCTTTAACTGCCGAAGAACACTATTATAACATACAATTTGTTTTAGATGGAAATCATTTTAAACGAATGGTTACAATTACAAACGATGGCATTCTTCAAAATGAAAGAGCGAAAATTGAAAATTACAAAAAGCAATTGGTTAATTTTAATGTGGTTCAAACCTATACTTTAAAATATTATTTTTCTAGAAAAATTAAATCGGTTTCTAACCGGAATGCTATCATTAGTGATGATAAAAAAGGATTAGAATTACAGTTTTTAATTTTTGACTTTTTGCAAAATCCGGAAAGTACTAATTTAGATGTGATTTTTGAATAGCAGCAATATAGGTTTGAACCTTTGCTGCATCAATCTTAACTTTGTACCTTTGTACTTCAAAATTATTGCGATTCAAAAAATGAATAAAAAAATCCAACTTCAAGATTTAGGAAATAAAGATTACAAGGCGACATGGGAATACCAAGAAGAATTGTTTAAGGGAGTAGTCGACTTAAAAATCAAGAATAGGAGAGAGGAGTTAAATTTAGAGACCCCTAATTATTTTTTATTTGTTGAGCATCCACATGTTTATACTTTAGGTAAAAGTGGTGATTTGAGCAATTTGCTTTTATCAGAGAAACAGCTGGAATCAAAAGGTGCTACTTTTTACAAAATCAATCGAGGCGGAGATATTACGTATCATGGACCAGGGCAAATTGTAGGTTATCCTATTTTAGACTTAGAAAATTTCTTTACTGACATTCATAAATACTTACGTCTACTAGAAGAGTCTATTATTCTAACACTTCAAGAATATGGTTTAGAATGTGGTCGTAGCGATGGTGAAACAGGAGTTTGGTTGGGTGTGGGAACACCATTTGCTCGAAAAATTTGTGCTTTGGGTGTTCGTGCTTCACGCTGGGTGACTATGCACGGTTTTGCTTTAAATGTAAATGCTGATTTGGGGTATTTTGACAACATTATTCCTTGCGGAATTCGAGGGAAGGCAGTTACTTCTCTACAAGTAGAACTTGGTGTTGAAAGAGTAGACGAACAAGAAGTAAAAGAAAAAATTTTAAAACACTTCTCAATTCTTTTTGAAGCTGATTTCTCAACTGCTACAATCTAGATTAAATTTCTAACTTTAATTGTTCCGGCAATAACTTGAAGCTCATTCGGTGGTACTTGGTTACGCCATATTTTTTAATGGCCTCTCGATGTTCTTTGGTTGGATAACCTTTATTTTTTTTCCAATTGTACATGGGGAATTCCTCGTGAATGGTATTCATGTATTCATCACGATACGTTTTGGCTAAAACAGATGCTGCGGCAATGCTCATATATTTAGCGTCGCCTTTTACGATACTTTGATTGGGAATAGATTGCAAGACTTGGATTTCTTTTTTAGAATATTGCTTCCCAAAATTGCTTTTCAAACCTAGTTTTGCATTCAGAGATCGATTGCCATCAACAATAATAAATTCAGGTGTTGGTTTTAATTTTAAAATGCTTTCCTGCATTCCTTTCATAGAAGCATTCAAGATATTTATTTCGTCAATTTCTTGAGGAAGCAAATGTGTTACAGCAAAAGAAACAGCTTGTTTCTCAATTATTGGTCTTAGATTTTCTCTCACTTTCTCAGATAATTGCTTGCTATCGTTCAAAATTTTATTTTCAAAATTATCGGGTAGAATAACAGCTGCAGCGGTAACTGGACCGGCAAGACAACCGCGTCCTGCCTCATCGGTACCTGCTTCAAGGCTGAGATTAGAAAAATAAAGTGCAAGCATAGAAAGGATGTTTTTAGTAAACGGAGCAACAATAAAATTGTATTGATATTACAGCTTTTATTTTTTTAAGAGGGTGAGATGCTTTTTTTATAAAATTATAACAATATTATTTAATTTAGCAAAAAAAAATATTTAAGTACCTATTTATGAATAAAATTACAATTAATATTTTATTACTGCTTTCCTTCTCTTTCACAACTAGCATCTATGCCCAAAACGCTGAAGAAAAAAAGAAAATATTAAGTCAAACTAATACTTCCGACTTAAAATTGATTAAAGATCAACTTGCCAAAAGTAAAAAAGAAAAATATGAAAAAGCAATTGTTCTTGCGAAGAAAAATGGTTGGCCCATTAAATTTTCAAGTACAAATGGTACTTTTTCAGAAATAAAAGAAATTACTGAAAAAGGTTTCCCCTTGTATCGCGTCACCAGTAACGAAGGATCTGCAAAGACTTCTAGGGTGGATAAATTGCGAGAAAATGGAGGTTTAGGTTTGAATTTAACTGGTAATGGATTGTTTGTTGGGGTTTGGGATAAAGACAATGCCAATATTAATCACGAAGATTTTGAGGGTAGAGCTTTTGTATTTGACAATAATACGAACCCTACTTCCTATCATTCTAGCCATGTAACAGGAACAATAATTAGTTCTGGAAAAAATTCGGTGGGCGGTACCGGCCGAGGAATTGCCTATAAGGCCTATGCGTATATTAGCAATTGGACTAGAGATTTAGAAGAAATGTCTCAATTAGCGCTTAATAATGGATTATTAGTTTCGAATCACTCGTATGGACTTTTAGCAACTAATGCGAGTTTTCCTGAATATATTTTTGGAGCCTATAGAAATGATTCAGCTGATTTAGATAGAATTACATTCGATGCACCCTATTATCAGCCAGTTATTGCGGCAGGTAATGATAGAAATCAAAACCCCAATATTAATCCATCTAAATTTGGTTATGACTTGCTTACAGAGTTTAGTACTTCTAAAAACGGAATTGTAGTTGGGGCCGTAAATGGATTAGGTACAGATGGATATGTTAATTCAACAAGTGTGGTCATGTCTAATTTTAGTAGTTGGGGTCCAACTGACGACAATAGAATAAAACCGGATATTTGTACAAAAGGGGTAAATGTCTATTCTTCATCAAATGATGTTAATAATAAGGGGTACGGTACATTGTCTGGAACTTCTATGGCAGCGCCAGGAATTACTGGAACTTTGCTATTGTTGCAGGAGCATTTTAGAAATACGACCAATGATTTTATGAGGTCTGCTACATTAAGAGGACTAGTTATTCATACTGCAGATGAAGCTGGGGCTTCTGATGGTCCAGATCCGCAATTTGGATGGGGACTTATCAATGCCGAAAAAGCAGCGCAACTCATCACAAACGCTTTTAAAACAAATAACAATGCCATCGTTCAGGAATTTGATAGCAGGACAGCTCCTTTGTCACAAGGCGGTACGGTGATTAAAACAGTAAAAGCAAAGGGCGGGGAGCCTTTAGTAGCAACAATAGCTTGGACAGATAGAGCTGGTATAGTCAATACAGGCACCGTAGATTTAAAAACTCCTGTTTTAGTAAATGATTTGGATATTAGGATCACAAAAGGTACTGAATTGTTTTTTCCTTGGAGATTGAATGATGTTAAAGAGCAGCCGGCAATTAAAGCAGATAATTTTGTTGATAATGTTGAAAAAGTGGAAATAAAAAACCCGTTGTCAGAAGTCTATACGGTAACTGTAACCCATAAAGGTAATTTGGTTAGCGGTAGTCAGGATTTTTCATTAATCATATCGGGAATTGAAGTTGGTTCGTTGGGAATTAATGATTTAGAGAATGAAACTTTGAAATTATGGCCTAATCCGATGAAAGATTTTATCAATGTTGTTGAGAAATCAAATTTTTCTGAAGAAATGTTTGTTGAAGTTTATGATATGTTGGGAGTAAAAAAAATCGATAAAAAATTCACAAGTTCAGACTCTAAAAACGCACAAAAAATCGATGTAGAGTTCTTGTCTCCAGGGCTTTATGTATTCAAAATAAAGCAAGGAAACAAAACTACAATATGGAAAGTGTTAAAAAAATAACTTAAACAATTCTACTTTTTTTTTGTAAGAATGCCGCGTGCTTCCTGGTTTTTTGACCTAAAACAAATAGTTTTTTCGATAAAATTTGTTAATTAATTATTAATTAATAGATTTGCTTTTTACTAACTCAAAATGAATATTTATGAAATTAAAGTTTACTTGGATTTTAACGCTATGTTTAGCGTTTTTTATTCAGTTTTCCTTCGCACAAGAGAAAACTGTTTCAGGTGTTGTAACTTCCAAAGCGGATAAGATGACAATGCCAGGAGTGAATGTGTTTGTGCAGGGTACAACACGTGGGATTCAAACTGATTTTGATGGAAAGTATGCTATTAAAGCTGCTGTTGGTCAAAAATTAATTTTTTCAATTGTAGGTTCTAAATCTATGGTTGTTGTCGTGGGAGCTCAGAATACTATTAACATTCAGCTTGAAGACGATAATAATCTTTTAGAAAACGTTATTATTGAAGGGTACAACGTTACAAAAACAAAAGCAAAATCAAACGTAGCTTCTGTAACTGTTAGTGCTCAAACAATCGAGGGAAGACCAAATGCGTCTTTTATTCAAACATTGCAGGCTCAAGTTTCGGGTCTTAATATTACTTCTGGCTCAGGACAACCTGGAGCGAACAGTCAAATCATCATTAGAGGTACTGGGTCTATCAACGGAAAGGTGGAGCCATTGTTTGTAATTGATGGGATTCCATTAGACTCTGACAACTTTAGAAGTATTAATCCTGATGATATCGAATCAGTTTCGGTTTTGAAAGATGCAGGTGCAACTTCTATCTATGGAAATAGAGGAGCGAATGGAGTTATCATTGTTAAAACTAAAAAAGGAAGCTTTGAATCTCCATTAAGTGTGAAATTTACTTCTACAACAGGTTTTACAGAGTTGCAAAAAACGAAGTATAACTTAATGAATTCTAAGCAGTTATTAACGTTAGAGAGAGATTATGGAAGAGGTAGAGGTTTTTCAGGTGGAGTTAACGGTGCGCCAATGACAGATGCTGAAATCGCTGCTGCTCCAAACACAGATTGGAATGACTACTTTTTTAGAACAGGAGTTTCTCAAAATCAGGTGATGAGTTTTTCAGCTGGTGGAAAGAACATGACATCTTATACATCAATTGGATATTTTGATCAAAAAGGTATTTTAGTTGATTCTGATTTAAAAAGATTCAGTTTTAGAAGTAACGTAAATGGGAAATCAAATAATGATAAATTTACTTACGCAACTACTACTTCTGTTAACTTTTCAAGAAGAAATGAACCAAACTCTGTAGGAACTGGTGGTGTGAACCAGAACTACGTTTTAGGTGCAAATAATAGTGCTCCTTACATTAAGCCAGGAGATTATAGCACTCCAGCTCAGTTATTAGCAGATTATAGAGCAAATGGAACGTTACTTTATACTCCATTGTTTCTTGTTGATAAGTTAGCTTCATATAAAAACGTAATTGATGAATTGAAAGGTTTAGTTAATTTACAAGGTGGTTATAAAATCACTAAAGATTTATCTTTAGGAACATCTCTTAGTATGGATTATACGCAAGAAACACAATTTTCTTGGCAAAGTCCAAACTCTTTTAACTCATTGTTGTTCGCAACTGCTGCAGTAGCGAATGATAGAGAAAGTCAATCATTTGATAGAAGAGTTCAAATATCTTCAACTTCTAATTTGTCTTACAGCCATGTATTTAATCAAAAACATACTGTAAATGCATCTGCATACCTTGAATATATAAAAGCACACCTTAATGGTTTTGGTTTCACACAAAGAGGGTTGAACCCAAAAACAACTTCTCCAGGAGCTGGTACAGGGTATATTTTAGATGGCCCTGCTAATGATAGATTTGTTCCTACAGTTGGTGCTTACAAAGCTACTACTGGATTGTTCTCTTATTTTGCTTCTGCAGATTATGATTATGATGGTAAATATGGTTTTGGTGCTACAGTTCGTAGAGATGCTTCTTCAAGATTTGCATCGTCATTTAGATGGGGTACTTTCTACTCTGTAAGTGGTCGTTGGAATATAGACAAAGAAGCGTTCATGGACGGTTCTATATTTGATGCTCTTAAATTAAGAGGTTCTTATGGTACTTCAGGTAATCAAGAAGTTACTGTTGGTTCATTTAGTTCATTAAACAATACAAGAGAATTGTATGTAGCTGGAACTGGTTACAATGGTACACAGTCTTACGTTTTGTCACAATTAGCAGTTCCTGATTTACGTTGGGAAAAAACAGCTCAAGCAAATATTGGTCTTGATTTTGAAGTGTTTAATAGTAGATTAAGTGGATCATTTGATGTATACCAAAAGAAAACTAGTGACTTATTTATTCCAGTACCATTATCAGCAATTAATGCTACAACTAGTGTAAGTTCTAACTTTGGTGCTTTAGAGAATAAAGGAGTTGAGGTGACATTAGGTTACGATGTAGTAAAAAATAATGATGGATTCAATTTTGCGTTGAACTTCAACGGTGCATACAACAAAAACACCATTTTAGATATTGCTGGTTCTACTGGTAGAATCGATAATGGAAACACTGTAATTGAAGAAAATAAAACTAAAGATGAGTTCTTCCTTACTAGATACGCTGGTGTTAACCCTGCAAACGGAAATTTATTGTTCTTAGATGTAAATGGTGATTTAACTGAAAATCCTGATCCACTAGGAGATAGAGTTCACACTGGTAAGTCTAGAATTCCAGTTTATCAAGGAGGTTTTGGATTCACTTCTAGTTATAAAGGATTGTTCTTTAATACAAGCTTTTCTTACTCTGCTAAAGTGTACAGAATTGACTACGATTTAGCTGGTTTACAAAACCCAACAAACAATGTTGGTGTATTTAATGTTTCAAGTGATTTATTAAATGCTTGGACTCCTACAAACAGAATTACTGATATTCCATCTTTGAGAGCAACAAACATAGCGTCTGATAATAATTCAGACAGATATTTAGTTGATGCATCTTACTTAAGATTGAGATTTACAACTATTGGATATGATGTACCAAAGAAAAACTTAGAAAGAACTCCTTTTAAAAATGTAAAACTTTTTGCTCAAGCAGAAAATCTATTTACATTCTCAAAATGGAGAGGATGGGATGCAGAGAGTACTCGTACTGCTGATCAATATCAATATCCAACTCCTAAAATCGTTTCTGTAGGTTTACAATTAGAATTTTAATATAAAAAAACATGAAAAAAATTAATTTTATTATATTCGCTTTGTTCGTTTCATTGTTTTCTTCTTCTTGTGAAGATGCAATTGATATCGTTCAACCAGGTGAACTGACCCCAGCGGTTGCTTTTCAAACAGTTGAAGACTTGCAATTAGGGTTAAACGGAGTTTATTCTTCTATTTCAGGAGAAGGACCTATCGCTTTTAGTACTGTTTTTACAGATGAGGTTGCTATTGGTTTTGCTAATGGTGGACAAGGACTAAATGGTGGAGAGTATGTGTTTAATTTAAACACTGGATCTAATGACGCTAGAGCAATTTGGTTGTCAAACTATGCTTTAATTAATAGAGCTAACAGAGTTATCTCTGGTGCTGCATTTGTAACTCCTTCTGCAGCTGATAAGCCTGCTTATGACAATATTGTAGCTCAAGCACACATTTTAAGAGCTTGGGGTCATTTTGTACTATTAAGTCATTTTTCGACAGATTTAAAAGATGACAAAGCACTAGGTGTAATTAAAGTAGACTTTGTTCCTTTAACGACACAACAATTGCCTAGAAATACAAATGGAGAAGTTTTTGCTTTAATCAATTCTGATTTAAATTTTGTTACTTCATTAACTACTAATGCTCCAAATCTTGCAACACGTACTTACGTATCTGCAGATTTTGTTAAAGCATTTAGAGCAAGAATGGCAGCATACAGAGGAGATTATACTACAGCAAATACGTATGCTAGTCAATTAATCACTGATTATCCATTGACACCTAGATCAGCTACTGTAGCTACAGAAGCAACGTCTCCATATTTAAATATTTGGACTGATGTTGCTATCCCAACTAACAACGAGGTGATTTTTAAATTAGAAAGAGTTCCTGGAAACTTTTTGATAAATTCAATTTGGGCTTCAGTAAACAGTACAGTAACAGGTTCTCCTTTCTATGAAATGAGTACTAGTTTATACAACTTGTTGAATAATACTAACGATATTAGACGTCGTGCTTTTGTAAGCCCATCATCTGAGCCAGCTAACAATAAGTTAGTTATTGGTAAATATCCTGGTTCTGGTGGAATTGTTCAGTTAAATGACGTAAAAATATTCCGTAGTGCAGAGATGTATTTTATTAAAGCAGAAGCACTAGCTGATGCTAAGAACTATGTTGGAGCTGCTGCTCAATTACAATTAGTTGTAAATGCAAGGTTTGTAGCTGGTACTGCACCAGTTATTCCAGTGGCTACAACTGAAGCTGCTGCTTTTGCTGAAATTTTAAAGCAACGTAGAATTGAGCTATGTTTTGAAGGACATAGATATTTAGATTTAAAACGTTTAGGAGTTAAAGCTGGTGTAACTATCGATAGAGATCCTGCAGATTGTAGTATCTTCAATGCATGTAGTATCCCTAATACAGATTATAGATTTACAATGCCTATTCCTGGTTTTGAAATTGGAGCTAATGCTGCTATAAAATCACAACAAAACCCAGGATACGCTAACTAACTTAATTAAAAAGATAAAGATTATGAAAAAATATGGATTAAGTATTTTAGCACTACTTTTGGTTTTTGCATATACATCATGTAGCGAAGACAAAGTAGTATTTGATAACGTAAATGGCCAAGAGGCTATTCAGTTTACAAAAATGGACTTTAATATAACGGTTCCTCCCACTGGAACAAGTGTTATTATTCCTGTAAGTGTAACTACTATTGCTACAACTGATAGAAAATTCACAGCTGTTGCAGATGCAAAATCAACTGGTGCTGCAGCTTCTTATGCAATTGGAGAAGTGAAAATACCTGCTGGTTCTTATGTTGGTACTTTAGAAGTTGTTTTAAATACAGCTACCCTTAAAGACGGTATTTCTTACTCGTTAGTTGTTAATTTAGTGGCACCTGTGGGTGGAGCTGCATACAACAAAGTAGCAACTATTAAATACAACAAAAAAGTAGTTTGTAATGATGTAGTTTTAACTGTAACAACGGACGCTTATGCTGAAGAAACATCTTGGAAAATTGTAGACGAAGCTGGAAAAGTGATGGCTTCAATCGCTCCAGGAACTTACGGACCTGCTTCATCTGCTGCTAGTAGAGGAAAAGTATATGTTCATAACATCAACTTGCCAAATGGTAAATATTCTCTTGTTATGCAAGATGTTTATTGTGATGGTCAATACGATGGAGCATATAGCGGAAGTTACAAATTAGATTGTTCTATCATTAACCATGCATCTGGATCAGGCGCTTATGGTTGTGAAAAGATTACTAAGTTTGAAATAAACCCATAAGGTTTGTTCATTATAAATTAAGAAAGAGTGTTTTGTAACTTACAAAACACTCTTTTTTTTTATTCTATATTTGACCTTACTGTAATAATTTTCATTGGATTTTTATCTATGGGTAAGTAGTAATGAGCTTTCAAAACTAGATGTAAAAGGGTGTTTCTTGTTTAACTCAATTGTGAGAATCTTTTAGTTCAGACAGTAAAATATAGTGTCTTCAGTTTCATATTATGATTCTTTTTTTAATTATCGATCGTAATAATATACCTTTGCTAGATTGTAGAAATAAAAACCATTGCTTACATAAAACCTTACAAATGAGAATTTTCTTTTTTTTCTTTTTTTTAATAGCTCCCACAACCTTTTTTTCCCAAGTTAAAAATGATAGGATTGTAAAAAAATCGAGTCCTACTGTTGATTCTGAATCATTTAAAGATCAAAGCATTCAAAAAAAGGCTACAATTGATCAGTATCGTTTCATAGATATCGAAAGGGATACAACCTATCTTGATACTAGTTTAACAATTCAGAGAGAATATTCATTTAATTATTTGCGAAAAGATAATTTTGGACTTTTAGCTTTTTCGAATGAGGGACAAACCTATAATACGCTACAATATAGTTTGACGGAGTTTTCTCCTTATCCTGAATTTGGTTTTAAGGCAAAGCATTTTAATTTTTTAGAAGCCAACCAAATTAGATATAGTTCTGTAGCTACGCCGGTAACCGAATTGTATTTTAAATCAGTGCTAAAAAAAGGGCAATCCTTAGATGCGTTTTTTACCGTAAATACATCGCCAAGGCTTAACTTTTCAATCGCTTACAAAGGGTTACGCTCTCAAGGAAAATATAATAATCAATTGGCTAGTACCGGTAATTTTAGATTTACAACCAGTTACAATTCCTTAAACAAACGATATGTTGCAAACATTCATTTTACATATCAAGATATTTTGAATGAAGAGAATGGTGGTATTACATCAATATCCGATTTTGAAAGTGAAGATCCAAAATACGATAATAGACAAAGACTTGAAGTGTATTTAAATGATGCAAAATCGTTTTTGAAAGGGAAACGTTTTTTTGCAGATCATTTTTTTAGAGTGAATCAGACCAAAGGAGACAATAATTTGTATGTAAATCATCAATTCAATTATGAAAACAAATTTTTTGAGTACAATCAAAAGACCGTAGAATCATCAGTAGGTTCTTCAACAGTATACAGATTTGGGGATGCTTTTGTAAGTTCAGACATCAATGATCAAACCCATTATAATAAAATGTATAATAAAGTAGGTTTGGTTTATGAAAATACAACGTTAGGTAAATTTCAGTTTTTTGCAGACGATTTTAGATCTAATTTTTACTACAACCAAATATTAATCTTTGATTCGAAAACAGTTCCTGCTTCTTTATCTAGAAATATTAATAGTGCCGGAGGACAGTATGAATACCAAAAAAAGAAATGGAATGGTAAGTTCTTGTATTCAAGATCAATAACTAATCAGTCATTATCTAATTTAGACGCTAAATTGAATTATGAAATGAACGATGGTTATCAATTTTCATTTGGATTTCAAAATTTAAATAAATTACCAAATGACAACTACAATTTATATCAAAGTAGTTATGTAAATTACAATTGGTCGAATGATTTTAAGAACGAAAAAATAAATGCGATAACTGCTAATGCCTCGACGCCATGGATCGATGCTTCTCTTCAATTAATGACATTAAATGATCATTTGTATTTTGAAAATATAGCAACTGATGTTAGCCAGCAAATTGTTACTCCTAATCAATATGGGAAAACAATAAATTATGTTTCGATAAAAGCAAATAGAGAATTTCAATTTGGGAAATTTGCGTTAGACAACACTATTTTATATCAAAAAGTAGATCAACAAGACGCCATTTTGAACGTTCCAGAAATAGTGACGAGAAATACTATTTATTACACGAATTATTTATTTAAAAAAGCGCTGTATTTACAAACTGGTGTGACTTTGAATTATTTCACAAGCTATTTAGCTAATGATTACAATCCTGTTATTGGAGAATTTTTTATTCAAAATAGAAAAGAGATTGGTAATTATCCTAATCTTGATTTTTTTGTCAATGCTCAAATTCAAAGAACAAGAATCTATTTTAAAGCAGAGCATTTTAACTCTTCGTTGACTGGGAATAATTTCTATTCGGCACCAAATAATCCTTATCGTGATTTTACAATCCGTTTTGGTTTAATCTGGAATTTCTTCAATTAAAGAAAACCTCTGTTTTAAAAATTTCTTCGGCGTTTTATCGTGCTATTCGCTATAGCTGCCACTTGCTTAAATTAAGCAAACAAAGGATCGCGCTATTATCACGAACGCAATAGGGAGTAATAGTGTCTATTTTGTAACAAAATACTATCTTTGCAGCACAATTATAACATTTCAAAATTAAAGTCAAATGCAGTACGCAGAAAATATATTAGGTACAATAGGGAATACACCATTAGTAAAATTAAATAAAGTAGTCCAAGGTATAGATGCTTTAGTGCTTGCAAAAGTAGAAACCTTTAATCCTGGTAATTCTGTTAAAGATAGAATGGCTGTAAAAATGATTGAAGATGCTGAAGCGGATGGTAGACTTCAGCCAGGCGGTACTATTATTGAGGGTACTTCTGGTAATACAGGGATGGGCCTTGCCTTAGCGGCAATTATAAAAGGATACAAATTAATTTGCGTGATTTCGGATAAGCAGTCCAAGGAAAAAATGGATATTCTACGTGCAGTTGGAGCTAAGGTGGTTGTATGTCCAACCGATGTAGAGCCTACTGATCCTAGATCATATTATTCTGTTTCTAAAAGATTAGCGGAGGAAACTCCTAATTCTTGGTATGTCAATCAATATGATAATCCATCAAATGCTATAGCGCATTACGAACAAACGGGACCTGAGATTTGGGAACAGACTGAAGGTAAGATTACTCATTTTATTTCAGGTGTAGGAACAGGAGGAACTATATCTGGTGTGGGAAAATACTTGAAAGAGAAAAATCCAAACATAAAAATTTGGGGAATTGACACTTATGGTTCCGTATTTAAGAAATACCATGAAACAGGGATTTTTGATGAAAACGAAATTTATTCTTACATTACCGAAGGTATTGGTGAGGATATTTTACCAAAAAATGTAGACTTTTCTTTGATTGATGGATTTACAAAAGTAACCGATAAGGATGCAGCTGTTTATACTCGTAAAATTGCATTAGAGGAAGGAATTTTCGTTGGGAATAGTGCCGGCGCTGCTATTAAGGGACTTTTGCAACTCAAAGAGCATTTCAAGCCCGAAGATGTTGTAGTGGTATTATTTCATGATTCAGGAAGTCGTTATGTAGGTAAAATGTTTAATGACGACTGGATGCGTGAACGTGGCTTCTTAGAGGAAACCATTACTAAAGCTGAAGATGTTATTAAGGATCATATTGATAAGCCATTAATTGTTGCACGAACTGAAGAATTGGTTTCGCATGCTATTGAAAGAATGCGTCAATATAAAATTTCTCAAATTCCCGTAATGGATATTACTGGATTTGTAGGCTCACTTGATGAATCTGATTTATTTCAAAGCTATGTAAGTGATAAAAATACCGCTGATAGACCCATTAGAGAAATTATGGGTAAGCCCTATCCAATCGTTTCATTAGGAACTTCTATTGAAGCAGTTTCTAAGTTATTCTCAAGAGAAAATGCAGCTGTTTTGATTGATTTAGGTAACGGAAAGCACCATATTATAACTAAATATGATATTATTGGATCGATAAAATAAGTCTAATTTTTTAATCCATATAGTAGAAGGTAAGCCAGGAATTTAGTGTATGCGAGTACAGTAAATTTTTGGCTTTTTTGGCTTTTTAAAATAAGCTTTTTTGATTTATTTTATTTAAATTCGTTCCTGTAAATCAATTGTTTATAATACTAATTCGCGAATGACTTTTACTGCTATAGATTTTGAAACTGCAACGGCTTACCATCCTTGTTCTGTGGGTATTGTAACCGTTGAAAACGGAATAATTGTCGATGAGTTTGTTACTTTAATCAAGCCACCCAATAATTTGTATTCTCCGTTCACAATTCAAGTTCATGGAATATATCCACGTGATACAGTGAATGCGAAGTCATTTATCCAGGTCTATCCAGAAATTCAAAAACGATTACAAAATAGAGTGATAGTCGCTCACAATGAAAGTTTTGACAGGAATGTATTGGCTAAATCGATGGCGCTTTATAATTTGAATTACGATGATTTGAATATTGGTTCTCGTTGGGAATGTACGGTGAAAATCTACAAATCCAAAGGATTTAAGCCAGCTAAACTAAGTGATTGTTGTAGACAAATGAATATTGCATTAAATCATCATGAAGCACTGTCTGACGCTAGAGCTTGTGCTAAGCTTTATTTGATGAGATAAGTTTCTCTATTTCATTGAAGAAGGCAATCTTCTGTTTTTTTTCATTACTTTAGATACTTAATTATAAGGTTTTAATATGAAAGAAGACTTTCTACATTATCTATGGAAATTCAAAAAATTTGATACTTTAAATTTACAAACTTCAAACAAAGAGGAAGTTACCATCACTCACGTTGGACACTATTTAGAATTAGCAGGGCCAGATTTTTTTAATGCACAAATTACGATTGGAAATCAAAAATGGGCTGGTAATGTAGAGATTCATCTTAAATCTTCGGATTGGTACGTGCATCATCATGAAAGAGATGCGGGTTATGAAAACGTAATTCTTCATGTCGTTTGGGAACATGATACCGAAATATTTAGGAAGGACAATACTGAAATACCTGTACTGGAACTCAAACAGTATGTAGACAAACCAACGGTAGCTGCTTATCAATCATTATTGGCACCAAAGACTTGGATTTACTGTGAAAAACATTTAAAAGAGGTAGATGATTTTACTATAAAAAACTGGCAAGAACGTTTGTTTTTTGAACGGCTGGAAAGAAAATCTAAACCTATTTACGAATTGTTAGAACAAACTAATAACGATTGGGAGGCAGTGTTATTTAGTCTCTTAGCCAAGAATTTTGGTTTGAATACGAACGGGGAAGTTTTTTTTCAAAATGCTAAATCGATTCCTTTTACAATTATCAGGAAAGAAAGTTCGGAAGTCGAGAATTTAGAAGCACTGCTATTTGGTAATGCAGGTTTGTTAGATTTGGATAAAGAAGATAATTATTTTAAAGATCTAAAAATCAGATACTTTTATTTAATGCACAAATACCAATTGGATGAAAATTGTCAGGCGCCAGTTCAGTTTTTTAAACATAGACCAGATAATTTTCCAACAATCCGTCTATCGCAATTGGCCAATTTGTATCATAGTCATCTTAATTTATTTTCTAAAATAAATACTCTTAATTCAGTTAAGAGTTGTTATGATTTATTTCAGATTTCTGTATCGAAGTACTGGGAAAATCATTATCAATTTGATAAGGAAAGCCCTTTGAAAAAGAAAAAATTATCCAAAGACTTTGTTGATTTACTGATTATAAATACAATTATTCCTATCCAATTTGCTTATGCAAAAAGTATTGGTAAAGAAATAGCTGAAAATTTAATTCAGTTAGTCATGGATATTCATCCAGAGAAGAATGCTGTGATTGATAAATTTACTTCTTTTGGATTGAAAAGTACAAATGCCTTTGAAAGTCAGTCGCTATTGCAGCTAAAAAACGAGTATTGTTCAAAAAGTAAATGTTTGGATTGTGCTATAGGAATGGAGTTGATGAAGCAAGAATAAAACTGATGTAGACGTATTCAATTATTATCGTATTTTTACAAAATTAAATAGTACATATTAAGTGATGGCGCAAAAAGTAGCAAGAGTAATTAAACTTAAATATTTCTTTGAAAAATATGGTTTCCATGTGTCTTCTCGTCTCGCTGATAGTTTAGGAATGCGCGTTACAAGTGTACGTTTGTTTTTCATATATGTATCCTTTGTAACAGCTGGTTTGTGGTTTGGGGTTTACCTAACCTTGGCTTTTTGGATAAAACTAAAAGACTTAATTAGAGCGAAAAGATCTTCTGTATTTGATTTGTAAAAATTTTTGAAAATTAAAAAAGGGATTATAAAGTGTTAACACTTTATAATCCCTTTTTTAATTTATTACTAGCTCTATTATTTATCTGGATTGTTTAGTTTACTGTTTTTCTTACCATAAGTAAAGTAAATAACAACTCCTAATGCCATCCATATTACAAGTCTTAACCAACTTTCATTAGGTAAGGAATACATTAATGCAAGACAAATTACGATTCCAGCAATTGGTACAAAAGGTACAAGTGGTGTTCTGAAAGATCGAGGTGCATCCGGCATCTTTTTACGCATCACCATTACACCAATACAAACTAGTACAAAGGCTAATAAAGTTCCAATACTTACCATATGTCCTAAGTCGCTTACTGGTACGAATCCTGCAAATAAGCTTACGAAAACCATAAAGAATAAGTTAGTCTTAAACGGAGTACGGAATTTAGAATGGATTTCACTAAAGAATTTTGGTAGTAATCCATCTTTACTCATTGTGTAGAAAACACGACTTTGCCCCATTAACATTACAAGCATTACTGAAGTATATCCTGCTAAAATAGCTACGATTAATCCTGTTTGTAGGAAGTCATATCCAGTTACTGCAAATGCAGTCGCCGCTGGTTTTGCATCGCCAACAAATTTATAATAAGGTACAAGTCCTGTCATTACGTGAGCAAATAATACATATAAAACAGTACAGATAACTAATGACCCTAAAATACCAATTGGCATTCCTTTTTGAGGGTTCTTGGCTTCTTGTGCCGCTGTAGATACTGCGTCAAACCCAATAAAAGCAAAGAATACTGTTCCTGCTCCTGCAGCAATACCAGACCATCCAAATTCTCCAAATACACCAGTGTTTTCTGGAATGTATGGAGTGTAGTTTGCAGTGTCAATAAATCCCCATCCTAAAATGATAAAAACAAGTACTACTGCTACTTTTAATACTACTAAAAAGTTGTTGATAGAAGCCGATTCTTGTGTTCCTCTTATTAGAAGTAGAGAAAGCATTGATACAATAAAGATCGCAGGTAAATTAATAAAACCACCATCTATAACTGTTCCATCGCTCAAGGTTAATACTTCCCAAGGAGAGCATATAAATTTTGGTGGTAGATGAATACCGTATTTATTTAATAATTCTAGCAAGTATCTAGACCAACTTACTCCAACAGTCGCTGCTCCTAGTGCGTATTCAAGGACTAAATCCCATCCTATGATCCAAGCCATAAACTCTCCCATTGTTGCATAGGAATAAGTGTAGGCGCTACCTGCAACAGGTATCATAGACGCAAATTCAGCATAACAAAGACCTGCAAAAGCACATCCAACTGCAGCTAGGATAAATGATAAAGTTACCGCCGGTCCAGCATGTTCAGCTGCGGCAATTCCTGTTAAGGAAAATAATCCAGCACCAATTATCGCTCCAACTCCAAGTGCCACAAGGGATCGAGAAGACAATGTTCTTTTTAACCCTTTTTCGTCTTCTGAAGCTTCATTTAGTAAAACCGACAGAGGTTTTGTTTTCCAAATTGACATATTATTTATTGGTTTAATTGTTATTAGTGCTCAAATGTATTATTTTTTATAAAATATAAAAATAATTTTTTCAATTTTACCTAAAAATAAAGTAGCTTTTGCATTTAGATATTTTTGAATCTTTAAATAAATTGCTCGTTTTCTTTTAATTAATCTGTTTTTTGGATAATATGACGACTAAAATTATTAAAATAATTTTCAGCTGCGAATCATTCTGAGGTTTAATTGTATAAATTTATTGTTTGAAAAATTATAAATAATTTCAATTACACAGATGATAAAGGGCTTAAACAATCTAAAGACGTATTTTGAGTTTTCAAGAGAGCAGCGAGGCGGTATTATTGCTTTAGTTGGTGTAATTTTAGTTTTGCAATTGGGTTTTTATTTTTTTGAGGAAACCGCAATTCAAATAAATAATCCAGAGAAACAAAAATGGCTTGCCGTGCAATCTGATTTTGATGCATTAAGAACTGATAAGGGTAAAATGGGATTCAAAGTCTATCCTTTTAATCCAAATTATATCACAGACTATAAGGGGTATAAATTAGGAATGTCGATTCAAGAAATTGATAGGCTTCTTGCTTATAGAAAAGAAAATAAATACGTTAATTCAGCTCGAGAATTTCAGGCTGTTACCAAAGTTTCGGATTCTTTATTGAAAGTGATTTCGCCTCAATTTAAATTCCCGGATTGGGTTAAAGGTAATAAAGAACGCACTAAATATGTTGATTATAAAAGTAAGCCCTTCTCTAAATTTGCCAATAAGGAAAAGGTGGTCCTTATTGATATTAATAAAGCAACTCAGGAGGATTTAATTAAGATTTATGGTATTGGAGAGGCGCTTTCTAAAAGAATATTGAATTTCAGAGAAAGTATAGGAGGTTTTGGATCTATGGAACAAATGAATGATGTTTGGGGATTATCTCCCGAAGTCATCGATAAGCTCAAAGCTAATTTTAAAATTGTGTGGATTGGAAATTTAAAAAAGGTAAACATCAATAATGCTTCCTTAAAAGAATTGGCTCAGTTTCCTTATTTTAAATATCCTTTGGCAAAAGAGATTGTTATCTATAGAAGCATGAATGGAGATTTTAAAAATATTGAGGATTTAACAAAAATTAAGGCTTTTCCTGTTGAAAATGCAAATATAATTGCCTTATATTTGGACTTTAATTAGAAGTGCACAAACGAACAGGTCGATTTAAACAATTAAATGCCAAGTAAAATAGCTTGAAATTGCGGTTTTACTGAAGAAAGCTTTAAAATGGATTCTGAAAGAGTCGGATTTAGATTTTTAAGGCAAGTCAATAAATGTTTAAAGCACTTAATTTATTCAAAGAAAAAAAAATAGTAGATACATGGATTCAGTTTATTTCACAGAAGAACATCAATTGTTTAGAGAGAGTTTAAAAGATTTTTTACAAAAGGAAGTTGCACCACATATTGAAAAGTGGGAAAAAACAGGTACGATTGAGCGTTTTATTTGGAAAAAATTTGGAGAAATGGGTTTTTTTGGAATAAATTACCCGGAAGTGTATGGTGGATTGAATTTAGATTTATTTTACACGGTTATTTTCTTGGAAGAGCTTCAAAAAATTAAATCAGCTGGTTTTGCGGCAGCAATGTGGGCGCATTCGTATTTAGCGATGACTCATTTGAATGCAGAAGGGGATGAACGTATAAAGCAAGACTATTTAGCTCCAAGTATTGCAGGAGATAAAATAGGGGCGTTGTGTATTACGGAGCCTTTTGGAGGAAGTGATGTAGCAGGAATGCGTACTACTGCGGTGAAAAAAGGAGATACGTACATGATTAATGGGTCTAAAACATTTATTACGAACGGTGTTTACGCTGATTATTACGTGGTGGCTGCTAAAACAAGTCCTGAGTTAGGTAATAAAGGGATTAGCATCTTTTTAATAGATACAAATACGAAAGGAATAGCGGCAACCAAATTGGATAAGTTGGGTTGGAGAGCTTCGGATACCGCTGAGATTGCATTTGATAATGTCGAAATACCAGCGAGCAATCTCATGGGAGAAGAGGGGAAAGGGTTTCCTTATATTATGCAGCATTTTGCATTAGAGCGTTTGATTATGGCAATTAATGGCCATGCAAGAGCGGAATATGCATTAGAGTACACAATAGAGTATATGTCGCAAAGAGAAGCCTTTGGTAAAACTATAAACAAGTTTCAAGCGCTAAGACATACCTTGGTAGAACATGCAACCGATGTGGAGCATTGTAAAGTGTTTAATTATGCTGCGGTGGCTCGCCTGAATAAAGGAGAGTATGTGGTTAAGGAAGCTACAATGGCAAAACTAAAATCTACAAAAGTAGCTGATGAAACAATTTATAGTTGTCTGCAAATGTTAGGAGGATATGGTTATATGGAAGAGTATCCTTTGGCCCGTTTGTTTAGAGATAGTCGTTTAGGACCAATAGGTGGAGGTACTTCTGAAATTCTTAAAGAGATTTTGTCAAAAATGATCATCGACAAACAGAACTATAAACCAGCTGTGAAATAAAAGCAAACGGAGGAAAACGATATAGAAGAGCCGATTTAGTTATTGGCTCTTTTTTTTTATGTGTGAAGGATAGCAGTGAAAATCCTTTTATGGAGTGCAACGAAATAAAAGATTGTAACGAATAGCCTGACGGCAAAAGACGAAGTGATTTTAATTCTAATCATGTATTTGCCGGCACACCAAAAATAAATAGGATTTCATGGTCTGTTTTTCAAATTAATGTTTACTTTTGCACACTTAACGAAAGGGGGTGTCAATATTATGTTAATTATACCAATTAAAGACGGAGAAAATATCGATAGAGCATTAAAGCGCTATAAAAGAAAATTTGATAAAACAGGAACTGTTCGTCAGTTAAGAGCACGTACTGCTTTTATTAAGCCTTCTGTAAAAAATAGAATTAAAGTTCAAAAAGCAGCTTATATTCAAAACATGAAAGACAACTTAGAAAACTAAGTAATTTCTTTTTTACAATAAATGCCGTTAGTCATTAAAGTTTTATAACTTTGATGCTAGCGGTTTTTTATTTTTATACCTATGATTACTATTGTTGCGGCCTTTAGAGATTACCTATTAAAGGAAAAGAAGTATTCCTCGCATACCGTGAATGCCTATCTGAACGATGTTTTGAGTTTTCAGACATTTAATTCAATAAATTTTAATGAAGATAATATTGTAACTATTCAGTACAGTCACATTAGGGCGTGGATTGTTGATCTTGTAAATGGCGGTTTGTCAAATGGTACAGTGAATAGAAAAATAGCCTCCCTGAAGGCTTTTTATAAGTTCCTTTTACGGGCTAAGCAAATCCAAAGTAGTCCACTGTTGAAGCATAAAGCATTGAAAACGCCTAAAACACTTCAGATACCTTTTTCTGAAAAAGAAGTAATAGAGGTATTGAGCGGTATGGAAAATCCTATTGGATTTGAAAAAGTGAGAGATAAGTTGATTGTCGATTTATTTTATACTACTGGTATGCGGAGGGCTGAATTGATTCATCTCAATATTAATAATGTTAATATTGAAGATAGTACAGTTAAAGTGCTTGGTAAAAGAAATAAAGAGAGGATATTGCCTGTTTTACCTATCATAAAGGTGCAGTTTTCTAATTACTTGAAACTTCGATCGGAATTGGCAGATATTAAAGATCATGACTTTTTTTTTCTCACAAAAAAAGGGTTAAAAGTGAATGAAACTTTTGTGTATCGATTAATAAATTCATACTTTAGTGCTGTCTCGGAAAAAGAAAAGAAAAGTCCGCATATTTTAAGACATACATTTGCAACTCATCTTTTAAATAACGGGGCCGATTTAAATTCAGTAAAAGAATTGTTAGGACATTCTAGTTTAGCCTCTACTCAAATCTACACGCACAGTAGCTTGTCCGAGCTACAAAAGGTACATAAAGAGGCGCATCCACGGAATAGATGATAATTCAAAATAGTTTAACCATTAAAAAAAATGATTATGAAGGTAAATGTTCATGCAGTTAACTTTGCAGTTGACGGAAAACTAGTAAATTATGTTCAAGAGCGAATGGATAAATTAGAGAAGTATTACGATAAGGTAGTTTCTTCTGATGTTTATTTGAAGGTTGAAAACACGAGCGATAAAGAAAATAAAATCGTAGAGGTGAAAATTAATGTGCCTGGTGATGATTTTTTAGTAAAAAAGCAGTGTAAAACTTTTGAGGAAGCTATTGAGCTTTCGGCAGAATCATTAGAGCGAGTTTTGGTTAAAAGGAAAGAAAAGATAAGAGCACATATATAATATTAAAATTTTTTTTAAAAAATGTTTTGATTGAGAGATAAAATCTCTACATTTGCAGTCCGTTAGAAATAGCGGACTTTTTTTATTGAAACTGCCAGCGTAGCTCAGTTGGCTAGAGCAGCTGATTTGTAATCAGCAGGTCGTGGGTTCGAGTCCCTCCGCCGGCTCAAAATAGGTAGACGTATTGCATTTGGCTAAATGTGATATTTAGATAAAAAAAGAGGGGAGATACTCAAGCGGCCAACGAGGGCAGACTGTAAATCTGCTGTGTAAACTTCGCAGGTTCGAATCCTGCTCTCCCCACAAAATTTAGATTTTTAAATCTAAATGTAAGTCTCTGCCGGTGTAGCTCAGGGGTAGAGTGCTTCCTTGGTAAGGAAGAGGTCTCGGGTTCAATTCCCGACATTGGCTCAATTAAGTATATTTTGAACACTAATAAATATTAATAAAAGATTAAAAACGAAGTAAAATGGCAAAAGAAACCTTTAACCGTTCGAAACCACACTTAAATATAGGTACGATCGGACACGTAGATCACGGAAAAACTACATTAACTGCTGCAATAACTAAAGTGTTATCTGATGCAGGTTACTGTCAAGCAAAATCATTTGATCAAATTGATAATGCTCCTGAAGAAAAAGAAAGAGGTATTACAATTAATACATCTCACGTTGAGTATGAAACTGCTAATCGTCACTACGCTCACGTTGACTGTCCAGGTCACGCGGATTACGTAAAGAACATGGTTACTGGAGCTGCTCAAATGGATGGTGCTATCCTTGTGGTTGCTGCTACTGATGGACCAATGCCACAAACACGTGAGCATATCCTTTTAGGACGTCAGGTAGGTATTCCTAGAATGGTTGTATTCATGAATAAAGTGGATATGGTTGATGATGAGGAATTATTAGAATTAGTTGAAATGGAAATTAGAGACTTATTGTCTTTCTATGAATACGATGGAGATAACTGTCCAGTTATTCAAGGATCTGCTTTAGGTGGATTGAATAACGATCCAGTTTGGGTACCGAAAATTCTTGAATTAATGGCTGCAGTTGATGCATGGATTGAAGAGCCAGTACGTGATACTGAAAAGCCTTTCTTGATGCCAGTTGAGGATTCATTTACAATTACTGGTCGTGGAACTGTTGCTACAGGACGTATCGAAACAGGTATTGCTAATACAGGAGATCCAGTTGAAATCATTGGTATGGGAGCTGAGAAATTAACTTCTACTATTACTGGAGTTGAGATGTTCCGTAAAATCCTTGATAGAGGTGAAGCTGGAGATAACGTAGGTTTATTGTTAAGAGGTATTGATAAAGCTGATATCAAAAGAGGTATGGTTATTATTAAGCCAGGTTCAGTAAAACCACACAACACTTTCAAAGCTGAGGTTTATATCTTGAAAAAAGAAGAAGGTGGACGTCATACTCCATTCCATAACAACTACCGTCCACAGTTTTACGTTCGTACAACTGACGTAACAGGAGTTATTACTTTACCAGAAGGTGTAGAGATGGTAATGCCAGGAGATAACTTAACTATTAACGTAGCTTTGTTAAGTCCAATCGCAATGAATGTAGGTTTACGTTTCGCTATCCGTGAGGGTGGTAGAACAGTAGGTGCTGGTCAGGTAACTGAAATAGTAGCTTAATTCTATAAATAAATTTAAAGCCAGTTGATTTACTTCAATGTTGTCACTGGCTTTTTTCTACGGGCGTAGTTCAAGGGTAGAATAGCGGTCTCCAAAACCGTTGATGGGGGTTCGAATCCCTCCGCCCGTGCAATATAAAATATATCACAATGGCAAAAGTAGTTAATTACATATCAGAAGCATTTGAGGAATTAAAGTCAAATATGACTTGGCCAACTTGGGCTGAGGTGCAACGTCTAACGATTGTTGTTGCTATTTTTTCTGTTCTATTCGCTTTGGCAACATGGGGAGTAGATGAGTTTTTTGCAAACGCAATAGCTGGATTTTTTAATTGGATAAAAGGATAGTTTTTGTGATGGCAGATAATAATGTAAAAAAGTGGTATGTCGTTCGCGCAGTAAGTGGGCAAGAGAATAAAGTGAAAGCTTACATAGAAACTGAAATTTCTAGATTAGAGATGGGTGATTATGTTTCTCAAGTTCTAGTTCCTACTGAGAAAGTAGTTACTGTAAAAGAAGGAAAAAAAATAATCAAGGATAAAGTATATTTTCCTGGTTATGTTATGATAGAAGCTAATTTAGTTGGAGAGATACCTCATATTATCAAGTCGATAACAAGTGTTATTGGGTTTTTAGGTGAAACAAAAGGTGGAGAGCCGGTACCTCTTAGATTATCTGAGGTTAATAGAATGCTAGGTAAAGTTGATGAGTTAGCTGTTAATACTGACACTCGAGCTATTCCTTTCAATTTAGGTGAAACGATTAAGGTTATTGATGGCCCTTTTAATGGTTTTAACGGTACGGTTGAAAAAATTAATGAAGAAAAGCGTAAACTAGAAGTAATGGTGAAGATTTTCGGAAGAAAAACACCTTTAGAGTTGAGTTTTATGCAAGTTGAAAAAGTATAATTTTTGTTACATTACATATAATATCCATTGCAATCGCTTCCAAAGATTGTAGTGTTAAATTTTTTAAAAAATGGCTAAAGAAATTAGTAAGGTAGTTAAACTACAAGTTAAGGGAGGTGCTGCGAATCCGTC
>CAWURM010000034.1:0-6448 GCA_963924965.1 uncultured Flavobacterium sp.
TATACTGTTACGACATAAAATTTTCCAGCTTTTAATGATAGGGCTGTATTTGTAATAACTGATCCGTCATACGCTTTTGGATTTCCCGATGTTCCTGTAATTTGGACAGATGACGGAGCAAAATTACCTCCAGATACTTGAGTAGTAAATGATGCAGATGTAGTACTAGAAAGAGTCGGTATAGAATTTCCACTCTCAAAACCAGTACTCCACAAAGTTGTTTGCCCATGAACATTACTTCCAAAAAGCAATACCACAAACAAGCTTAAAAAAGAGATTAAAGAGTTGAATTTATAGTGCGTCTTTTTGGGTGTCGCGCGACCTGCTTGTAAACTGGTGTAGGTATTAGGATTCAGTAAATTAGGATTCTTGGAAACGTAATTTTGGGACATGATTTTGGGGTGTGGATTTTCAGCAAAAATATATAATTTACCTTACCGTTTAACTTTTTTCTTTGTAATTGTTATAATTATTATGCAATTTTTTTGTAAATTCTTTGCTGTATTGCAATGTATGAGGTGGTTTTGGCTATAAATTACTAAAAATCAATCATTTGTAAATGACAGTTGTATTATTGATTATCTATTTTAAATCTAAATTTAAGGTATTATTTCCTTCTTTAATCCTTTAGCAGTTAGTGCTTTGTTTTCTTTACCTTTAACCTTTATTTCTTTACTTTCACTCCTTTTTTAATTGCTGTCCTATGTTTATAGTCGTTTCTAGATATTTTATTCCAAAGGGGTTTCGTGGCTTAACTGTTTTTCCATTTGTCTTTATAAAATTTGATGGAGATCGAAATAATGAAGTTTTAATCCATCATGAAAAAATTCATCTTCGTCAGCAAAAAGAAATGCTGATCCTTCTTTTTTATATATGGTATGGTATAGAATATACCTATCGTTTGTTTCAATATCGAAATAGGAATACCGCTTATCAAAATATTAGTTTTGAAAGAGAAGCCTATGCTAAAGAAGCAGATTTGGACTATTTGAAAAGCAGGTCTTTTTTTGCTTTCCTAAAATTTTTGTAGCTCATTTTTAATTTTTAAACCACTCTTTTTATTGATTTTTTTTTAAACATTTTGTTATTTTTTTAAAAAGTAGGAAAAGTAACATTTAAAATTAAAAAACATGTATTTCATCGATTAAATGTACGTATTATCGATGTTTTTGAATTTTAAACGAAAAGTTTTATGTAATTTTACTCATATCCTTTTAGATAAGTCGATTAATTCAAAAAATGATTGACTTTCCTTCTCTCTAGAATTAATTAGGAAAATCGTTTTAACAAGAAAACAGTGTTTAATATTTAAAATCAGGAACTTATGAAATCAAATTTACTTAAAAACTCAGCAATGGTTATCTTGGTGTTTTTATTTTTTAAGGATATTAATGCTCAAATGTTCGTAAGTCCTAATTCTTCTGTTTTTGTGAATAATGAAGTGGTGTTTATTAAAAACGAATTGGAATTAAATGGAGCCACTAGCAATTTTTATTTAAGAAATGATGCTCAATTATTACAAGGAACTACTGTTGCAAGTGCTAACAAAGGATTGGGTAGTTTATCTGTTTTTCAAGAAGGGACTACTAATAATTTTCAATACAATTATTGGTGTTCTCCTGTGGGAGGAAGCAGTGCAACAACTGGAAATTCTAGTTTTGGTATTACGCAACTTAAGGATATTCTTGATTTGACAAATAGTAATGCGACAACAATTTTACCTTCCAATAATTATAATGGTACAGCTTCTCCTTTGGCGATTGCTCCTTATTGGATATGGAAGTTGCCAGCAACTTCTAATTCAAATTGGGTTTTTGTTGGTTCAGGTTCAACTATCAATGCTGGAGAAGGGTTTACCATGAAAGGAACATCAGGAATGAATCTTCTTACTGTTAACGGAGTGCAAAATAATCCAGGAAGCAAACAACGTTATGATTTCAGAGGAAAACCAAATGATGGTACTATTGCCATTCCTGTAAGACCAGGGGAATTATCTTTCACAGGAAATCCATATCCATCAGCAATAGATTTATCTGCTTTTTTAACAAATGCAACAAATTCAACTGGAATTGCTTATTTCTGGGAACAAGATAAAACTGTAAATTCACATTACATCGCTGATTTTAAAGGGGGTTATGGTGCTTATTCTCCACTAGGTGGAGCTGGTAATGGTGTCTATACACCAGCTACTTTTTATTCCTATGATGGATCTGGTAATGAGGTACTTGCCACAGGAACTGGAGGTTCATATCAAAGACGTTTTTCGCCAATTGGACAAGGCTTTCTTATCGAGGGTACTGTTACAGGAGTTGTGGATATGAAAAATGATTATAGAGTTTTCGTAAAAGAAGGAGCGGCAAATTTATCTCAGTTCGAGAAAAGCACTAATGCTTTGAAAGGGAGTGCATCTAGTGCTAATTTAGCAACCATTCAATCTGTTTCTGGATTTGATTATACAACGGTTAATACTACTCCTGCTCCTCAAATTAGATTTAATACCTTATTAAACGGGGAAGGAGTTCGTCAAATAGTGCTTGCCCTAGTACCGGGAGCAACTGATGGAATTGATATGGCTATGGATGCACTATCAACTAGTGATAATGATGTAGCCGATATGTATTTTGTGATGGATGATAAAGAGTTCGTGATTGATGCGATTCAGTTTGATATTGATAAAAAAATCCCATTAGGATTTAAAAACACCGACGAGGCTAATTATAAAATTTCAGTGAAAGAGATCGTTAATTTTACAGAAGCTGAAAACGTATATTTACACGATAAAACGAAAGACACTTATTTTGATATCAAAAATAGTTTTTACGAAATGGTTTTACCTGCAGGAGTGAATAACACCCAGTTTGAAATTACCTTTAAAAATGGTTCAACGCTAGGAATAGAAGATGTTGCAAAGGAAAGCTTTTTGATGTATCAAAATAATAACACCAAAAACTTAACGATCAGCAATCCGTTACAAAAAGAATTAGTTGCTTGTAACTTATACGATGTATTAGGAAAGATTATTTTTAATAAAAAAGATTTAGGAACAAATAGTAGTTATAGTTTTACAACGGCTAACCTAAGTGATGGAATTTACTTCGTAAAGTTAGCTACAAACGAAAATACCATTATCAATCAAAAAATTATCGTGAAAAATTAAAATTATAAAAAAATGCAATCAGCTCTTGATTGCATTTTTTTATATATAAATTTTATCTTTGTAAAAAAAAAGGTGAATCAACACTTGACATTATCTTTTCCCAACGGTATTTCGGTTGCAATAAAACGCGAAGATCTCATTCATCCTTTTGTTTCTGGAAATAAATTCAGGAAGTTGAAATACAATTTGCTGCAAGCAGCCAATGACAAAAAAGATACCTTGCTAACCTTTGGAGGCGCTTATTCAAATCATATCGCCGCAGTGGCTTATGCTGGAAAAGAAAACGGATTTCAAACCATAGGAATTATTCGTGGGGAGGAGTTGGAAAGTAAGATTGTGGATAATCCAACTTTAAAATTTGCTCAAGAATGTGGCATGCAATTTCAATTTGTAACTAGAGAAGAATACCGAAACAAACAAGAAATAGCATTTTTAGATCATTTAAAAAGTACCTATGGTAACTTTTACCTCATTCCTGAAGGCGGTACAAATGCGTTAGCGATCAAAGGATGTCAGGAAATTTTAACAGCTTCTGATTCTGAATTTGATTACATTTGTTGCTCAGTAGGAACTGGAGGCACTATTTCGGGTATAATAAACAGTGCATTTTCACATCAAAAAGTTTTAGGATTTCCTGCTTTAAAAGGAGACTTTTTAAAAGATGAAATTCGTATTTTTGCACAAAAAAATAACTGGGAACTCATTACAGACTATCATTTTGGGGGATATGGTAAAACAAACGAAGCATTAATAGCATTTATCAATCGGTTTTATCACGACAATAAGATTCCATTAGACCCTATTTATACTGGAAAGATGGTTTTTGGCGTTATGGATAAGATAGCAATGAACTATTTTCCACCGGACTCCAAAATTTTAATGATTCACACCGGCGGGATTCAAGGGATTCAAGGAATGAATTTGAAATTAAAAAACAAGAAATTACCAACAATAGACATCCATGTTTAAAAAAATATTGCTCCTTTTCACGATTATCACTTTGATAAGCTGTACGGCTACAAAATCTCCAATTGTAACGACTAAAGCAGCGACACAAACTACTAAAAAACCAGTGGTTCGCTCTTTTAAAAAGAAAACTAGCGCAAAACCTATAGTTGAAAATAAAGTAGCTCATAACAAGAGAGATCAGGAAAGTAAAGAAGAAGAAAATGAAATAATCGAATCTACTTCTAGAACTATGGTGTCAAATGATATCATAGGGTATTATATTTCGCAATACAAAGATATTGCCATGAATAATATGAAAGTTTATGGTATTCCTGCTAGCATTATTTTAGCGCAGGGCATTTTAGAATCGGGTGCCGGTAGAGGAGATTTAGCATTGACAGCCAATAACCATTTTGGAATTAAATGCCATGTGGGTTGGACCGGAGAAAGTGTTCGTCATGATGATGATTCTAGTCAAGAATGTTTTAGGAAGTACAATGAACCGGCAGAATCATTTAAAGATCATGCCTTGTTTTTAACAGGAAGATCTAGATATTCTAGCCTTTTTAATTTATCGAAATCCGATTATCAAGCATGGGCAAACGGATTACGTCGAGCAGGATATGCTACGGATCCAAGATATCCAGAAAAACTAATTTCGTACATTGAGCGATACAATTTAGGACAATATGATTCAGAGGTTTTAGGAATCAGCTATACTCGTACTGAAAATCAGCCAATCCGTATTGCAAGTGTAAGTATGCTAAGTGGCGATTATTATGAAGTTCAAAAAGGAGATACTTTATACTCTATTTCAAGAAAATATAATTTAATGGTAAACGATTTAAAACTAAAAAATAATCTTTCAGAAAATACGCTTTCGATTGGTCAAAAATTGAAAGTAAACTAGATTAGCCTAATTTAAAAATTAGAATTGATACATAAAAATGATATATAAAAGAAGTAGTCAGCTTTTTGCTGAAGCAGAAAAAGTAATACCAGGTGGCGTAAATTCACCGGTAAGAGCATTTAAAGCAGTAGGAGGTACTCCAATTTTTGTAAAAAGCGCTAAGGGTGCTTATCTATATGATGAAGACGGAAATCGATTAATTGATTACATTAACTCATGGGGACCTATGATTTTGGGGCATGCTTTTGAGCCAGTGGTGCAAGCGGTGATTGAAAAGGCCAAGTTAGGAACCTCTTTTGGGATGCCCACTGAATTAGAAACGCAAATAGCCGCTCTAGCGGTTGAAATGGTTCCAAATATTGATAAAATACGTTTTGTAAATTCAGGAACCGAGGCTTGTATGAGTGCAGTTCGTTTAGCTCGTGGATTTACAAAAAGAGATAAAATAATAAAATTTGCAGGTTGTTACCACGGACATTCCGATTCATTTTTAATTCAAGCGGGTAGTGGTGCAATTACTTTTGGTTCTCCAAACAGTCCTGGAGTGACTGAGGGAACTGCTAAAGATACTTTATTAGCTGTCTACAATGACTTAGAAAACGTAAAGACATTAATTGAAGCTAATAAAAATGAAATTGCAGCCATTATCGTTGAGCCAGTTGCCGGAAATATGGGTTGTATTCCTCCAAATAAAGGTTTTCTTGAAGGTTTAAGAACGCTTTGTACGGATCATGAGATTCTGCTTATTTTTGATGAAGTAATGACGGGATTTCGATTAGCAAGAGGTGGTGTTCAAGAACTTTTAAACGTGGATGCTGATATTGTTTGTTTCGGAAAAGTAATAGGTGGAGGTTTACCTGTTGGAGCTTTCGCTGCACGTGAAGAAATTATGAATTATTTAGCTCCTCTTGGTCCAGTGTATCAAGCAGGAACCCTTTCAGGAAATCCATTGGCTATGGCAGCTGGCTTAGCCATGCTACAAGCCTTAGATACGGATCGTGCTATTTTTCAACGATTAGCTGATAAAACCGCCTATTTACATGAAGGAATAGAAAAGGTATTAAAGGCAAATAATGTCGTTTTCACTATCAATAGAATCGGCTCGATGATTTCTGTTCATTTTGATGCTAATCCGGTTGTTGATTTTAAATCAGCGGCAAACGGGGATAATGAAACATTTAAAAAATTCTTCCACGGCTTATTAAATGAGGGAATTTATATTGCGCCTTCAGCCTATGAAACTTGGTTTATAACAGACGCTTTAACATACGATGATTTGGATTTTACCATCCAAGCTATTGACAAAGTTTCTAAAACTTTTTAATACAAAAAAACTCTCGGCATCAACCGAGAGTTTTTTTTATTTTTTCATTTCCTCTTTTTCATGCATTCCTTTTCTGCGATGCATTCCTCTTTTTTCCTGATGTTTTCCT
>CAWURM010000035.1:0-5121 GCA_963924965.1 uncultured Flavobacterium sp.
ATCCCTATTGTAGTTGCTTTTGTAAATGGAGCGGCAAATTCGATTTCAGAAATTACCGGAACTCCCTTTTCTATAAGTTTCTTCACAATTGAAACCTTCTCAGGAATACCTGGGCTTTTCATCACTACATCAGCATTCAAAATCAAATCTTCGGTATGTTGTTGATCTTCGAAATCAATACCATTATTTATAAGAACTTCTGCGTATTTCTCTTTTATCTTTCCAAAATCAGAAACAAAAACGTCATATCCTTTTTTCTTCCCAAGGATGGCTGTTCCCACTCCGCTTTCTCCTCCGCCTAATACCACTAATCTCATGTTATCTTAATTTTAAAGTAACGATTGATAAAATGGCTAACATGATCGCTACAATCCAAAATCGAGTTACGATTTTACTTTCATGATATCCCTTCTTTTGATAATGATGATGCAAAGGCGCCATTAGAAAAACTCTCTTTCCTTCTCCAAAACGCTTTTTGGTATATTTAAAATAAGTGACTTGTAATACCACTGAAAAGTTTTCGACTAGGAAAATCCCACATAATAACGGAATCAACATTTCTTTTCGCACTGCAATAGCAAGAACCGCAATGATACCACCGATAGTTAAGCTACCGGTATCCCCCATAAATACCGAAGCCGGATAGGAATTATACCATAGAAATCCAATTAATGCTCCTACAAAAGCAGCGATAAACACGGTCATTTCTCCGGAATTAGGAATGTACATTATGTTCAAATAGTTAGAGAAAATAATATTTCCTGAAAGAAAGGTGAAAATTCCTAGAGCCAAAACAGATATCGCAGATGTACCAGCAGCGAGCCCGTCAATACCGTCTGTTAAATTTGCCCCATTTGATACAGCAGTGATAATAAAAATAACCACTGGGATAAATATTATCCACGCCCATTTTTCGTAACCTTCTCCTGTCCATGCTAATAATTCCGCGTAGTCAAACTCATTGTTTTTGAAAAAAGGAATCGTGGTAGCTGTAGATTTTTCTTCTAAAGGAGCTTGATAGATTACATTTTCCGTCGCGGTTTTAAAAACATCACTTTTACCTGTATCCGTTCGAACCGTTACACTTGGATTAAAATAGAGAACTGTCCCAACTATCAAACCCAAACCTACTTGACCAAAAACCTTGAAAATTCCTTTCAAGCCTTGTTTGTCTTTTTTGAATATTTTAATATAATCATCCACAAAACCAATAGTCCCCATCCATAAAGTGGTAACAATTAATAGGACGATATAGATGTTTTGAAGTTTTGCAAATAATAAAACAGGAACAATAGTAGCAAAAATGATAATCAAGCCTCCCATAGTAGGTGTACCCGCTTTTTCATTTTGACCCGCTAACCCTAGCTCACGCACCGTTTCTCCTACTTGTTGATTGCGTAAAAAGTTAATAATTCTTTTACCGTAAACAGTAGATAACAAGAGTGACAATAAAAAAGCCAAAGCTGATCTAAAAGTGATGTATTGAAATACACCCGTTCCAGAAATATTCATTGTTTTATTTAAATATTCAAATAAGTAATACAGCATAATTTACTATTTATGAAGTTGTTCTAATAATTCCTTTACAATTTGCATATCATCAAAATCATGACGTACCCCATTGATTTCTTGATAGGTTTCATGACCTTTTCCCGCTATTAAAATAATATCATTTGGCTGAGCCAATTGACAAGCCGTTTTAATTGCTTGCTTTCTATCTGTTATAGTCAAGATTCTTTTATAATTCTGAGCAGCTACACCCACTTCCATTTCACTTAAAATCACTTCGGGATCTTCATTTCTTGGATTATCCGAGGTGAGAATTGCTTTATCACTCAAATTAGAAGCGATTCCTGCCATAATAGGACGTTTTGTTTTATCCCTATTTCCACCACAACCGACAACTGTAATCAATTGTTCGTTTTTTGTACGGATATCATTAATGGTTTTCAAAACATTTTCTAAAGCATCTGGTGTATGCGCGTAATCCACAATAGCAGTTATATTTGAAGTAGAAACGACATATTGAAACCTACCCGATACACTCTCTAATTCTGACAATAACCTTAGCGTTTCTAAACTATCTAATCCTAATTCGACTGCAGTACCATAAATCGCTAGTACATTGTAAGCATTAAAAGTTCCTATTAATTTAACCCAAACTTCATTCCCCTCAATTTTCAATAGCAATCCTGATAATTGATTTTCTAAAATTTGTGTTTTATAATCCGCATAGGATTTTAGAGCATAAGTCCGTTTTTTAGCAACACTGTTTTGCAGCATCACTGCTCCATTTTTATCATCAATATTTGTTAATGCAAAAGCCGTTTTAGGAAGATTATCAAAGAATGATTTTTTCACATCTCTATACTCTGCAAACGTAGGATGGTAATCTAAATGATCGTGTGACAAATTCGTAAAAACACCCCCTACGAAAAATAAAGCTTCCGTTCTTTTTTGATGAATCCCGTGTGAGCTCACTTCCATAAAACAATATTCAATCTCCGCCGCTTTCATCTCGGCCAAATAATGATTTATTGTAATTGAATCAGGCGTTGTATGAGTCGCTTTATATTCAACATCATCAACCATTATTTTAACGGTTGATATTAACCCCACTTTGAAACCTGCTTTTTTAAATAATTGATACAATAAAGACGCTATAGTTGTTTTTCCATTAGTCCCTGTTATCCCAACCAATTTTAAACTTTCAGAAGGATTCCCGAAAAAATTAGCAGCCATAAAAGCCAACGCTTTATTCGTGTCTAAAACCTGAACATAAGTAATTCCCTTTACTAAAGATTCCGGGAATGTATCACATACAATCACTTTGGCCCCAAGATCAATCGCTTTTTGAATATAATCATGACCATCCGATAACGAACCGCGAATTGCAATGAAAACATCATTCAGCTCGATTTGTCGAGAATCAAAATGAATTTCATTTACAGCTACATCTGTTGAACCATTTATAGATTCAATTGCTACTTTATATAATATGTCTTTTAGTATAATCACAGTAATTCTAATGTTATAGTTGTGTTTTTTATTATATTTTGGCCTGCTTGTAGGGATTGCGTTTTTACTTTTCCAATCCCTACTGCTTTTACTTTAATCCCTAAATTCTCTAATAAAGCAACAGCATCCATTCCTGGCATCCCTTTTACGTCTGGAATCAAATCCTGTTTCTTTTGTAATTTGGCAAAGTAATTATTATAGCTATCTTCCTGCTTTGGAATTTTCTTGTCTAATTTTTTAATTTCATTGGTCGATGGAACATCTGTAAATATTTTCTGCGCAATACGTTTAAAAACAGGACCCGCTACGTCCGCACCATAATAGTTATTATTCACAGTACTTGGTTTATGCACCACAACAATGCAGGAATACTTAGGATGATCCGCAGGGAAGTACCCTACAAATGACGAAGCATAATACTTGCCTGCTCCACCGTCTTTCGCATAATTAACGGCTGCAGTTCCTGTTTTACCCGCCATCGAAAAATCTTTAGAGAACAGTTTAGACGCAGTTCCTTTTTTAACCACATTAGCTAAAACCGCTTTTACTTTCAAAAGTGTTTCTTTCGAACATATTCTTGGATTAATTACTTCTTTTTCGACTTTGACAATCGTTTTATTCCATTCTTTGATTTCAGAAACAAATTGTGGTTTTACCATCACCCCATTATTTGCAACAGCATTATAAAAAGCTAATGTTTGCATAGGTGTTACTGAAACTCCATATCCAAAAGCCATCCAAGGAAGCGATATATTGGACCAGTTTTTATCTTTAGGCTGCGGAATAAACGGACGTCCTTCACCTTCAAAGTCCATATTTAACTTTTTATTTAACCCATAGGAATTAACATGATTCACAAATTTTGAGGGGTTATTTTTATAATTATCATAAACCGCTTGGACCATTACTGTATTTGATGACAATTCAAATCCTCTAGCCAGTGAAATTTTACCGTATCCCCCTTTGTGCGAATCTCTTACCGCTTTTCCAGAATAACGAATTTCTCCACCAAATGTGTTGTAAACAGTACTGGTATCAGCCACTTTATCTTCTAGAATAGCCATTAAATCTGCTAATTTAAAAGTGGAACCTGGCTCATGAGATTCAGCTATCGCATAATTTGTTGTTTCATAATAAGTACCATCGGTTCCTCTTCCTAAATTAGCAATCGCTTTGACCTTACCTGTTTGCGTCTCCATCACCACTACGCAACCATGATCCGCTTGATAATCTTCTAATTGTTTCAATAAGGCATGATGCGCAATATCTTGAATGTATACATCAATTGTAGAGATAACATCATATCCATCTTGAGGGTCTACTTCGTTGATATCGCGTATTGGTTTCCATTGCCCTTTAGCAATTTTTTGTTTTAAAATTTTACCGTCTTTCCCGTTAAGATACTTCCTGTAAGCCCATTCAATCCCTTTCCCATCGGAAGTTCCATTTGAATTTCGGCGTTCATAACCTATGGTTCTTTCCGCAATTTTCCCTATTGGATGTTCTCTAACAGTCTTTTGTTCAACAATTATCCCTCCTTTATAAGCGCCCAATTTGAATAATGGAAATCCTTTTATTTTAATATAATCGGTATAACTTAAATCCCGAGAAATCAAATAATACCTATTGTTATTTGCTCTTGCTCTTCTAAGTTCATTTTGATAAAAGCTACTTGGCTTATTTAAAACGGATGCTAATGAATCCGACAGTGATTCCACATTTTTTTCAAATACTTCGGTTTTTGGCGCTAAAGCATCAAAACGTATTTCATAATTAGGTATCGAAGTAGCCAATAAGCTTCCATCTGCCGAATATATATTTCCTTTATTCGATGGGATTACAAAATTTTTAACGGTTCTTTCTTTGGCTAATTTTCGATAATAATCACCCTCAACCCATTGAATGTTAGTCAACTTTACAGCAATTGCAATAGCTATTAAAAAAATAGCAAAAGCAACAAGGTAGATTCGGTACGATATGTATTTATCTTCTACTGCCATAATTTTTTAAGAAAACTTTTTTCTTCTTCTTTTTTTACTTTTATCTTAATTGGTGGAACTGTTGACGGAAAAATATCTTTTTCAATCATTTTTTCAGATACAG
>CAWURM010000036.1:0-15636 GCA_963924965.1 uncultured Flavobacterium sp.
GAGATTTGCTGGTAGCGAGGGGTTACATTTCGTTTGTTTGGGAACACCCAGATTTGCAAAGATTTTGTTTTTAAATTGGCATTAGGGTTGAATTCACTATGTTGTATTCCTGTCCCAGCACTCATGACTTGCACATCCCCATTTTTAATTGTTGCGGCATTTCCCATGCTGTCTTTGTGTGCTAAATCACCTTCAAGCGGAATAGTGATGATTTCCATATTATCGTGTGGATGGGTTCCAAAGCCCATTCCTTCTCCAATAATGTCATCATTTAAAACGCGAAGTGCTCCAAATTGAACTCGCTCCGGATTGTACCAACTTCCGAAACTAAAACTAAAATTAGCTTGTAACCAGCCGTGGTCTGCATGTCCTCTTGTATTGGCTTTATGTAAAACGGTATTTTTCATCATACTTAAATTTAGTGATTTTTATAATACAAATTTACAATCAAGAGCACGAAAAGACACTTAACCTAGATTAAGAAAAATAGAATTTGAATGAACTAGAGGGAAAAAAGGTTTGCAATGCTAGTTTTGTGTTTCATAAGGAGGATTTTAACAAACTTTTTAATGAGTCGATTGCTATTGATTTCGGATCAATCGAGACTTCATTTTGCTAAAAAACTCAGGAGTCACTCCTATGTAGGAAGCAATTTGTTTTTGAGGTACTTTTTGAATTAAAGTTGGATATTTTACACAGAATTTTTCAAAACGTTCTTCCGCGGATAAGCTGAGGTTGTCCATGAGTCGTTCTTGATTCGCAACGAGAGCATTTTCAATTAAGATTCTAAAGAAGCGTTCTAGTTTTGGAATTTGAGTATAAAGTATTTCTTGATTTTCTTTCGAAAGCAATACAATTTCGGCATCTTCCAGTATTTCAATAAATAGATTTCCAGGTTTCTGTGTGATTAAACTATACATGTCGCCAATCCAGTAGCCTCCACAAGCAAAATTGAGAACATGCTCTACGATATTATCATTAATATTGAAGCTCCTTAGTATACCTGAATTGACAAAATAGGAATGTTTACATATTTGACCAGAATGCAATAGAATGGTCTTGGCTTTATGGTGTTGTACTTCAATTTTTGATAAAAACAATTCCTTCTCATCAGTTGTGAGGGAGACATGCTTTGCAATGTTTTGAAGTATTAAAGGCATTATTTTTTTTCTTCAGGGAGTAATTTAAATTCAGTAACCACAAAACGGTTATTTTTTATTTCACCAATAACAGCGGCTTTTCTGATTGCAGCACAAAAGCCGTCATTAGCATGTGCATCGCCATGTGAGTCAATGGATGTTCCATCAACAAAGTAACTTTTTCCATCAATGCGAACCGCTAATTCGCATCCATGTCCTTCCATCCCAAATTGGCATTGTCCGCAAGAAGCTTCCACAATTTGCGTTTTTGCAGGCGTCTTCTTTTGTTGTGCGATTGATACTTGTGCTACAAAAAGAATGACTAGAATTAATATTTTTTTCATTTTTTAATATTTTACTGTTAGTAATGCGGCTGCTTGTTTAGCCCTTTCAACGATTTCTGCTATGGGTGTTTCTAAAGTATCATGGGTTAACGAAACCGCCATTCTTCTGTAAGGTCTTGAGCTAGGTTTCCCAAAGATTCTAAAATCAGTTTTTGGTAGAGCGGCAATTTTGTCTATTCCGCTATAAGTAGGATTAGTACTGTTTTCAGAAGCTAAAACGACGGCACTGGCTCCTGCTTTTTCTAAAGTTATGGTGAAAATGGGTAAACTCAATATCGCACGTAAATGCAATTCGAATTCATTAAAATTTTGTGTTCCCGCTAGCGTCACCATTCCTGTGTCATGTGGGCGTGGAGATAATTCAGAGAAATAAACTCCATCATCAGCCAAGAAAAATTCGACACCAAAAAGTCCTGCGCCACCAAGGGCTTCAGTTACTTTTTCGGCCATGTCTTGTGCTTCAAATAAATCCTTATCAGAAATTTTTGCTGGTTGCCAGCTTTCTTGATAATCACCACGTTCTTGACGGTGCCCAATAGGTGCACAAAATAGGGTAGGATTATTATTTTGAGTAACCGTTAGTAGAGTTATCTCTGAGTTGAATTTCACGAAGGCTTCAACAATTACTTCTACCACATCACCACGCGATCCTGCTACGGCGTATTGCCAAGCTTTTTCAATGTCAGTGGCTGTTTTGATAGTAGATTGCCCTTTTCCTGATGAAGACATTAAAGGTTTTACCACACATGGCATTCCTACTGCTTCAACTCCTTTTTTTAATTCTTCGGCAGTGGTGGCATAGCGGTAATTGGCTGTTTTTAATCCTAATTCTTTGGAAGCCAAATCGCGAATGGCTTTACGATTCATGGTAAAGTTGGCTGCCTTTGCTGATGGAACAACAGTGATTCCTTGTTTCTCGTAATCATAGAAACGTTCGGTACGAATAGCTTCAATTTCAGGAACAATAAAATCAGGTTCATGCTTGGCTACAATTCGATCTAGCTCGGCGCCATCTAGCATGTTTATGACTTCAAATCTATGAGCTACTTGCATGGCGGGTGCGTTCTCGTAGCTATCAACAGCAATTACGGTTTGTCCGATGCGTTGCGCTGCGATTACAAATTCTTTACCTAATTCACCTGAGCCTAGCAATAGTATTTTCATGTTTTGTCTTCTTGTTAAGATAGTAAAAGTAAAGAAATCAATTTTTTTATTACCTCAAATTAGCTGTTAATTTTGTCGTGAATGAAACTTATTTTCTAATTCATTTTCATCTCGAATGTATCACTCATAAAAAAACCGATACATTATCGTGCATCGGTTATCTTATTAATGAACATGATCTTCTTCGATTTCAAATTCGGCGTCTTTTTCCCAAATTTCCATTTCACAAGGTTTGCAGTTGAATTTTAGTTTGTATTCTAGTTCACCTTGTTTTAAAACTAAAGGTTCTTTTAGTTTTTTGTCCATGTTTTCACGGTGGTACTTAGGGCATCGTTCTAATTCGTATTTAATGCAATATTTGGTCGTCATGACACGAGATTTTCCAGGATCCCATTGTAATTCAAATGCTTTTTCAATTTCGGTGACACCATGGCGTTCATAGAATTTTCGAGCCATTTTATTCGATACATTATACATGAAATCCAATTTGGTTTCAGGATATGGATGCGATGTTTTTACTAATTGTTTTTCTTCTCTACGGTAGTTAGCTAAACGAATTTCGGTCAATTGATCATAAACGGCACGGCGCATTTCGTTGATTTTCGATATAGGTAAAAACCAGTTTTGAGAAAAAGCTATCGTTATTTCATCAGCGGTATAAGGAGTGAACCCTGTTTTAGCCAGTTGGGTTTTGATGTTTTCGGTTATGGATTCATTATTTTTTGTTTGTTCTTTATTGTAATGTAAATTGACTTTACTCACATAACCGTCTTCATCAGTTGCGATTAATTCAAATCCAGTTTCGTTTTCCTTCAATAACAAAGTAGTTCCTATTTTACGAATAGCGCTGTCCTCGCGTTCTACAATTTTGATAAAGGCAGCATCATTGTTGCGGTAGATAAAGGTTCCTGGCGCTAGTTCTTTTAACACATTTGGATAAGCCAATCCGTTTTCCACTTTATTGACATAGATACCATCGGCCTCATTGTTTTCATTGATGTAGCAGAGTCCGTCACCGTTGTTTAGTAATTCGCCGTTTTCAATTTCGTAGGCGTTTCCAATGGTTCTGATGAGTTTACCAATGTATTGTCCTTTTGACTTTGGGCTTTCCCAGGAACCAATCGATTGGTGTCTTTCGTTGACAAAATAATCAGTGTATCCCCGGTTGAAGCTTTTGTTCAAAGCCGAATCAAAAGTAAAGGTACATTTTCCAGAAGAGGCTTTGATGTATTTGTCACTTCCTTCCAAGAATGCGTCTAGTTTTTGACGTAAGTAAGCGACATTGTTTTTTACATATACAATGTCTTTCAAGCGACCTTCGATTTTAAAGGAGATGACACCTGCTTCAATTAGATTTGGGATTTGGTCTGACACATCAAAATCTTTGATGGAAAGCAAATGACTGTTTTTGATTAAAGTTTCGCCATGACCATCGATTAAGTTATAGGGTAAACGACAGTTTTGAGCACAAGAACCACGATTTGCTGAGCGCTCTCCGTTAGCAACACTCATGTAGCAGTTTCCACTAAAGGAAACGCAAAGCGCACCGGTAACAAAGAATTCTAATTCGACATCAGCAGTTTCATGGATTTCTTTTATTTGGTGTAAGTTTAATTCGCGAGCTAAAACTACTCGTTTCATCCCAGCTTCTTTCAGGAATTTAATTTTATCGGCGTCACGGTTGTTTGCTTGCGTGCTCGCATGCAAAACGATAGGAGGTAAGTCCATTTCCATAATTGCCATATCTTGAACGATTAGAGCATCAACACCTATTTTATACAATTCCCATATCATTTGGCGGCAGGTTTCGAGTTCGTTATCGTACAAAATAGTATTGATAACTACAAAAACTTGTGCATGATAAAGGTGTGCATATTTTACTAAGGCGGCGATATCTTCAATTGAATTGGTGGCATTTGAACGGGCTCCAAATTTTGGTGCGCCAATATAAACAGCATCTGCACCACTGTTGATGGCTGCCATTCCATGAATTAAATCTTTGGCAGGAGCGAGTATCTCTATTTTTTTCTTCATCGAGTTGATGATAAATGATTTATTTTTAAAACTTTAGGGTTTTAGGTTTTCGCCTAAAAAAGTTTGTAAAGTTCCTATAAATTATTCGAGATTTCTAATTTGGAGGTGAGTTTTTTTGTGAATTATTTTTAAATTTCTTTAGTGCTGTTTTGAATTCTATTCATTTGCCGCTAAACTTTGATTATCAAGTACCAATCGCTAATATAAGACCTACCTTGTGAAAAAAGACATGTCAATAGAACATCGGGTGAATCTAGTAGAAGCCTTATTTGCGCAGTTAGAAATAGAAATAGTGCAATTTCAAAAATGTTCTAGTTTAACTTGTGTAGCTGGCTGTGGAAAATGTTGTGCCACGCCTGAAATTGATGCTTCTCCGCTTGAATTCTTACCTTGGGCTTTTCATCTTTTTTTAAATGGAAAAGCAGAAAGTGTATTATCAGTCTTGAAAAACACGATCTCTACGAATTGTTATATCTACAATCCACTTTCGTTAGTAGATAAGAACAAGGGGAATTGTAGCGATTATCAATATCGTGGTTTAATTTGTCGATTATTTGGTTTTGGAGCTAATACAGACAAATATGGTCAATACCGGTTGTCTACCTGCAAAATAATTAAGGAGAATCAAAAAGAAGCATTTGAAAAAACCACCACGGAAATTAATGAAGGTTTGTCAGTACCCATTTTTACCGATTATTACATGAACCTTTCTCAAATTGATTTTAGGCTAGGAAATATAATTGTACCGGTGAATAAAGCACTTATTCTGGCTATAGAAGAGGTACTGCAGTATTATGCCTATCGACCGATGCCAAACGGCCATTTTAATTGTGCATAATCTAAATTTTATTTTCTGGATATCAATTTTTAGTGCTCGCGCGTGAGGGATAGAAGCGGCATCCTTTTATGGAGCGAAAGCGCAATAAAAGATAGAGCGTATAGCCCGACCCTTTTTGGGGTCACGCCAAAAAAAATACCTCAAGAAAATCTCCTGAGGTATTTAATATTTAGAAAAGTCGAATTATGGACTTTTTTGTTTTGAATTATAGTGCCAAAGCTGCTTTGATTCTTTTTAAAGCTTCTTTTAAAATCTCGTCGCTAGTGGCGTAGGAGAAACGGATACAATCTGGGTTTCCAAAAGCATCTCCTGTTACCGTTGCTACGTTAGCTTCGGCCAAAAGGTACATCGATAAATCCATTGCGTTTTTGATTTCGGTTCCTTTTAATGTTTTTCCAAAGAAAGAAGAAACGTCTGGGAATACATAAAATGCTCCTTCTGGAACGTTGATTTTTACTCCTGGGATTTCTTTTAATAAACCTACTACTAAATCTCTACGAGAATGGAAAGCGTCAACCATGTGTTTCAAAACCGATGGGTCAGCATCAACAGCAGTAATAGTGGCGCGTTGCGCGATAGAATTAGCTCCAGAGGTTACTTGACCTTGAATTTTTGTACACGCTTTTGCAATAAATTCAGGCGCTCCTATGTAACCAATACGGTATCCTGTCATAGCAAAAGCTTTGGCAACTCCGTTTACTGTTATTGTTTTTTCTAGCATTCCTGGAATAGATCCAATACTACAAAAAGTTCCTGAGAAATTAATATGCTCATAAATCTCGTCAGCAACAACGTAAACATTTGGATGTTTTTCTAAAACTGCTGCAAGAGCTGTAAGCTCCTCGCGACTGTAAACAGATCCTGATGGATTACAAGGCGTAGAGAACCACATCATCTTTGTTTTTGGTGTGATGGCTGCTTCAAGTTGTGCGGGAGTGATTTTAAAATCAGTTTCGATAGAAGTAGGTACTTCTACAGGAACTCCTCCGGATAATTTTACGATTTCAAAATAGGAAACCCAGTATGGAGCTGGTAGAATAACCTCGTCACCATCGTTTAACATTACTTGTGCAATGTTGTATAATGATTGTTTGGCTCCTGTTGAAACTACAATTTGAGATGGTTTGTAGTCTAGGTTGTTGTCTCTTTTAAATTTTCGGCAGATGGCGTCTTTTAAATCACCGTATCCTTCCACTGGAGAATAGGTACTGTAATTGTCGTCAATTGCTTGTTTTGCTGCTTCTTTGATAAAGTCAGGCGTATTGAAGTCAGGTTCCCCTAAACTTAAACTGATGATGTCTTTTCCTTGTGCTTTTAATTCTCTAGCCAAAGCAGCCATTGCTAATGTTTGTGAAGTTGCTAGATTGTTAATTCTGTCTGAAAGTGGATTCATTAAAGTAGTGTTGAATTCTCTGATGGGTTTAATCAGAGAGGTTATTGATTAGTTTTTAGTTTTATTTTCTAAAGTAAATACTCTTTTGGAGTTTTACAATTACGTCATTTCTGGTTTCATTCCCAACTCTTTTAAATGTCTGAAATGAGCAATTACTGCTGAACGCATTGTTTGGTATTCGTAATAAGGAAGGTTGCATTCTTGCGCTGTTTCTTTTACGATTTTTGCAATTTTACCGTAGTGTACATGACTAATATTCGGAAAAATATGGTGCTCAATTTGGTGATTTAATCCACCGGTGTACCAGTTTACAATTGCATTTCTAGGCGCAAAATTAGTAGTGGTGAATAATTGATGAATGGCCCAAGTATTGTCCATTTCACCTAATTCATTTGGTGATGGATTTGTCGTTTCTTCAACAACATGTGCTAATTGGAATACTACACTTAGGATTAATCCAGCCGTATAATGCATCACAAAAAATCCTATTAATACTTTCCACCACGTGATTCCAATCACGATTGGTAATACAATCCAAATGGAAACGTAGATGATTTTTGTAATAATTAAAGTAGTCCATAGAATCTTTGGGCTCTTGGCTTCTCCATAGGATAGTTTTCTTTTTAGGTAGCTTTTCATTTGCTTGAAATCAGTGGTTAAAGCCCAGTTAAAAGTAAGTAAGCCGTATAGAAAAACAGAATAATATTGTTGGAAACGGTGGAAATTATGCCACTTTGCATTTTTTGTAAATCGAATGATTCTTCCGGCGTCTAGATCTTCATCGTGACCTGGGATATTAGTGTACGTGTGGTGAAGGACGTTGTGTTGCACTTGCCAGTTGTGCACATTTCCTGCTAAAACATATATAGTTCCACCCATGAATTTATTGACCCAGCTTTTATTGGAATACGAACCATGATTTCCGTCATGCATCACATTCATTCCCACTCCTGCCATTCCTATTCCCATGACAATGGTCAATAGAAGATGTGCCCAAAATGGCATATCTAAAGTAAGGATTAAGAAATACGGCGCTAGAAAAACTGTAATTAGTATAATGGTCTTTAAATAAAGACTCCAGTTTCCTGTTTTTTGAATGTTATTCTCCTTGAAGTAATTGTTTACCCGTGAGTTAAGCGTTCTGAAGAATTTCAGTTTATCTTGCTTGGCAAATGTAGGTGCGGTATTAATCATATGTAATAGTAATAAGTTCCAAAGATAATTATTAAAATTTTCAACTCTGCAAATTTGAGGTTAATATTTCAGAGTTAAAAATAGTACTTTTGTTAAAAAAATAGAACGATGGACGAGATTATTAAGTATTTTCCCAATTTAACCGAGATTCAAAAAGAGCAATTCGCAAAATTGGACTTTTTATATCACGATTGGAATGAAAAAATAAATGTTATTTCAAGAAAAGATATAGACTCATTGTATACCAAGCATATTTTACATTCGCTAGGCATTGCAAAAGTGATGAAATTTGAACCGGGGACTTATGTTCTTGATGTAGGGACAGGCGGAGGATTTCCGGGTATTCCTTTGGCAATTCTTTTTCCGGAAACTCGTTTTTATTTGATTGATGTAATTGCAAAAAAAATAAAGGTCGTTCAAGGCGTGGTTGATGCTTTAGAATTAAAAAATGTGAAGGCAGAGCAATTGCGTGCTGAAAACGTGAAAGGAGATTTTGATTTTATAGTAAGCCGTGCTGTTACCAATATGCCGGATTTTGTTTCTTGGGTAAAAACCAAGATTAAGAAACAACAAAAACACGCTTTGAAAAACGGGATATTATATCTTAAAGGAGGAGATTTAACAGAGGAATTAGCAGCTTTTCCTAAAGCTACAGAATATAATTTAGCCGACTTTTTTGAAGATGAGTTCTTTGAAACTAAGAAGGTGGTGCACTTGCCATTAAAGTTTGTGGTTTAATACTATAAATTAGTACTATTTTCGAAATTTAAATTCAGAAATAAAACGACCCTCCAAAGACTTTATGTTTTTGGAGGGTTTCTTTTTTATGCAATTTTTTGTAACATTAGAAAGTTTGCTATGTCTTATTATTGAGTTGATAATTAAAACTGTATGACAATGAAAAAAATATCTAGACGCACTTTTGTATATAATTTTGGTATTGGAGTTGGGGCAACAACAGTAATGGCGTCCTTGCCGTCATTTATGAGCTTGCCTGAAAATAATAGTGCCATTCATGACGGAAAGAAACTGAATATTGCGCTTTGTGGATTGGGACGTTATGCAGGATATTTAGCCGAGGGATTACTAGTTTCTAAATTTTGTCGTTTGGCAGGAATTGTAACAGGGACACCTTCAAAAGCATTAGACTGGGGAAAGAAATACAATATTCCAGAGAAAAATAGATATAATTATCAAAATTTTGACGCAATAATTCATAACAAAGATATTGATTTGGTCTATGTGGTTTTGCCTAATGGCATGCATAAGGAGTATGTCATTAGAGCTGCAAAGGCAGGAAAACACGTGATTGTAGAGAAACCAATGGCCGTTACGGCTAGTGATTGTCAAGAAATGATTGATGCTTGTGAGAAATCAGGTGTTCAATTAGCGGTTGGTTATCGTTTGCACTATGAACCGTATAATCTAGAGATGAAACGTTTGGGACAAGAAAAGGTTTTTGGTCAAGTGCGTTTGATAGAAACTTCTTTAGGTTATAACACAGGCGATACGATTGATTGGCATCAAAAAAAGGCATTGTCGGGTGGTGGGCCACTGGTTAATTTAGGAATTTATTGCATTCAAGCAAGTCGCTATATTTTAGGTGAAGAACCTATTTCAGTAACGGCGCAATTTGGACCCATTACCAATAAAGTTAAATATGCCGAGGTGGAAGAATCGATTACATGGCAAATGAATTTTGCAAGTGGAGCAGTTAGTAACTCCGCTAGTACTAATAATTGTGGAGTTGATAGGTTGTTTGCATCGGCTGATGATGGTTTTTTTGAATTAAGTCCAGCTATAAGTTATGGGCCGTTCAAAGGGCGAACTAGTAATGGAGAATTGAATTTCCCTGAAATAAATCAGCAACAAACACAACTTGATGAAATAAGCAAAGTACTATTGGCCAACAAAAAATTACCTAGTCATATAACTGGAGAGGAAGGAATAAAGGATGTCCGAATTATAGAAGCTATTTATGAAGCTGCTAAAACAGGTAAAAAAGTTCCCTTGATTTAAAACAAAAACCCACAAGAACACTATTGGTACTTGTGGGTTTTGTTATTTTTAAAAGTTCTTTGAACTTTTAAATTGTGCTATTTATTCTCCCAAAAATGGGTATCTGTAATCTACAGGAGTAACAAAAGTTTCTTTGATTGTTCTAGGAGAAGCCCAACGCAACAAGTTCAATGGAGATCCTGCCTTGTCATTTGTTCCTGAAGCTCTTGCTCCACCAAATGGTTGTTGTCCTACAACTGCACCGGTTGGTTTATCATTGATATAGAAGTTACCAGCAGCGTTTTGTAATTTTACTGTTGCTACTTCAATAGCATAACGATCTTGACTGAAAACTGCTCCTGTTAATGCATATTCAGATGTAGCATCTACTAATTCAAGAGTTTCTTCCCATTTTGCATCTTCGTATACGAAGATTGTCATTACAGGACCGAATAACTCAGTCTCCATAGTAGAATATTGTGGGTTTGTAGTAACGATCACTGTAGGCTCAATAAAGTAACCAACTGATTTGTCGTAGTTTCCACCAACAATGATTTCTGCATCAGCATCTTTTTTAGCTTGGTCAATAAAACTAGCCAATTTGTCAAATGAACCTTCGTGAATAACTGCAGTTATGAAGTTACCAAAATCTTCTGGGGAACCCATTTTCATTGATTTTACATCAGTGATGATTTGTTCTTTAACGGCTGGCCACATACTTTGTGGTACATAAGCTCTTGAAGCAGCTGAACATTTTTGACCTTGAAATTCAAATGCGCCACGTACAATTCCCGTAGAAACTTGTTTTGGATTAGCACTTGAATGCGCGATAATAAAATCTTTACCTCCCGTTTCTCCTACAATTCTTGGATAGGTTTTATAGTGGTGAATGTTTGTTCCTATTTTTGCCCAGATGTCTTTAAATACATGAGTTGAACCTGTAAAGTGTAAACCTGCGAAGTCACGACTTGCCAAAACGGTATCCGTTACCATTAAAGCATCTCCAAAAACAACATTGATAACTCCATCAGGAACTCCTGCTTCTTTGAATACTTCGATAATAATTTGCGCTGAGAATACTTGGCTATCACTAGGTTTCCAAACCACAACGTTACCCATCATAGCAGCACTCGCTGGAAGGTTAGCGGCAATTGCAGTAAAGTTAAACGGAGTAATTGCGTAAACAAATCCTTCAAGTGGTCTGTATTCTAAACGGTTCCAAGTTGTTGAGTCAGAATTAGGTTGGTCACCATATATTTGAGTCATGAATTCCACGTTAAAACGTAAAAAGTCAATCAACTCGCAGGAAGCATCAATTTCTGCTTGGTGAATATTTTTGGATTGCGCAATCATTGTTGCGGCATTGATTCTAGCTCTGTAAGGACCAGCAATTAGTTCAGCTGCTTTCAAGAAGATAGCTGCACGTTGTTCCCAAGCCATGTTTGCCCATGCAGTTCTAGATTCTAATGCATTTGCAATAGCTTTCTCAACATGTGCTTTCTCAGCAAGGTGATAAGTTCCTACAATATGTTTGTGATCGTGCGGAGCAGTCATGTTTTTTGTATTTCCTGTTCTAATTTCTTCGCTACCTATGTATAATGGCACGTCAATTTTAGAATTCCACATTTTAGTATAAGCTGCTTGTACGGCTGCTTTTTCAGGTGAATTTGGTGCATACCCTTTTACTGGTTCGTTTACCGCTTTTGGTACGTGAAAAAATCCTTTTAGCATGATATTGTAATTTTTAATCTGTTTAAATACAGATGCGATTAGACATTTAAAAAAATAAAATTTTTATAAAAGTTGCGAATAATTTATTGCACAACAAAAGTACAAAGGATAATTTAAAAAAGTGATAAAGAAAGTATAAGAAAACGGAAATATATTCTTAGTGAATAAAATAGTTTAGTTTAAAGCAAATGGAGCGCTTAGTCTAAAAGTTGGCACAAACACCTTAAATGTTTTTGTAGTGGTAAAATTAATCATATTGAAATAGCCTTTCATCGCTCCATAAGGAGAAGCTAAAAGACAACCGGAACTATATGTATGAAGTTCTCCCGGTTTTAACACAGGTTTTTTCCCAATTATCCCTTCTCCGTCAACAATTTCATTGTCATTTAAAGAATCAAAAATTTCCCAATGGCGTGATGTTAATTGAACAGAATCCTTACTATGATTTTCTATAGTTATCTCGTAACTAAAGGCAAAGTGTATTTTGTAGTTTTTGAAGTAGGTTCCTTCAAAACTAGTCAAAACCGAAATTTTTATGCCTCTTGTTATTTGAGAAACCATTCTAAAGTCGTTAATACGTGTTTAATAGTAACAAAATTACAAAATTTTGATATCTATAACTATTTTTAAAACCTTTTTTTAATTGATGATGTTTAACGAATTAGCAGTTCCCTTGCCAATCACTTTGTCATATCGATCTGTATTTTCTCGGTAATAGACCAAAATCGAATAGTCGTTTTCTGTTTGGTAAAAATTTCCATCAATTGCATTTTCGTAATCAATGTTGCCTTTTGCATCAGAGACTACATATTCATAATTAGTAAATCCTTGTTTTATTAAAAGTGCTTTTTCGTATATTCCTTTTTCTACATTGTAATCCATTTTATATTCTGGAGACAAACTATAGTTGTTAAACATTCCATTAATGTAAATGTCTTTTTTCATTCTATAAGCAGGTGCTGAAAGGCTAAAATAAACCCAAGAATAATCGGCCTCAATTTCATTGTTTTCAGCATTAATGTTGCGTACTAAAAACCGACCATTAACATCCTCTCTTATGGAATAAGGAAAATTTGCTTGAGCATTATTTGTAAATAAATATGCACTATAAATATCCGTACTTGGATCCACTCGCGCCACGTTATTATTGGCCACTTTGATGTCTTTATTTTCATAATATAAAAATTCATTACCAGCCCAAAACTGGGTTTCAGTATCATATTTGTAGATCAAATCATTTCCTATGGTGTATTGGGGGCTGATGTTTTTTATGGAATGATTCCATTTGTCATTTTGAAATAGTACTACTTTGATGTTTTTCAATGGATTTTGAAAGTTGATACTATTTGATTTAATAGAAAATTCTACATTGTGTCTAGATTCTAAATTAGCAACAGTACGCGCTCTTTTAATTTGCATTGGCACAGTTACTAAATCTTCATATAAGATGAATTTTCTTGAAAAAACCACTTCTTTACTGTCGTTTAAAATTTTTAAAATATAATTGCCGCTCAATCGTAATTGCTGCGTAAATTGATTTGGTAAAGACAATTTATAATGAGAATAGAGTTGTAAAGTGTTGAACGAATTGCTGTAGTCTTGAATTCTTTGATTATCAAATCCAAGTAAATAGTCCGTTTTTGGTATTTCTGAATGAACCCAATTGTAATCACAATGAATGATTTCATAGTAGTAATCGGCTTCATTTCCGTATAAATCATCAAATTGCAACTGAAATCCACTGCCTAATTGAAATATAGGGATAGTATTTTGGTTGTTTTGAATAAAAGCAACGGTCTTTATATTAAAAGGTGGAGCCAGTTCGGTTTCTACTTGAGCAGAAGCTGCGCTGACAAATAAAAGCAATATTATTTTTCGAAAAAAAGAGTAAAGCATATGATTGATAGTTGCTAATATGTAAAGATAGTGAATTAAGTAATATTTTTACTGTATCAAAAAGAGTGCTAAACTATAAATGAGCTCCATTTTTCTTTATTTAAAGCAAACAGGTATAATTTCACCCTTCGCTAAACAATATTTTTCAACTAATTCGGGTGCTATTTTGTTGGTATAATCTTCTTCAACAACTTTAAAACCTATTGCTCTTAGCTTATCAAAATAGTCACGTCCATAGATGCGCACATGATCGTATTGCCCAAAGATTTCAGCGCGCTTTTTCTGATCAGTAATTGTATCGTCTGCAAAAGTAATATCGCGTTTCAAATCTTGAGGAATTTGTAAAATTGCCATACCACCAGGTTTGAGTACTCTATATAATTCCTGCATAGCTTTAGTGTCATCAGGTATGTGTTCTAAAACGTGATTGCATAGAATAACGTCATACTGATTGTCTTCAAAAGGCAAATCGCAAATATCAGCTTTCACATCAGCAAGTGGTGAAAACAAATCCGTTGTAGTGTAATCTAGATTTTTTTGATTTCTAAACAATTTGTAAAATGCCTGTTCAGGAGCAAAATGCAATACTTTTAATGCTGAATTCATTTCAGTATCTCGTAATTTAATTCTGTTTGTATCTGTAACAGAGGAACCTGAAACGAGTTCAGGTTTAAAAAAATCAGTCTGTTCGTTGAGGTACAACCACAATAAACGGTGTCTCTCTAGCGACAGTGTACTTGGCGAAAGCACATTGTTACGTTGTGTTCCGTAACCATATGGCAAGAAGCTTTTAAAACTTTTTCCGTCAATAGGATCTGTAAAAGTATTTCCTTTTAAGGCCAATGCCAAAATGGGTCTCGCTACATAACTTAAACGAATAAGAATAGGTCGAGGAATGGTATTAAGTACGAGTTTGAATAGTTTTTTCATTTTTGTTTCGCAAGAATCGGTGTAAAAAAGTTTAAGTTTTACTTCAATGACCTTAAATGTCTTCAATGGTAAGTTATTTACAAACCATATAAGAAATTTAAGGCCCTATAAGTTTTTAAAAAATCAGGATTTATATTTTATAAAACTAAAGGAATCTTTCTAAACTCATCTTCTTCGTTGCTTACAATTCCTAGTGCCTGATAAATATAAGCAAACGTAGATAGAATTTCTGGTTTCCCATCTACAAGCGCAACATCGTGCTCAAAGTGCGCACTTGGTTTTCCATCAGCAGTTAATATAGTCCAGCCGTCTTTAAGTTGCTTGATGTTTCTTGTCCCCATGTTAATCATAGGCTCAATAGCAACAACCATTCCTTCAACAAACAATTTTCCACGTCCACGTTTTCCGTAATTTGGCATTTCAGGATCTTCGTGCATTTTTTGACCTAAACCATGTCCTACTAATTCGCGAACCACACCATAACCATGTGCTTCCGTATATTTTTGGATCGCATTACCTACATCTTCCACGCGATTTCCCGCTTTAAATTCGCGGATACCTACGTATAATGATTCTTTGGTAACTTGTAATAATTTTTTTGTTTCAGGAGCTACTTCCCCTATCTCAAATGAATAAGCGTGATCTCCGTGGTATCCATTTTTAAAAGCACCGCAATCAACAGAGATGACATCGCCACTTTCAAGAGGTGTATTGTTTGGGATGCCGTGTACAACTTGAGCATTCGGACTCATGCATAATGAGTTTGGGAAGCCATATAAACCAAGGAAACTAGGAACAGCACCATGATCACGAATGAATTCTTCTGCTAATTTATCTAAATGTAATGTAGTTACTCCTTCTTTGATTTCAGAAGCAATCATTCCTAATGTTTTCGATACAATTAAGGCACTTTCGCGCATTAATTCAATTTCTTCACGGGACTTAACTATAATCATATTTTCTTTTTTTCAGTTG
>CAWURM010000037.1:0-34280 GCA_963924965.1 uncultured Flavobacterium sp.
CCAGTTTTGGAAGATATCTCGCCAATTCCCTTCATAATCCAAAATTTTTGAATCATCTACTTCAGAACGGGTATTAATGGAAAATTTATTCCAAGGGCGGCTTGGATCTCCATGTCTACGACTAAATTTTAATGGTAGATATTCTGTACATAATCGCACTAAATCTTCGTCTTCTTGACCATTCATCATATCAAGCAAGTCGATATATGAAAAAGTTTCATTTAAGTCTTTAACAAATCCTTCGTTTTTCTTAAAAACAGCACTATTTGCATTAGCAAGGTACAAGCTGAAATCCTTTTTCTCAATTTGATAGTTCTCATCAAATATTCCACCACGCATAATATTGAATAGGACATTAGAAAAATGTCTTGTATCAATTAACTTATCTTCGGTAAATTGCAATCCGTCAGCAGATCCTATAAGTGCGATAAGATTTTGTTCCCCTAACGCAACATCCTCTGAAAGCTTTTTTTCTAGCATTTTATCATGGATAATGGACTCACATAGTTGAATTATTTGCGATTGATTTTGATTGACATTTGCAATTATTTTCCATTCTTTTGAAGCGTTATTTGGTAAAAACAAATCATTTGAAATAAAATAAGCTCCTTTTTCTCCTTTGATATCTGTTTCAGCTGATATCTTTTGAAGTTTTCTATAACCTGGAAGTTGCTTAGAAGATAATAAATGAATTGGATTCTTCATTCCTAACGACCAAACTACATTTGCTTTTAAGGCTTCACTAGGTTCCGCTTTATCCACTATTATGGCACTAAGAGCATAAATTCCCAATCCACTCTCCGCATGCAATTCGTTTCGTTTGTATGCGTCCACTAGGTTACTTGTACTCATTTGCAGGTCACTACTTACGCCATGAGGCATAATATTTTGAACTCCATCTAATACTGTAATATTATAATCCTTGTTAGAATTATTTATAATCTCTGATTTTTTAACAAAACCATAAAGATTACTTGAACTCCATTGATATCTAAAAGTCAATTGTAAATCGTTATTGATTTCTTCAAAGATGACTTTATTACCATATAAATTTTTATATAAATTTCTAGTAAGATTGTAATCGTCATTAAAGCGTTCAGAATATGGCTCCCAAACTACTACTTGATCATCAAAGCGAATTTGAAAAATCGATTTACTACCCGTTATATCAGCAAACTCTGTAATTTTATCATCCGTATAATATGGAAAAAGCGCGTACTCAGCATTTTTCCTTCCGGCAGTAACACCACCATTACTTGAAATAAACATCCAATGATTTGAATCGCTTACAATGCTCATAAAAAATGGGCGCATTTTGTCGTGATTATCAATTTTATAATATTTCTCTCCTTCTATTTCAACTATCTTCATGTCAATCTTTATTATATTGTTCTTATTTAATACTGTACGTGAAATTTACATTTGGCTTGCACGTACAATTAGTCACACTTCAATTTTATATCTCAATTATCCTGAAGTCCTGCTATTTTTTAAGTTTACATTTAAATCAGAATCTCTCTAAATTCAAAGATCTTCTATTTATTATATTTAAAATTCGCTTCTAATGTTACATCGGAACTTCCGCCTATAAAAACGTTAAAATCACCTGCTTCGGCCTCCCATTTTCTATTGGCAGAGAAGAATTGAATTGTTTTTTCATCAATTACAAAGTCTACTTTTTTAGATTCGTTTGGTTGTAATTCTATTAATTCAAATCCCTTCAACTCTTTTAAGGGTCTTGTTGTACTCCCTATGATGTCTCTAATATACATTTGCACTACTTCCTTTCCAGTAACTTTCCCAACGTTTTTTACTGTTACAGAGACCACAATTTTTCCATTTGAACTAAAAGAAGGACTGGATAATTCTAAATTAGAATACTCAAATTTGGAATAGCTTAATCCAAAACCAAAAGGATATAAAGGCAAATTCGTTTCGTCAATGTAATGAGACCAGAATACACTATCCGGATCCTCCATTACTGGTCTTCCTGTACTTTTAAAATTGTAATACAATGGCAATTGACCTACACTTCTGGGAAAAGTCATTGGTAGTTTACCACTTGGATTATAATCCCCATATAGAACTTCAGCAATCGCATTACCACTTTGTGTCCCAAGTTGCCATGCTTCTACAATAGCAGGAACATTTGCAGCGGCCCAAGGAATTGCTAATGGACGACCATTATTTAAAACTAAAACAATATTTGGATTGACTTTATACACTTCCTCTAACAATTCTTGTTGCACACCTGGTAGACCAATATCAGCTCTACTACGTCCTTCACCCGATTGTAAACCATGCTCTCCTAAAACCATCACTACTACATCAGCTTGTTTTGCCACAGCAATAGCTTCTGCGAATCCTGTTTTATCAGTGGTATTTATTTTCGTTTCTAAAACAAATGCTGTCTTGCCAATAACCACATCGGCACCTTTAGCATATGTTATTTGATTGTCTTTATAGTTTTGCATTCCCTCTAGAACGGAAACTGCTGTGTTTTCATCAGCAGCAATTCGCCAATTCCCTAGCGGGCTTGTTTTATCATTTGCCAACGCTCCAATTAGAGCAATCTTTTGTCCTGATTTTTTAAGAGGCAACAACTCTTTATCATTTTTCAAAAGAACAATAGATTTTTTGGCCATATCCAAAACTTCCGCTTGAAATTCTGGCTTCCCAATTGTTATTTTTTCACGATTTTCATCGCAATATTTATAAGGATCAGCAAATAAACCTAACTCAAATTTTGTTTTTAAGATCCTTCTAACGGCGTCATCAACTACACTTTCCTTTACTATACCTTCTTGAACTAATGCTACTAAATGATTGACATAAGCACTGGATTCCATATCCATATCTGATCCTGCATTGATCGCAATTTCGGACGCTTGCTTTTTATCTTTAGCATATCCGTGATTCACCATTTCTTTGATAGAACCCCAATCTGAAACAACAAAACCTTCAAATTTCCAATCTCCTTTTAATATCTCGCGTTGTAAGTATGCATTACCAGTTGCGGGAATTCCATTCAACTGACTAAACGAATTCATGAAGGTTCTCACCCCAGCGTCCACAGCCGCTTTAAATGGTGGAAAAATTATGTTTTGTAAAACATTTTCACTGACATCAACCGTATTGTATTCTTTACCAGCTTCTATAAAACCATAACCTGCAAAATGCTTCGCACAAGCTAGAACGGTATTTGTGGCTCCTAAATCATCGCCTTGAAAACCTTTAACCCGAGCTGTTGCAATTTTACTACCCAAAAACGGATCTTCACCAGCTCCTTCCATAACCCTTCCCCAACGTGCATCTCTAGCAACATCGACCATAGGTGCAAAAGTCCAGTTAATTCCTGCCGCAGCTGCCTCTTCGGCTGCCATCGCAGATGATTTCTTGATTGCCTCTAGGTCCCAACTTGCTGATTCAGCTAATGGTATGGGACTAATTGTTTTTAATCCATGGATCACATCATATCCAAAAATAAGAGGTATTCCCAAACGCGTTTGTTCAACAGCAATTTTTTGCAGCGCTTTAACATCTTTAACTCCTTTTACATTCAACATTGAACCCACTAATCCTTTCTTAAGGTCTTCGTATTTCTTAGCTGCTTGACCCTCTTTTGGAGCAGGACCTGTTAAATCCCAAAATCCAGTATATTGATTAAGTTGTCCTACTTTTTCTTCTAAAGTCATTAAATGAAGGACAGAATCTACTTTAATTTCCAATGGATTATTAGACGCAGAGGTCCTTAAAGGTTGTATCACTTTTTGACTGCATGCGGTAACTACTATTGCTAGTATTGCAAATGATATAAATAAAAATGAATTTTTCATTTACTTCTTCTCTATATTAAAATAAGAGGCAGGTAAAAAACCGACCTCTTATTTTTTATTAAATTTAAAAAATATGCTATTGATATACTCTTACGTAATCAATCTCCATTGTTGATTGACTAAATGCAGTATCGATGGCACCACCAAAAGTACCTCCCATTGCAACATTTAAGATTAGAAAGAAATCTTTATTAAAAGGTAATGTACTTGTATTAGCGACTGAGTGAAATAATTTATCGTCTACAAAAATTTGTACTGATGTAGGACTCCATATTGTTTTATAAACATGAAATTCCGTGGATGCATTAGCTACAGTTGTAGAATTTGTATTTCCAGCTCCTGGAGAAACTCCTGGATAGTGAAGCGTTCCATGGACTTTATTTGGTTCACTTCCTCTGAACTCCATAATGTCAATTTCCCCACAACCTGGCCACGTATTTGTAGCGTAATCTTCTCCTAACATCCATATTGCAGGCCAAGTTCCAGCCCCAGTAGTAAGTTTAGCTCTAACTTCGACTTTACCATAAGTAAACTCAAATTTATTTTCTGACTTTAATCTAGCCGACGTGTAAACCGCTCCCTCTTTTTTAGCGGTAATTTTCAAACTTCCTCCTTGAACTACAGAATTTGTAGCACTGTTAGTATAGGTTTGCGCTTCTGAGTTCCCCCATCCACCTGCACCTAAATCATAACCCCACTTCGTTGCATCAGGAGCACCATCAGTATTAAATTCATCAGAGAAAACTAGCTTTGTATAATCCGTTACTGGCGTAGCTTGATTAGGTGGTGAAGTTGTAAATATATGGTACCATGCTAAAAATGTATTACTTGGCATAACCGATCTAACCACCATACGATTTTCAGTGATAGAAAGAATTTCATATGTAGTTGCTCCGAAAAAATACCCCATAAATCCACCGTCAGCAAAATTCATTTGTGTACCTCTGGTTTGGGTAGCATGATCTGGGTTTAAGGTAACATACGACTCAGACGGGCTTAATGTCACCGTTTTATCGCCTGTTGTATTTAATGGGTAACAGTTATCATCTCCACCTTTTATAGCTCCATTATAGTAAGTTTGTCCACCATTATTTAAATTGAACTTCAATTGATCACCAACTAATGAAAATGTCATTACACTGTTATACAAACAAGTTGACGCTTTTTCATTTGGTCCTGCTCCGTAAAAATCTGGATAATAGTTTTTCTTTCCAAAATCTGGATCAGCCCATGGTACGTTTGGACCAACACCTAAGTGCCCTTTTTCTGCTTGAGCCCAATACCATTTTTTAGAAGTACCTCCAGTTAAAAACTGAACTGCTTGTTCGTCTTTAAAACTACTAAAAACAGTTACTTCGATAGTTTTATTGGTAGTAACTCCTCCTTTACCAGTTGCTAAAACAGTTACAGTGTATGTCGTTAAACCTGGTTTTGTAAAACGTTTTTCAAAGTAACCACTAGGAGCATTTTCTGTCGTTCCATCTGAAAAAACATACTTGTAAGAAATAGCATTATCTGCTTTACTTGTAAATTTTATTTTACCTGAACCATCACCATTGGGTGCTAACGTAGTTTTACCTACAATTTCAAACTTTAACTCTAAATTTGAAGGCGTATCTATTGATCCAAAAGTAAAATTATCCTCTTGGCAATTTACCATCAAAAGAAGGGTAAAAAGTGATATTATGTTTATAATTATCTTTTTCATTTTCATGTTTTTTAATTCAATTGTTTAATATCGTCAAAGTAATAAGTATCACCTGTACCAGCTACACCAAAATCAGGGAAAAGAATTACTCTATCATAAGGAATACTTACACTGAATGAACTTGCTGTAGTAAGATCAAATGTCAATGTTTGCCATGCATTTGCAACTGTTGTTGATTGTTGGATTTCTACAAAAACGGTTGGGTTTCCGTTTCCATCCTTAGGTGAAGCTGAGTTTTCCAATTTTAATAGAATAACCGCTCCTGCTTTTGGAGACCAAACATTTACAGATATTTTTTTTCCTTTTGTTAAATCAATAGGTCCGTCTAAATTTAAACTAGCACCAGCCCAAACTTGCGCACCAGTTGTTTTTTTAATCTCCACCACCTTTGCTGAATTATTAAGAACCGTTTGTTTTGGATTAGCAACCACAGCAACAGGAATAGCTCCAAAGCCAGCGTCTCCAAAACCAATCCAAGGATAAGTTAACGCAGTCGACTCAAAATCAAGTGGTAATGCAATAGAAGCCGATGGATCTTTATAAAAATAAATATTGTCTATAAAAACAGTTCCTCCTGCCCAAGGAGTACCTACAAATTTCAATTGAAAAATATCAGCAACGCTAAGCCCTTGGCTTGTATAATCTGCAATTGGTATGTTCAAACTAGTCCATTGTCCCGCAGTTAAATTACTTACCACCGGTTTTTCACCATTCGTCTTACTAATTAATGAAGTTTCAATTTTAGCAACATCGGCAGTCCAAACATCCATATGAAGGTATTTCATTTTAGATACGTCCTTAGTAACACCGTCAGCAAATTGAATTCCTTGGTAACTTAACTTAATGTATTGAAGCATTTTATCACCCGCTAAATCATATTCAGCCCAACTACTTCCTTGTCCAGCTTGACCCCAATCTGGGAAAAAATTAGTACCCGCGATATTGGTATACTTAGAACCATAAATAGAGATTACATCCGCTGCAATTCTATTTGGTGGAGTTGGTGCAGAAGCTGTTGGATTTGAAATTGATGTTACTTTAAAATTTTCAGTATACTCCGTTGTTTTAATAGCGGCACTTTTCGAAACAACCCTAATTGTATAGGTACCTGTATTTTTATAGGTATAAGATACCATTTCACCGTTGTTCACAGATATTGGATCTGGTTTCCCAGGCTCCCCAAAATAAACATCATAAAATAATGCAAAATCAGCTTTGGCAGTAACATTTACTTTCTTCGATACTGCATCATCATTCTTGATAGTTACCACTAAATTAGCAGGTGCTTTAAACGAGACATTTACAACTTGAGTAATTTCAGTTCTTTTACCGTTTAATGTAACACCAGTAGTCTTAACTTGGTAAATTCCTTCCTTATACACATGAGAGATAGTTTCTCCAGGATTAACAAACCCTGGTTCCTTCGTCCCATCTCCATAATAAATTTCAAACCTCGACACTCCTTCACCGTTTGGCAAAAATGTAACTTTTCCAGTATTATCTTGAGTAACTGTAGTTAATGTCGAAATATTTTTTGGAGCCCCTATTGCATCAATATCAACAAGGCTGTTTTCGCTTGTACAACCGGTGAGGATTGCCAATACAAAAAGACTTATAATAAATTTTATATTTTTCATAACACTATTTTTTTAATATCCAGGATTTTGTGACCAATTTCCGTTTGCAAATTGAATTTCCTCTATTGGAATTGGAAACAATTCATTTTTTCCAGCTTTAAAGCCACTGATTTCTTGAGCTGCTTTCTTGATTCTCACTAAATCGAAGAAACGATGCCCTTCGCCTACTAGCTCCACTCTTCTTTCAGCCCAAATAAAATCTGTTAATGCCGCTCCAGAAGCAGAAATATCGTGGTTCGTATCAGCAAAAGCACGTCTTCTAACTTGGTTTAAATACAATCTCGCTTTAGTATCATCAATTCCACCTCTGTTATACGCCTCAGCAGCCATTAACAAAACATCAGCATAACGTATTGATCTATAATTATTAGGATTTGTTAAATTCAAATCTCCTGCTGCATTAGCACTTCTTTTTCTTGGAATGTATTTTCTATTGAAATATCCAGTATGCTCATATCCTTCTCCGTAAGTTGCACCACTTTGCGCAGCCCAGGCTTTAATATCAAGAATGGCAACATCTTTTCTATTATCTCCACCTTCAAAAGCGCTTACAATTTTTTGAGTTGGAACATTAAAACTAAATCCAGAAGTAAATAATGGTCCTGTATAGTTTCTTGGTCCGCTAAAACCTACTGCTACATTTCCTTCACTACATTGTAAACATCCAAAACCTGCTCCCTCGATATCTGTATATTGTACTTCAAATACAGATTCAGGTCCGTTTTCTCCATCAGCTTCAAAAATTTTATTATAATCCGTTACTAAAGAATAATTATTAGCTGTGATTAAAGTTTGAAACGTAGTTGCTGCTTTCGTGAAATTTTCTTCATATAAGTAAGCTTTTCCTAATAATGCTAATGCAGCACCTTTTGTAGCTCTTCCTTTTTGCGAAGGAACGGCCGCTAAATTTTCAGAAGCATAAATTAAATCTGCTTCAATAGAAGCATATACCTCTTTAACAGTAGAACGTGGAATTGTTTTCTCATCACCTACCTTAAATCGCAAATCTCCTTTCATAGGAATACCTCCAAACCATTTTACTAATTCAAAATGATAATAAGCTCTTAAAAAACGAGCTTCGGCGATAATTTGTTTTTTGCCTTCAAACTCTGTTTTGTCTTTAAACTCTAAAATATAGTTAGCTCTATTCACTCCCGCGAACATCCAGTTCCAAATATCTCTAAGGTTACTATTCACTGGAGTGTGAATCATATCATCTATTTGTTGAAACCCTACAACATCCGTTTGACTTTCTCCACCAGCAAGAGTATTATCAGATGCAATTTCACCTAACAAAACGTTTACATAAGAAGATTGAAGCATATCATACGCCGCAATTAAAGCATTATCATAATCTGATTTTGAATTAAAATAATTTTCAGAATCGATCGAATATTTAACATCACGATTTACAAATTCATCACTACAAGAAATTGTCAGCGTTGAACATATCGTTATTATAGCTATTGTAAAAAATATATACTTTTTCATTTTTATTTAAATTAAAAATTAATGTTTAACCCAAATAAATAGGTTCTTGGAGTTGGATAAAAACCATAATCAATTCCCCCACCTATTGGAGCACCATTGGATGCACCAGGATCAAATCCTCTATATTTGGTAAAAGTGTAAAGGTTATTCACACCTGTATAAAGTCTTAATTTAGTTATCCCTGCTCTTTCAGAAAATTTAGAATTCAAGGTATATCCAAGTTGAACATTTTGAATTCTTACATAAGAAGCATCCTCTATATAGTAATCAGAAAAAATAGTATTAGCAGTTGCTCCCGTTGTTACTCTTGGCGTAGCATTTGTAGAACCTTCTCCAGTCCATCTATCCAAAACATAATTTAAACGATTCGCATCAGATAATGTTCTTTCGTAGTTTCTAACCATATCGTTCCCTACAGAAGCAAAAGTAAATACGGCAAAATCTAAGTTTTTATAATTTGCTTGTAAATTGAATCCCATTGTAGCTTTCGGTATCGGATTTCCTAAATTAGTTCTATCTTTAGTATCAATCACTCCATCATCATTCACGTCAACATAACGAAGATCTCCAGGCGCAGCATTAGCTCCTAATGCTAGTTGAGAAGGATGTGCGTTTACTTCAGCTTGGTTTTGAAAAATACCATTTGTTTTGTATCCGTAGAAATAACCTATTGGTAATCCTACTTCCATTCTTGAAGGCGCTGGTTGGCCTACACCAAATGATCCTCCTTCGATAAATCCAGTTCCGTTATTTACCTCTAAAACTTTGTTTTCTAAGAAAGTAACATTATATCCTAAACTTAGATTAAAGTTCTCTGAGAATTTATCTTTGTAATCAATAGAAAATTCCACTCCTGAATTTTTCACTGTACCAGCATTGACTGTTGGAGCAGATGAACCTGGTGCATAATTTCCTGTAATTCCTGAAACTGGAATATTTGGAATTAATAAATCTTTTCTAGTATCAGAAAAATAATCCGTTACAATCGAAATTTTATTATTGAATAATTTTAAATCCAAACCAACATCAATTTTACGTGCCTCTTCCCATTTCAAATCTGGATTTGGGATTTGTCCAGTTGCAGTACCATTCACTAATACACCATCAAAAACATAAGTACCCTCTCCTGAAAGTTGAGAAATATATCCATTATTAGGAATTTGGTCATTTCCTAAAGTTCCGTAACTCGCTCTTAATTTCATGAAATTAACTAGTTTAGACTCTCCGTAAAAACCTTCATCAGAAACTATCCAACCTGCAGTAAAAGAAGGAAAATAACCTACTTTGTTTCCTGGTCCAAATTTAGTTGAAGCGTCACGTCTTAACATTGCTGATAAAAGGTATTTACCTTTAAAATCATATTGAAGCCTACCAAAATACGATAGTCTTCTCTCATCATACGCATAAGAACCGTTAGTCTTTGCTTCTAAGAACCCTGTCGTCAATCCAATGTCTGCATAATCCCATGAATTATTTGGAACGTCATAACCTGTCGCGAACAAACCATTACCCCATTCTTTAAAAATAGTATTACCAATAGTTCCAACGAAATTATGGTTTTCACCAATTTTCTTAGTGTAAGTACCAAAAAGGTCAAAAGAATAGTTATTATCGTTTACAGCACTTTGTGAAACCGAACTTCTTTGAACATCAAACACTTTTCCACCGTAATTGATTTGTTTAGCAAAATTTTTAGACTTACTATTTGACGTATTAAAACCCATAGTGCTTGATACCACAAAACCATCAAACAATTTGTACTCCAATCCAAAATTTCCATTTAACTTTTTGAAGTTATAGTCATTGTAGGTGTTTTCAATTTGAGCCAATGGATTAATAATTTCCGTTCCAAGTCCAGTTGTGCTAGGAACTAGAGTATAATCTCCGTTAGCCTGGTACGGACTTAGCGTAGACGGCGTATTTAAGGCGTTGAACAATACAGATCCTAAACCACCCTCATTTAATGCTTTTCTATTGAAGTAAGTGTAGATTACGTTTGTTTTCAGTTTCAATTTTTCAGTAACATCAGCATTTAATGAAACTCTAGCTGTATTTCTCAAAAAACCTGATTTATTCCCACCAATTATACCTTCTTGATCTAAGTGAGATCCACTAACTGCATACGTTACTTTATCTGATCCACCAGACATAGATAAATCGTGGTTAATAATAGGCACACCATTATCAAAAACTTGATCTTGCCAATTTGTTCCTTTTCCTAATCCGCTTACATTAGGGTAAGGAAGCGCTTTACCGCCATTAGCATAACTTTCATTCAACAACAATGCATACTCAGTTGCATTAAGTAAATTTAATTTTCTTGTAGTTTCTTGAAACCCAGTGTACGAATTGTAGACAATTTTTGATTTAGAATTTTTCTTACCTGACTTAGTGGTAATCAAAATAACTCCGTTAGCCCCTATCGTTCCATAGATTGCAGCTTGAGCATCTTTTAAAACAGTTATCGTTTCGATATCGTTTGGATTTAACAGACCTAATTCCCCAACGTATCCATCGATTATAGTTGTTGGGCGGTTTTCTCCATTTGTTGCTATACCTCTAATACGAATATCTAATGCTGCACCCGGAGCACCAGATGTGGTAGTAACATTTACTCCTGAAACAGTTCCTTGTAAAGCTTGTTCTATTTTAACTGGCTTAATAATTTCTAACGTTTTACTATCTACTGTAGAAACAGCTCCAGTAACCTCTCTTCTTTTTTGGCTACCATACCCAATAACTACCACTTCCTGTAAAGTACTAGCATCTTCTTGAAGTGACACATTTAAAGAGCTTGTATTAGAAACCACTTTGTATTCAAAATTTTTGTAACCAATATAGGAAAACACAACAATAGACCCTTTAGGAATAGCTTTTAATGAAAACTTTCCGTCAAAATCGGTTGCCACTCCTTGTGTAGAATTTTTAATTTGAACATTAGCACCTGGTATAGGTAAACCAGATCCTTTTTCCTTTACAGTTCCCCCAATATCAAAACTTTGGGCAAACCCAAAACTTGAGAGAAAAAGAAAAATAATTAATAGATAGTTTGACTTCATAATTTATGTTTTTTGTGAATTATAAAATTATAAGGATGTGTAGATAACTAATCAAAAAGAACCTTTACAAAAAGCATACAATGCAAAAAAAACCATAATTATTTCTTAATAATATAAAAATACAGCGTAATACTGATACATTTGACATCTCCTATATGACTAATACAAGATAAAAAACACAACATAAATTAAATTGTTGTGGTAATGTATAGGTGTAAAACCAGAAAATTCCTTCATTAATTAACTTAAGAATCAATTGTAAGAACTTCATTCTATAAAAAATTGATTTTTAATCCAAGAAAGAGGTTAAGAGACCTGCTTACAAATTCCCATTTAAGAAAAAAAATTCTACTTATAAAATATACAAAATTTGACCTGATGACAAGTATTTAGGCGATATCGTCCTATTTCTGTTTTCCAAATTATAGACCCAAAATAATGTCAAAAGAAGCACATTATAAACAACAAACAAACCGCTTCTATCCAAATTGCAATTGTGAATTATTGCAAATTGAATCAATTTGAACTAAAAATTAGTAAAATGTTATTAGTAACTCTACAACCTTAATAATAAATGTTAAAATGAACTTTTTTTTATTAGAAAATTGGACGCATGAAAAAAGGTCAGCTAATAATTGTAATTATTAGCTGACCTTTTGTTTTCTATAACCTAAATAAAAGTACCCGAATAACGATTTTGTTTTTATCGAATTAATTAATAAAAAACCATTATTTTTCTGTTATATGCCCTTATTTAACTTACTACCAGGTTTTATCTCTCTTTTCGAATTTTTACAACCATTTAATCCCCTTTCGCTCGAACTAAAGCGTCATCTAATGATATAGCTGAAAAAACTTTATCAAAACCACTTGATCTACTCACTAAAAAAGGATCTACTTTATGTACTTCTTGTAAAAGATAATATGCAGCTCGAGGTGAAAGACTATAAAGTCCACGACTATTTGTAGGCCCTTTTGCGCAAATACCAAACCATTCTTCGTTCATATTATTTATTTTCCCCTTCATATCTATGGCGTATCCGCCATTACCCCAGGACGCATTTGTATCATGAATGTCCAAATTAATTGTTTGCCCATATTTCCACCAACCATCACTAAATTGAAAAGTAAAACCTCCTATTGAATTCCCAGCTTTTCCTAATCCATATGCATTTTCATAGATTTCTTTCCAATTACCTAATAAATAATAGGCTTGCGCTCTTTGATCTTCCTTATTGCTTATCGTATTAAACGCATCTGCACCGAACTCAGTAAGGACAACTGGTTTATTGATTTCTTTTTTCACCTTTTCAAAAAAATCTCCAAAAGATAGCCCGCGATAAACATTAGCGCCTAATATATCTATATCGGTACATTCTTTTTTTATGATATCTAAAAATTGTAAATCGCCATTACATATCGCCATAGGGTGGGTTTTGTCAATCTTTTTCATTTCGACTACCGCCTCATTAAATGCTTTATAAAGTCCTTGTGCTCTTATTGTTGATTTTTGGTCTTCAACAGGAATATTTTCGGTTTCCGCCCCACCCCAAAAAAGACCATAGTTATTTTCATTTCCTAATAAAAAAAGCAATAAGCCTGGTGTGCTTTTATACTCTTTTACCATCGCTATAACTTCAGATACTAATATTTTACATGTCTTAGAGTCTGCATATTCTGTGTTTGCAACCCAACTGCCATCAATAGTCAACCCGTAACGACCAAACGAATGATTTAGCATCGTATAAATTCCATAATTGTCATAGATGTACTTAATCCATTTAGGAGGAACACCAGTATATTGCCTAATTGCATTAACTCCCATTTTTTTCAGCAATCCCATTTCCGCATCAAGTGCTTCTTTAACAAGATCGTCGGATTGCTCCCATAAGTTGTAGGAATAATTCGTGCCAATTGGATAATAATCCCAATTCATCCCCTTAATTATAAAATCTTTTCCATCGACTACTAATTTCATCCCATTAGCATTACTAACCACTTCCACAGTATTAGTTTGTGAAAAAATGCTACTTGTCCACAAAAAAAGGACAATCCTTAAAATAGTATTTCTCATAAATTGTTTTTATTTGTTTCATCTATTAATAGCACTCTTATTCAATAAGAACTTCTCAAAAGTCGAAATGATTCTACTTAATATTCTGCGCCTATTTAACTTCATTAATAATGACCTAGTTCATCTCTTACTTCATCAAAGACAATTCAATAAACAGCATTTGTGACCTTCATATAACTGTTCGCCTTATTAGACTATATTAGAGATATTTAAATGGATAGTATGTATTCGACCAAGCTTTGATCATGTGATAAATCCATTTTCTTTCGTAAACGATATCTTTTAATTTCTACACTTCGCACAGATATATTTAACAATGGGGCTACTTCTTTTGACGAAAGATTTAGCCTCAAGTAAGCACAGAGTCTTAAATCGTTAGGAGTTAAAGACGGATGTGCTACTTTTATTTTTTTTAAGAAATCTTTATCTGTATTTTCAAAAGCTTCTTTAAATACACTCCAAGAATCGTTTCCTGTAATATTTTTATTTATTGTTGATATCACTGACTTAACACTTCTACTTTCGTCATTGTTTGTCTTTTTTAAGTCGTCCTTAATAAAAGCCAATAATTCATTTTTACTATTCAAACTCATAGTAGAAACGGCTAATTCTCTACTCTTCATATCCACATCTTGAGAAAGCTGTTCGTTTCTTACCCGCATTATTTCTTGTTCATTTTCGAGCTCTTTAATTTCTAATAAGAGGTTGTTTTCCTCGATCAACTTCTCTTTTTGTTTCTGATAGTAATTCTTGTACGTTTTATGAATTATTCTTGCTAAAACTATCGTTAAAACAATATAGAATATGATGGCGAAATTTGTTAAATACCAAGGTTTTTTTATTGTAAAACTGTAGACCGCAAAATTTTCTAAGTATGAACTCGCAAATTTGGCTCTTACTTTAAAAACATAATCACCTGGTGGTAAATTTTTAAAATTAATACTGTTTTTTGTACTCCAATCACTCCAATTGTCTTGAAAGCCTTTTAACAAATACTGAAACTCTGCATTTATATACTTATTGTACTCCGGAACTGTATAATTGAAAACAATGTTGTTCTCATCGTATTTAAAACTACCCTCTTCATAAATAGAATTATTATTATAGATTTCATTCAATTTGCTAGTTTGGATATTAGAAATTGAAACTCTATAATTTTTAAAACTCAAATCATTGATGTTCATAGTGTAATAACCATCAGTGGTTCCTATTAAATATTCATAATTTGATATCTGAGTAATATTTTCAAAACCTGAAATAGAATTAGTTAAAGAGGATGGAATAGCTATACCATTTTGCTTCAATTGATTACTTAACTTACTTGATGAAAAGTAATGGATATAATTTTTAGAGAACAACCAAATTTTATTGGAATTATCAACAATTAATTTACCTGAAGTATATTGATCTTTTTCAAAAACGGAACTTAAAACTTTATCCTTTTCAAACTGCTTTGTAGAAGTATTTAATCTAAAAATTCCATCTTTACACGCGTAATAAATGGTATTGTTGTATTTAGTTAAACCTGAATTTTTACTTTTTTTAGGGGTTTGGTACGAAAAAAAAGAATTAGTTTTTTGCAACCCATTATCCAACTGCAATCTAAACACACCTTTATATTCGTGACTTACATATACCTGAAGCTGGCTAGTGATTTCAAAATATCTTGCTGAATAATCAAATCCTTTGATTTTATTTCTGTAACGCCACGTATTATTGACTTTTTCTAAAACTGAAATACCAAAATAATTTCCTTGTACTACTAACCCTTTTGTATTGGGAACAGCTTCAAATTTCCAAGTACCTGATTTGGGAAATATATTAGTAGCCAAACCATCTTCGATAATAAACGTCCCGGAATCATGACCACAGAATAAACTTCCATCATAAGCAAACAAAGACCATACTTGTCCCTTGGTGCCATTTATAAATTTAAATTCTTCATTACTTTGGTAATTTTTATAGAATAGTCCTTGATTAGTACCTATGAATAAATTACCCTTAAATAAAATAGAAGTATATGTTGTTCCTAAAATTCCCGTATCATCTACATAATTTTTAATTGGCGATTGCAGATTAATACAATTAATTCCATTATCCAAACCTACCCAAAGATTTTTATCCGCATCCTCGTATAATGAAAGAGCAGTATTGTTACTCAATCCCTTATTTTGAGAAATATGATATTTCATTTTACCTTCACTTGAAAGCACATAAATCCCATTGGATACTGTACCAATTGCGTAACTACCATCTGATAGCAATTGACTACTGTAAACACTGTTAGTCATCATTTCAGAATCCGCCTCTGTAGCAAACTTAGTTAATACAGTCCCATTTAGCTTATAGAAACCATTGCGCTGTGTTTGTATAAGCAAACTTTCATCATCTAAAAAAACATTAACAATTCTATTGCTTGTCAAAACAGGATTATTAGATACTAAACGAGCTGTGCCGCTTTCAATTTCAAAAAGACCTTCACTTAGTGTTTGAAAATAGATGGCATTTTTAGTTAAAAAAGATTTTACAATCTTATTTTTCGGTGTGATGATTTTAAAATGGCCCGTTTTTGAATCATAAATATAAATTCGCTCTAAGGATTGAAAAATGACCCACTGATCATAATTTAAAATATTCCAGAACTGCTCATCATCAAGTAAATGTTTCTTGATTGTATTACTTAGAGAAGTGTATTTTAATTTTCCATTAGAATGCCTAGTCCAAAAACCAAACTCCATATAACTTCCAGAGTATATTTTATTATTAATCACCTTTACCGAACGTAAAATTGTTTCGTTTGGTGAAGGATACAATTCCCAATTTGACCCATTAAATTCTAATAATCCATCATTATTTGCAAAATAAACAAAACGGTTCTGATCTTGAGAAATCATCCAATTTTGATTACCCGCTCCATAGGTAGTAGGTTCATATTTAACGATAGGTGGCAACTCCTGTGAAAAAAGACAAGAGCCTATTAAAAAAAATAAAATACAAATTTTAATTTTCATTTGGGAAATTGGTTTTATAAGATGTAAAACTAAAACTTAAAACAAGATTATGCTATAGAAATAAATATAATAACACTAGAAAGATAAAAATAGCAATATCATTGGTATTTTAAAACAAAAAGTAAATAAATATTGAAATTTGGGAATTGTTGAATCACACATCCCCAGTGAAAAATGATTACTTTTGTCAAAACATACTATTTCATATGCAAGTTGACTTTTCTAAAATCGATCCCAAGAAAAACATCATAATTAAAGGAGCCGAAGTTCATAATTTAAAAAGTGTAGATGTTGTAATTCCTAGGAATAAATTAGTAGTTATAACAGGTCTATCCGGTTCAGGAAAATCTAGTTTGGCTTTCGACACTTTGTATGCAGAAGGACAGCGCCGTTACGTGGAAAGCTTATCTTCATATGCGAGACAATTTCTAGGAAGACTTGACAAACCAAAAGTAGAGTATATAAAAGGTATTGCACCTGCTATAGCCATTGAACAAAAAGTAAACACAACAAATGCTCGGTCTACTGTAGGGACTTCTACAGAGATTTATGATTATATGAAATTACTTTTTGCTAGGATAGGTAGAACTTTCTCACCTATTTCCGGCCAAGAAGTCAAAAAAAACACGGTTACGGATGTTATAACTAACGTGAAATCATTTCCAATTGATAGCAAGTGGTTATTAATTGCTCCCATTCATTTGGAAAAAGGTAGAAAGCTAGAAGACAAGCTAAATGTACTACTTCAACAAGGTTTTGCTAGGATTCTAGTTGATAATGAAATGGTGCGTTTAGATGACTTACCAAATGCATTAAATAAAAAAGAGATTTTCCTGATCATTGACAGGATCGTTGTGAAAGAGGAGGAAGAGTTTTATAACCGTTTAGGGGATGCTGTACAAACTGCTTTTTATGAAGGAAAAGGAATTTGCTTTTTACAGGAATTAAATGCCGAAAAAAGATTTTCTTATTCTAATAATTTTGAACTAGATGGCATTAGTTTTCTAGAACCCAATGTACATTTATTTAGTTTCAATAATCCATATGGTGCTTGCCCTATATGTGAAGGTTATGGAAACATTATTGGTATTGATGCCGAATTAGTAATACCTAATACGACCTTGTCCGTATTTGAAAATGCAATTTTTCCTTGGAGAGGAGAAAGTATGAGTTGGTTTAGAGATGAATTAGTGAACAACGCCTACAAGTTCGACTTTCCTATTCACAAGCCTTTCTTCCAATTATCTGATGAACAAAAAGACTTAATCTGGACCGGAAATTCTTATTTTCAAGGCCTTAACGACTTCTTTAAAGAACTGGAAGAAAAGAACTACAAAATTCAAAACCGAGTAATGCTTTCGCGGTATCGTGGTAAAACGAAATGCCATTCCTGCAAGGGTAAACGCTTGCGCATTGAAGCTTCTTACGTAAAAATAAATAATAAAACTGTTTCTGATTTAGTTGATCTGCCAATACAACATCTGGTTACTTTTTTTAAGGAAATACAATTAGATATCTATGAAAATCAAATTGCAAAACGATTGCTATTAGAAATCAACAATAGATTATCTTTTCTAACAGAAGTGGGATTGGACTACTTGACTTTAAATAGAAATTCATCGACGCTTTCTGGCGGGGAATCTCAAAGAATCAATTTGGCCACTTCATTAGGCAGCAGCTTGGTAGGCTCCATGTATATTCTAGATGAACCAAGTATAGGGTTACACCCAAAAGACACCGAAAGACTCATACATGTTTTGATCGCATTGCGTGATTTGGGCAATACAGTCATTGTCGTGGAGCATGATGAAGATATTATGAAGGCAGCTGATATGATCATCGATATTGGACCTGAAGCAGGAACATTTGGAGGAAAGTTAGTCGCTCAGGGAACCTATCCAGAAATCTTAAAATCAACGTCATTAACCGCCAAATATTTAAATGGAGAACTTGAAATTGCTGTCCCTAAAAAACGACGGGCTTTTAAGAACTTTATAGAGATTATAGGAGCCAGAGAAAACAACCTACAAAATATTGATGTCAAATTCCCTCTCGATGTATTAACGGTTATTACTGGTGTTTCTGGAAGTGGAAAAAGTACACTTATCAAGAAAATTTTATTTCCGGCCATGCAGAAAAAACTAGACAATACTGGAGAAAAAGCAGGGCAATTCAGTGAAATAAAAGGCTCATTTTCGCATATCAAACATATTGAATATGTGGATCAAAACCCCATTGGTCGAAGTTCTAGATCCAATCCCGTAACCTACATTAAAGCGTATGATGATATAAGAGAATTATTTGCAAAAGAAAAACTATCTAAATTAAGAGGGTATTTGCCTAAACATTTTTCCTTTAATGTAGACGCTGGCCGCTGCGAAACCTGTAAAGGAGAAGGCTCTATTAATGTCGAAATGGTATTTATGGCCGATGTTCAATTGCCTTGTGAGATCTGCAATGGAAAACGGTTTAAAAAAGAAGTCTTGGAAGTGGCTTTTGCGGGCAAAAACATTAACGATATCCTCACCATGACCATAGATGATGCTGTGGGATTTTTTGAGGCTAATTTGCAACATAAAATAACACAAAAACTAAAACCGCTCCAAGATGTAGGACTCGGATATGTTCAATTAGGACAATCCTCTTCAACACTTTCAGGAGGAGAAGCGCAACGAATAAAATTAGCTTCATTTCTTGTAAAAGGAGCAACAAAAGACAGGGCCTTATTTGTTTTTGATGAGCCTACAACGGGCTTGCATTTTCATGATATTAAAAAATTACTAGCCTCATTTAACGCCTTAATAGAAAAAGGACACTCCATACTTGTCATTGAACACAATTTAGACTTAATAAAATGCGCTGATTGGATTATTGATTTAGGTCCTGAAGGTGGTGAAAATGGCGGAAAATTATTAGCTGAAGGAACTCCCGAAGATATCATAAAAATAAAAGATTCTGTCACCGGTCACTATTTAAAAGATAAATTGTAGCCACTTAACAATAATGTCAAAAGAAAAAACGCTGAAACACTTTATTCAAAAGTATTTCAGCGTATTTTTTAGCTTAAAAGCGTTTGCTAATTAAAACATTTATCTTCAAATGGATTCCCATCTTCGTCAATGGCAATCAAAATTACTTTTTCTTTATTAGAAACAAAAGATAAATAAAACCACGGCAAAGACCACAAGCCAAAAGTTAAACAAGAAATTAAAAAATTAAAATTGTGATTGACTTTTTTTCTCTTTTTTGATAAAACAGCAAAAGGTAATTTATCATTTCTCTCAACAACGGTAAATCCATTGTTTACCTTTTCTCTCAAAATTTCAGTGAATTTAGAAAAGTTATCTTCAGGGGTTATAGTGTTAATTTTCATAGCTATAGATGTATTATTTACCATAGAATTGCGTAGCTGTTGCTTTTATAATTATTATATAAATTTAAACAGTTAATCTATCCCCCACAATACCCACTTTTAGTGATATTTCGTGAATTTTAATAGAGCAATACAATCGTATTTATAAATGAATTACAAATGTATTTCTTAATAAAAAATAAACTATTACATCCTAAGACTATATGTTTATAAAATTCACACTTATAGAATTACTACGAAGTTGACATATAAAAAAACAACTGTAGAAAAGACTACAGTTGTTTATTATGTATTGAAAAAATCGAATTTAATTGAGAGAACAAACAGATTTACGACTTAATTTTTCTGATGAGACCATCAATCACTTGATTAATATCTTTAGATATTACAAATTTGTAATTAAGAAAAACGTAGAATATAGTTACCAAAATTGATTTAAGTGCTATGGCTATGATGGGATAAAGTGGAAACTTCCAAAAATAAAACAATAAAAAAAGAACAACAGTTAACACTAAAGAATAAAATGTTTGTGGAGTAAATGGGTACAAATGCAATCGTTTTACAACAAACATCAATTTAGCCAAACTGTAGAGTGTAATCGATAATAAAGTTGCAAATGCAGAACCCAAAATACCGTAAATGGGAATGAAAATCATATTTAATCCTACCGTTAAGAAAACCAATAAAACCCCTAAAAACAAAACTGCTCTGTAATATTTAGTATTAAAAATTATTGCGTTGTTATTTCCTAAAATCAAATCAAAATATTTAGAAATACCGATCATAAAAACGACAAAAATTCCTCCGCTATATTCTTCGGGAATCATTTCATACAACTGCTCAATATTAACAAAAATACATAGCATCACGAAGCCACCTACAATTTGTAAATTAATGGAGGTTTTTTTATACAAATCGTTCAATTCATCATGTTGATTATTGTGCATCAATTTGGCGGTAATCGGATAAACAATTTGATGCATTGCTCGACTAGGAACCGAAATTACTAATGCTATATAAGTAGCAACCGAATAAAAAGCAATATTCCCAATAGCCATGTATTGATTCAACATAATTTTATCTCCATCTAAAAGTAAATTTGCTACACTACCAGACAAAATAATGTAAAAAGTATAGATGATAATTTCCTTTACATTTGAAGGAATAACAAATTGAAAAATGGGTTTTTTTATTTTAAAAGCATACAACATCGTCACTAGAAAAGCTAAAAAATAGATAGCAGCCGTAAAATAGATGAATTCCACAATAGTCATCCATTTAAAATAAATGGCTAATAAACCCAATAAAGAAATGAATCTCAAACCTACTTCTTTTATAAAGTTACCAAAGACAGAATGCATATGCACTCTAGCCCAAGCATAAAAAATTTCGAAATAGGCCATGCATAGACCTATAAATGGAATTAACCAAATAAAATCTTTTACAATAGCGTTCTTCTTGGTAAGAAAAAAAGCAATATCATCATAAAAAAGCAACCCAATTAAAAGTATTGGAATACTCAAAAAAAGCGGAAAAAGTACTGTGAAAGATAAAAATCTACTCTCCTCCTCTTCGTTTTTACATTGTGAGTAGAACTTAACTAAAGTATTTTGCATACCTATTGCGAACAAAGGCATAATCACATTAGCGCAGGAAAGAATATAATTAGAAAGCCCATAAAAGGTTTTACCTAAAATATGTGGAAATAAAAAAATGGTGCTTATCCCTCCAATTCCAAATCCGATATAAGTTATTATGGTATTCTTTAAAGACTGATTTAATACTATTCCCATTTTAGGAGTTTAAAATTTTAAGGTTTACAATTGGACAATGGTACAATCACTATTTTTACTTCAGCAAATTTGCCAATTCTTTCGTCAAATTTTTTCGAGAAAATTTTTGTAATCCTACGCCATTGGATTGTAGCTTTCCTTCTAAAAACTGATGGTAAAAGTCCAAAATTACACTTTTTAGTTTCAATTTCTCAGAATAGTCAAAAAATACTCCTGTATTGGTGTTGGTTATAATTTCGGCAAAATCAGAACCTTTGGGGCCGATGGCTAATATTGGTCTATTAGAAACCATATATTCGAATAATTTCCCTGGAATAATACTCTTAGTATCTTCAGAATCTATTTCGATCAGTAATAACACTTGTGATTTTTTTTGGTGCGCAATTGCTTCAGCGTGGGAAACGTATCCCAAATTTTTCAAATAAAGATTCAGATCATACTTTTTAATAGCATCCAGCACTTCTTGACTTACAGCCCCAATTAACTTCAACTCAAAATGAGTTTTAAAATCAGGAAGTTCAATCAGCATCTCTTGTAAACATTCCCATAAAAGGGTTGGGTTTCTTTCGGATAAAAAAGAACCTATATGAGCTAAAGAAAATTTAGTATCCAAAGCTTCATTCAAAACAGGTTCTACATCATAGCCATTGGTAATTACCTCAATGGGTTGCGTTGTTATTGCTTGAAATTCAGCTTTTGTTGTTTTACTAGTCACGATAATAGTATCTGCAGTATTTAAAACTACATGTTCTAATTTTTTATGCTTTTTAGCAGCATACTGAGACAAGCGTAGGGATTTATGGTATCCAATAGTGGTCCAAGGGTCCCTAAAATCAGTAATCCATTTAAGTTTAAATTTCTGTTTTAATTGTAATCCTATCAGGTGTAAACTGTGTGGTGGACCAGATGTAATAATGGTGTCAATATTATTTTCTACAATGTATTTTTCTAAAAAAGAAACTGACGGCTTCACCCAAAAAACACGGGCATCTGGAATAAATAAATTACCTCGAATCCAAAGAAAAACTTTATCTAATACAGATTGCTTTTTTTGATTTGGAATTATCCCAGAACTTATTGCTTTTGTTTTATTTTTCGAAAAAAGAGAAGCCAATTGATACGGCTCAAATATAGATTGTCTCAGCACTACAGTCTCATTTGAAACTTCCTGAACTAAGTTTTGATCTATAATGGGATACGTTGGGTTTTCTGGAATATAAACAATGGGTTGTATACCAAAATCTGGCAAATACTTAACAAATTTCAACCAACGCTGCACCCCAGGACCTCCCGAAGGTGGCCAATAGTAGGTAATTATTAGAACTTTTTTTGTTTCAGGTTTCAAGTTTAAAGTTTAAAGTTAAGTTGATTTGCAAAATCATAAGATCGTTAATCAACAATCTTAGCTATTTTTTTTCTTTCAAAATAAATTCCACCTAATAACAACAATAACATTCCCGCTGCACTAATTAATGTGATAATACTTCCTGTTTTTATAACTGCAGGTTCAAACTTAAACTCAATAGTATGTTCACCCCCTGGAATCATCATGGCTCTCAAAACATAATCTACTGGAAAATGATCCGTTTTGACACCGTCAATGTAGGCATTCCAACCATCCTCATAGTAGATTTCTGAAAAAACGGCTAATCCTTCTTTTGCATTGTTGGACGTGTATTTTAAATAATTTGGCTTATACACATTCAAAACTATCGTTCCTGTAGTATCCAGGTTCCGTTTTAATCTCGCATTTTTAAACTTAGAACCATAGAGATGAATATTGAAAATCGCAGCACTTTTAGTGTCAAACTTATTCAACATTTTCATTTCGTCATTGGCTTTATTCACTAATTTCAGGTCACTCACAAACCAAGCATTCCCATTAGCATCTGGATTAACTATTGGAAATTCTTTCCCTTCTTTATCTGTTTGAATGACATATTTAACGTTCAACATATTGAGTACATCCAAATTATTTTTTGCAATTTGGTAATCAAATAATTGCTGCACTCTTCTTGGCTTGGCTGCGTGATAGCCTCCAATGGATTTATGAAAATACGAAGCTCTTGCACTTGAAAAATTCCCGTTCACCTCAAAAACACGGTAATGTGAAGTGTCTTTAAGAATCTCAGCATCAGCTGAAGTTTCTTGAAATGGGACTTCAACTTCCCTATTGCTCACAAAATCTTTGGAGGAAACATAGTTTTTGTCAACAAAAAACAAATCGGAAATCATAAATAACCCCACCAAAATTATTGCTGTATTTTGAGCGATTTTATTCTTCATGAACAACCACAATACTGAGGCCACCAATAGAATAAAAAAACCAGAACGCAACAAATCAGCACTATACAAACTCATTCGATCTCCTTTTAGCGCCTCGACAAATTGAGGACCATAACTTTCTAAATAATATCCATCATTAGCACCAGAGAAACTAAACATGCTTTTACATAAAAACAGGATTAAAATAACCCCTAAGCCAAATGTCCCCGCTTCATACAATCCTTTCTTTTGTTTGTCTTTTTCTATTTTAAAATACGATTGTAACCCCATAATAGCTAAAACTGGAAAACACAATTCTAGAATAACTTGTATGGATGATACTGCTCTAAATTTATTGTACATGGGTACATAATCAATAAAAAAGTCGGTCAATAAAGGGAAGTTTTTTCCCCAAGAAAGCAACAAGGCCACTATAGCGCCTGAAAGGAAAACATATTTAATTTTACGATCATCAATAAAAAGAGCCAAAACACCTAAAAAGAAAACAACAACACCAATATAAGCCGGAGCTGCCACAATAGGTTGATCACCCCAATAAGTAGGCAAGCCGGAAGCAAAATCAGCTGCTTGTGCTTCTGGAACCCCCTGGCCAATCATGAATTCATACATCTCACTCTCTTTACCTACTGCTTCATGATTTGATCCTCCAAAAAGTCTGGGAGCAATCAAATTAAAACTTTCAGCCACTCCATAACTATACTCTGTGATATAATCACGAGTCATAGCGCTCGTATTCGTATTAGTGGAACCATCTGGATTATAAGTCAATTCACTTTTTCCTCTTGTACTAAAATTGGCATATTCAGAAGTTGCTAAAAGATTGGTTGCATTGGCTCCAATGGCTAAAATTCCTGCAACCGCTAAAACTCCTAAAGATTTAAAAAGTGGCTTATATTCCTTACTTTTCAGATCCAAATAAATAAAATAACCCGAAAGTATCAATAAGAATATCAATAAATAATAGGTCATTTGAAAGTGGTTCGCATTGATTTCTAAAGCTGTTGCGAACATTGTCAACAAACCTCCTACAATATATTTTTTCCTGTAAACTAGAATAAACCCAGCAATTACAAGAGGCATATACGCAATAGCATGCGCTTTGGCATTATGACCAACACCTAATATTATAATTAAATAAGTAGAAAAACCAAAAGCTAGGGCACCAAAGAATGCCTTTAAAGGATCTATTTTAAGAACTAATAACAATCCGTAAAAACCTAAAAAATAAAGAAATAAATAATCGGCAGGGCGAGGCAAAAATCGTAAAGCATCATCAATCGCTCCAATAAAATCATACGGATATTTAGCTCCTAATTGATACGTTGGCATACCTCCAAAAGCAGAATTAGTCCAATAAGGCTCTATATGCTCCGTGGCTCTAAAGTCGTTTTGTTCCTTAGCCATTCCGGTATACTGAGCAATATCCGATTGGAAAATTTGTTTTCCTTGTAGTACAGGATAAAAATAAAGAAGAGATACAATTAAAAAACCAATAATGGCTAGAGCGTGTGGATAGAACTTATTTACTATTTTCAATTTTTGAGTTTTTGTTTAAAAATGTATACTGGTAGCAAGACCAAATTTAATCTATTTCTTCGTAATCAACATATTCTCCTACTTTTTTAGTCTCTCGTGGATTTTTTTCATTTTTGGTAGTGTAAATCACTTCATCCTTTGTAGAAGCTTGATTCCATGAATTAGACTGAGCATTTTGTTGCTGCTGCTGAAAATTTTGCCCTGCTTTTTCCACTACTTTTTTAACTAACAAAGGCAAAAACAGTTTTGCCAAAAACTTAAATATATAGTAAAAAGCAAGTATGTAAAACAATGTTCGTATAAAACCAGTAAAAGAGGCAGTTTGCATAATGTAATATTTTTTACAAAATTAATAAATCCAAGCCGAAACTTCGGGACAAAATTAAAATATCATTCTTAAATAAATGATAAAATATAGTACATTTGAAATGCGTTATTACTTTTAAAACCGAAAATAATATGTCAAATCTCAAAACTGCCCTCCTTTTCATCCTAATTTCACTCCCAAGTTTTAATTATGGACAGCATACCGATCAAATAAATTCCAATAGACCGGGAGAAACCATGTCCGCTTTTGCAGTAGGAAAATCCGTTTTTCAAATAGAATCCGGGCTATACGGAATCAAGGAAAACCATCGACTGTTAGGTTATGATGCAAATGGTTTTGGGTTAGATTTCACCCTTAGATGGGGCCTTTTCATGGAAAAATTAGAATTAATAGCCGATTTACAATACCAGAACGAAAAATTCATCACTCCCTACAGCGAAACTAAAAAATCAGCCTTAAAACAAACCGTTTTAGGAGCTAAGTATTTAATTTATGACCCATTCAAAAATTACGAGAAAAAAATAAATGTGTACAGTTGGAAAGCCAATCATTCTTTTAATTGGCATCAATTAATTCCTGCTGTATCGGTTTTTGCAGGAGCAAACCTTAGTTTCTCTGATAATCCATACTCCTTTACTAATCAAGCCAGTATTTCGCCAAAAATTATGGTAATCACACAAAATCATTTGGGTGATGGCACTTGGGTTTTTGTAACTAATATCATAGGAGACTATATTTCTACAGATTATCCAAGTTATGGATATGTATTAACTTTAACCAAGGGATTCAATGATAAATGGTCAGGATTCATTGAAAATCAAGGTTATAAGAGTGATTTTTATAGTGACGCTATTGTTCGTGGTGGAGCCGCTTATTTGTTAAATAAAGACATGCAAATTGATGCATCAATCAGTACAAGCTTGAAGAACACTCCATCTATCTTGTATGGCGGAGTTGGTATCTCGTGGCGTTATGACGCAAACTACAAGGAAGTACGAATGAGTCTGGACAAAGGCGGAAAGAAAAAATCTAAGTCACAAATAAAAGCAGAAAAGAAAGATAAAAAACGCAAAGACGCAATAGAAAACACACAATAAAAAATACCATGATTAGAATAAAAGAAGCAGTAACCAAAAAGGAATTAACAGCTTATATTAAATTCCCTTTTTCACTATATAAAAATAATGAATTTTGGGTTCCTCCCATTATTGCGGACGAATTAGAATCTTTTGACAAAACAAAAAACCCCGCATTTGAAAATGCGGAAGCCTATTTTTATATAGCCTACAAAGGCGATGAAATAGTGGGTAGAATCGCTGCAATTATTAATTGGAGCGAAGTCAATGACCAACAAAAAAAGAAAGTCCGTTTTGGTTGGTTTGATGTCATCAATGATATCGAAGTAACCCAAGCTTTACTAGAAAAAGTATATGAATTAGGTCGAAAAAATAATTTAGATCATGTAGAAGGTCCTATGGGATTTTCAAATCTTGATAAAGTAGGAGTACTTACTGAAGGATTTGACCAATTAGGTACCATGATTACTTGGTACAATCACCCTTACTATGCTACTCATTTTGAACAATTAGGCTACGTGCCTGAAAAAGAATACCTGGAAAACAAATTTCCATTCAAGAATGTAAAGTTGGAATATTTTGACAAAGCACAGGAATTAATCAAGAGACGCTACCAACTGAAAGCATTAAACTTCAAGAAAACGAAGGATGTCATGCCATACGTTGATAAAATGTTTGATTTGTTTAATGCATCATACGCCAGTCTTTCCTCTTTTGTAGCGATATCTGATTCTCAAAAAGAATATTTCAAAAAAAAATACATCAGTTTTATTAATCCGGAGTACATCAAGTTCGTTGAAGACAAAGAAGGTAGACTTGTCGCCTTTGCCATTGTTATGCCTAGCTTTTCAAGAGCTTTACAAAAGGCAAATGGTAAACTTTTCCCTTTTGGATTCTATCATTTATTAAATGCTAGAAAAAATAGTAAGGAAGTAACTTTTTACTTAATAGGTGTGCATCCTGAATACCAAAACAAAGGTGTTCACGCGATCATTTTTAAAGAATACCATACTACTTTCACCGAAAAAGGTATCGAAACTTGCATAAGAACCCCTGAATTAGCAGACAATCACGCCATTCATCTTTTATGGAAAAATTTTGATCCTGTGATTTATTGTCGAAGAAAAACGTTTAAAAAAGACCTCTAAAAAAATTAATCTTTGTTTGAATCTCAAATAAAAATATCCATTAGTTTGAAATAATGGATATTTTCTTTTGATTCTCATTCTGAAAATTAATAATTACAATCAATTTTTTTATAAACTACATTTCCATCAAATTTAATTTTACTTTTATCTTTAAATACCATTTTCTCATTAGTTTCTATCATTTCACCGTAACCTTCAACATAAGTATTTAAATCTTTTTTTAGAAAGACTAATTCCCTTACTGATGTTTTTCCTTCGGATTGAAAAGTATAATCAGCATAAATGGTATCGCCTTTAACATTTCCTAACAGTGTTCCAAAACTTTTGTCTTTTTGATAATAAGAATAATTCAATTCACCTTCAAATTGATTTACAGTGTTAATATCAACTGTTAATGTAATTGTATCTTTTTCAATTACGGCTTGATAACATTCATTCGCTTTTGTTCCCTGCGGCGCATCTATTTCTACTTGCGGAGCTCTCACTTCCTCTTTTTTACTATTCATACAAGAGTAGGATATTGCTAGTAAAATAACAGATGAGAATAAATATACATTTTTCATAATTATTATTATATTTTGTAGTTTATATACTGGTAAAGTTACCTAAAAACAAAAAAATCCATTCATACAATGAATGGATTTTGTTATATAATTCCCACTAGGAGAATTTAATTTTTTATAAAATTAAGCGTCTAAATCAACTTTAGTTTTCGCAGCTATTTCTTTATAAGTACCGTTTATTAATTTTTCGCGTATCGCTTCAAATGCAACCAATGTTTCATCAATATCAGCTAATGAATGAGAAGCAGTTGGAATCATTCGTAATAAAATAATCCCTTTTGGAATTACTGGATACACAACAATTGACAAGAAAATACCGTAATTCTCTCTCAAGTCATTCACCATAATCATCGCTTCTGGAATACTACCTTCAAGATATACCGGAGTAATACAAGTGTTCGTGTCACCAATATTAAAACCTTTTTCTCTTAATCCATTTTGCAATGCATTTACGTTTTCCCACAACTTATCTTTCAATTCAGGGTGATTACGCAATAATTCTAAACGTTTCAACGAACCAACCGTTTGAATCATTGGTAACGCTTTAGCAAACATTTGTGAACGCAAATTGTATTTTAAATAATCAATTACATCTTTATCAGCTGCTACAAATGCACCAATGTTAGCCATCGATTTTGCAAAAGTAGAGAAGTAAACATCAATATCATCTTGAACTCCTTGCTCCTCACCTGCTCCAGCACCTGTTTCACCAAGAGTACCGAAACCATGTGCATCATCAACTAATAAACGGAAATTGTATTTTTGCTTCATAGCAACAATTTCTTTCAATTTACCTTGTTGACCGCGCATTCCAAAAACACCTTCAGTAATAAAAAGGATTCCTCCTCCAGTAGCTTCAGCTATTTTAGTAGCACGCTGCAGGTTTTTCTCCATGCTTTCAATGTCATTGTGTTTGTATGTAAAACGTTTTCCACTGTGTAAGCGAACTCCGTCAATAATACAAGCATGTCCATCAACATCATATACAATTACGTCATTTCTAGTAACCAAAGCGTCAATAATAGACACCATTCCTTGGTAACCAAAATTCAATAAATAAGCTGATTCTTTCATTACAAAAGCAGCCAATTCATTCTCTAATTGCTCATGGTATTTAGTGTGACCACTCATCATACGAGCTCCCATTGGGGCAGCTGCACCAAATTCTAACGCAGCATCAGCATCCGCTTTTCTAACTTCTGGGTGATTTGCCAAACCTAAATAGTCGTTCAAACTCCAGTTCAAAACCTCTTTCCCTTGAAATTTCATTCTCGGTCCTAATTCTCCTTCTAGTTTTGGAAAAACAAAATATCCTTCAGCTTGTGAAGCCCATTTTCCTAACGGTCCTTTATTGTTTTGAATTCTTTCGAATAAATCCTTTACCATAATATATTTAAGTAATAATTTTAATTTTAAGAAGTTGCAAAAATAATTATTTAAACCTTAAAAAAGGATTTTATGTCATTTTTTTTTAGTACCCGTCCCGCGCGCTTAACTTTTCAGCCGCAAAAACGCCCTATATGCCATGCTGAGAACCGCAAAAATTAGTTTTCAGTAATAAACTTTGTACCTTTGAATAAATATTTCAATTCGACTTAATTTATGGCACAAGATACAAAAGAATTAAAATTGGCTGTTCTAATTGACGCAGACAATGTTCCCTATAGCAATGTAAAAGGAATGATGGAAGAAATTGCCAAATACGGAACACCAACTACAAAACGCATTTATGCCGATTGGACAAAACCCAATGCAAATGGATGGAAAGGCGTTTTACTAGAACATGCCATAACACCTATTCAACAATATAGCTACACCGTAGGGAAAAATTCTTCAGATTCTGCCATGATTATTGACGCTATGGACTTATTGTATTCTGATAAAGTCGATGGATTTTGTATCGTTTCCAGTGATTCTGACTTTACGCGATTAGCGATTCGATTAAGAGAATCTGGAATGAAAGTTATTGGAATTGGAGAGAAAAAAACCCCTAATTCTTTTATAGTAGCTTGTGACCGATTTATTTACATAGAAGTTTTGGATGGTGCTATTCAGAAAAAAGCTAAAAAACGTTCTGCAGATACTAAAAAACCAGTTGGGAAACCTGTTGAAAAAACGATTGAAAAACCTATCGAGAAATCATCACTTAATAAAATAGACACACAAACCATAGAACTTATTGAAAGTACTATAGAAGACATTTGTGATGATGACGGTTGGGCTTTTCTTGGTGATGTCGGGAACTTTATAGTAAAAAGAAAACCCGAATTTGACCCACGTAATTATGGTTTCGCAAAGCTAACTCCGATGTTAAAATCCCTGACCGATATCCTAGAAATTGACGAAAGAGATTCAGAAAAAAAAGGGATCAAACATGTTTACGTACGATTGCGTTTTAGCTAGGCTAATTCCTTAACTATATCATATAAAGCTTCTTTTTTAATGGGCTTAGATAAATAATGGTTCATTCCTATTTCTGCGACACGTGATTTTGTACTTTCCATGACGTCAGCAGTTACCGCGATAATAGGAATGTTCGCATTTTCTACTCCTACTTCACCATTTCTTATCGCAATTGTTGCTTCATAACCATCCATAACCGGCATTTGGAGATCCATTAAAACAATATCAATTTTATTTACCTTCAATACATCTAACCCTTCCTGACCATTATTAGCATAGAGAACAGTGGTGTTCAACCATTTCTTTGTGATCATCTTAATGACCATCTGATTCATCGCATTGTCTTCTACCACAAGAATAGTTTTTCCTCCCAAATCATAAACAGCCGGTTCAGCAGAAACTACTTCAATTCTTTTTGACTCGATAATATCATAATCAATTGAAATTTCACAACTTGTACCATCGCCCACTCTGCTTTCCATTTTGATTGTCCCATCTTGCATATCCACTAACGTTTTAACAATGAACAACCCGAGACCAAGTCCTCCGAATTTTCTTTTATTATCGATATTATTTTGAGAAAACGAATCAAAAATACTATCCATTTTTTCTTTTGGTATTCCCACTCCTGAGTCAGAAACCTTCAATATTAAACGTACCTTATTATCCTCTTTCATCAGAACACTCACATTAAAATTCACAAAGCCCTCAGACGTAAATTTAATGGCATTACTAAGCACGTTATTTACAACCTGTACTAATCTAGTTTCATCTCCTTTAATAACCGCAGGCATATCATTTGAGATCGAAAATTGAAAGTCTAGCCCTTTGTCTTTCGCTCGTATTTCTGCATTGTTTTTTAAACCCTCTAGAATTTTCCCAGGGCTAAAGGTGATTTTCTCTAATTTCATTTCTTTTTTTTCAATTTTAGAAAAATCTAAAATATCATTAACGGAACTCAGTAAGCTATGGGACGAATATTTTATGACTTGGCAATTCTTTCTGATTTTTTCATCTTCTACTTCATTCGACACAGAATCTATTAAATTCATGATTGCATTTAATGGGGTTCGCAACTCGTGGCTGATATTGGATAAAAAATAAGTTTTTAGATCATTCATCTCCTCTGAGCGAACCAAAGCAATTCGATTCAGCTCATTTTTTTCGTTTTTTAAACTTCTTATTAAATTAGACATCGAAAGTGAAAGAAAAATGACTTCCATACCAGTTCCCAACTTAGAACTATTTTGAGTCAGAAAACTACTAGGAAGTAGTCCGAAATTATGCAATATAAATACGCTAAATCCAACAATCAAAAACAAAATACCGGCCGAGAAAAAAGAGTCTACCGGTTTTCTCTTGTAATACAGGTAAATTATAGAATATACGATCAAGACCAGGAATACTAGTGTAAGTACATTTACTAAAATATAGCAAAGCAACAAGAGTGAAGGAAATAAAATCACACAAGCTAATAATGTAAAGAGTAACACATAAGCAACATTAAACAAAATGTAAATCGTTCTACTGTACTTTTTTATTTTCAAAAATACTTCGCTATATTTTCCCGATAAAAAAACGGCAATTATCGCAATAAAAAGTACGGAATGGTTTGAAAACCACCCGCCAAAAGGAGTTACAAATTCATAGAAAAAACCATCTAATGCAAATTGCAAGAGACCTACAAAAACAACATATAAACTATAATACAAAAAGGTGAAATTCCCCAAAGCATAAAAGAAAAAAAAGTAAATAACAGCCACAATTGCCAAAATGCCATAAAAAAATCCGAAAACTAATTGTTCAAAAGAGATCTTCTGTATAAAGTTATCGGCCGTGCGCAGAATCAACGGTATCTTAAGCACTTCTCCATCACTTTTTAAATGCAGAAATAATTTTAAGTTTGACTTAGACTGGATGTCAATTTTAAAAATGGTCCTGCGATTATCATATGCTCTTTTTGAAAAAACTAAGACATCTCCACTTACTGCCTTTGAAATTTCACCAGAAACTTCGTCAATCGTATATAACTCCACTAGATCCGTTATCGGCAATGCAGTTTCTAAATAATAATGTAAGTCTGAATCAGTTGGATTTTGAAGTGTCAAATTTGCCCAAAAATTATTTTGGGTAAATCCTAAATCATCGGTTGCCGTTTTTAATGCTCTAGGATTCAATGCATCATAATGACTCATTATATATTGAATATTTAATTCTTTCTGCCCCACATCGGCAATAGTTGCATACTTATGTAAAGATATTTCCTCAGGCAATTTATCAGCCTGAAATACATATTGCGAATATGTATTGCTAAAAATGAGCATAAAAAAGAAAATCATAAAAGCATTACTCGCGGTGGTATATTTTTTCATTCTTGTATTTAATTCTTTGTATTAATCGTACTTACGTAGAAACTGCATTTTAAGTTTTACTAATTCATTTCCGTTTATGCAATTATAGAATATTTTTTATAATAATTAAATATACGAAAGAACTTATATTCATACTAAATTAGAGGGTTACAAAAATCGTTGCTATGAGAATGGAATTTTTCGTTTATGGAATTGCCGCCTTTATTATTAGTATTGCAGCGCATTTCTACTTTAACAATCGCTACTCCTACCTATTTATTAGAACTATTATTTACAGCGCTTTTAAATAGCATCCAGACCAAACATACCATTCTTATAAATTTCCCTATTTTAGGTTATTTTAGATATCCCCTTGAAACTATTGCGCCAGAGATACAACAGTATTTTATTTAACGAAATACTGATGAAAAACCTATTGGCTTTAAACTATGCATCGATCAGACAAATGAATTTGAATTAATCAGTCAAGAAATGATACTGCAGAATTGTTTTCCACTTTATAACTGTTGATGGTGCTGAGAGTGGAATAGGTGCTGCACCACTCCTATTTTCAGACGCTGTGGAAATGCCATTTGAACCTGCACTA